>JANLPZ010000183.1:0-66504 GCA_031367535.1 Gemmatimonadaceae bacterium
CCGCTCCGCTTCGACTTGCATGCGTGCGGTGTTGTCGGTGCCGATCAGCAGATAGCCGATGATGGCATCCTGCTCGTCGCGCAGCGCGGTGACCGACACGACTGCTGGAAAGCGACTTCCGTCCTTGCGGATATACGTGAGCTCATAAATATCCTCGATCCCTCTCGAGGCCTTGAACACCAGCGCCTCGAAGCCCGGCTCGATCGGCGTGCCGAGTTCGACGCTCAATGCTTTCGCGCGGGCAATCACTTCCTGCGGATCGGAGATGTCGGCCGGCGTGATCTTGTTCATCACGTCGGCGGCCGTGTAACCCAGCATACGCTCGGCGCCGACGTTAAAGATCTGGATCACCCCTTTCGCGTCGGTCGCAATACTGGAAAAGTTCGCGCTGTTGAAAATCGCGCTCTGTAACGCTCCCGCCTTGAGGAGCGCCTCTTCGGCCTGCTTGCGCGCGGTGTTGTCGGTACCGATCAGCAGATAGCCAATCACTTCGTCTTGATCGTCGCGCAGCGCCGTGACCGAGACCACCGCGGGAAAGCGGCTGCCGTCTTTACGGATGTAGGTGAGTTCGTAAATGTCCTCGATTCCTCGCGAGGCCTTGAACACCAGCGCCTCGAAACCCGGCGTGATAGAAGTGCCCAGCTCGGCGCTGAGCGCCTCAGCGCGGGCGATCAGTTCCTGCGGATCCGAGATGTCGGCCGGCGTGATCTTATTCAGCACGTCGGCGGCCGCGTAGCCGAGCATGCGCTCGGCGCCGACATTGAAGATCTGGATGACGCCCTTCGCGTCCGTCGCGATACTCGAAAAGTTGGCGCTATTGAAGATCGCGCTCTGCAGCGCTCCGGTCTTGAGCAGTGCCTCTTGGCGACGCACTTCGATGAGGACTTCCACCGTGCCTGCGGCGATCTCACCAGTGTAGGGATCGCGCTCGTGCATTGGCATGTAGCCTGTTTGTCCAGAGAACGCGAGCAGTGTTCTGCGCGGAGGCGCCTGACGGCATAAAGAAGCCTACCATGAAGTACTACCCGACAACCGCCACCGAGGCCTTTGACGGTGAGATTCCTTAGCCAGCTGGGGCTCATTTCGACCGGCTTCGGTCACATTGGTCGAGCGATCGGGGCTCCCGGCGGCTGCGTTGAGATACTCGCGAGTCGCGCCGGGCTGACTGGAGACTTGCTGCGTCAGCGACTGCCTCAGGAAGTCATTCGGAATCTCAGCATCCATCTCGGCGAAATCAGCGCGCTGCCCAAAACGTCTTACCCAGATTCGTCGAGATTGCCATGCTGCATACGCCGGATGGACACCACCGGCTCGAGCTGTCGCGATTTTTGGCGCCGCCAGTATTCGCCGATCACCGCAGTGCACCAGTGAACGCACTCGGTTACCTCCGTGTCATGTTCACCGTGGAGGACATCGACGACACGCTCGCGCGTCTCAGTGTGCGAGGCGCGGAACTCGTCGGTAAACTGGTTCAGTATGACGACAAATATCGGCTTTGCTACATCAGGGGTCCCGAAGGAATTTTGATCGGCCTTGCCCAGGAGCTCGGAGGGTAGACGTCGCATTGCGCCCCTCCGTCAGACGGAAATGCGAATGACGGCGCGGACAACTGGCATCGGCCATGGTCGAGCAAGCGGCAACGCAGAAATCCCTGATTCCGCCTGCCTGGGTGCGCGAGATCCTGCCACTCGACCCGCTGTATTTCGCGGGCGAGCGGCGCAGTCTGCGGCACTACCTGCTGGCCTGTGTCGCCGGTCCCCTTCAAGCGCCGCAATCTCGTCATGGATGCCACCATCGGCGATCGCGTCTGATGCCTCGCGCAAGCAGCCTCACGACCGCAGACATGCTGCGGCTGTTCGAGTTGCTCAATGATGAACTTGTCCTCACGGATACGCAGGAGAAGATCAACCTCGTGGGAGGTGATGTGATGTGCCTCGCGTTTGGTGCGCGCGGCGACGCGTGACATCGCTGCGTGGTTTCGGCCGTCCGCGAAAGTTCAACAGGCGGCCGCTCGCGTGGCCGCCATCGCCGATGTGCCGGAGACGTGGCTCAACGTCGCGGTGAAAGCGATTCTCCGCCCTCGCGGAGCGTTCGACCGGTATCTCGAGCGATCGCATGTCCAGGTCTTCGTCGCGCAGCCCGGGTACATGCGTGCGCTCGAGAGTTTGGTCGTGCGCTTGGGTGAGCTCAGGATGTCGATGACGTTCGCTACTTGCTGCGGCATCTCGACATCACTTCGGCACCGGCAGCGCTCGCGGTCGTGACACAGCGCTTCGACGTGTCACAGATTCCGGTCGAGGGTGCCCAGACGAGATCTGCCAATCTCGGCGGCGTCATGCCTTTAGGAACGCACGCCACCACCAGGATCACCAGATACCCAACAAGGAACAGCGCGACACGCAGGACAGCAGGATTCACAGGTGAGATGTTTTAGTGCGCGTGCCAGAAATAGCAACGCCGCTTGTGTCGTGGCGTGGTAGCACGCAGACGGGCGTGGATGAATTCACTCGAGCGAGGTTGTTCACAGTGCGTGGCCGTCAACTCATGGCCATATCCCCTTCAACACCCCCAACGAATCATCCGACAACTGAATCGGCGGCAGCATTCCCGACCCTGCCTGCAACCGATCACCAGACGGCGAATTACCCATCACTTTCTGGAACGTCTGCGACATCAGGTGCGTGGTGTGTGCGCTGTGGCCAAGCGAGTGCACCAGCTCGTGCGCCGCGACCACCTCGTAGATGCCAGGCCCCGCTCCGCGCAATCCGCTCGGTGTATTGATCTGAATCCTCGCTGGTAGTCTGACCTCGGACTTGAGCAGACGCCCGGCGCCGTCGGTCGACGTCGACGCCTGCCCGTGCAACGCTGTGCTGCCGATGCTCGCGTCGGTGGCCACCGTGATCACCGGCCCCGCGCCCGTCAGTGTGAGTGTCACACCCACCGTGCCGTGGTTGAACAGCGTGTTGAGGCGGGTGATGGCCTGCTTGAATGCGTGTGTCCACGTCGCACCCAGCTGGCTGTCGAACGTGACCTTGACTGTCGCCATGGCTCAGGATCCTCCGGTCTACTTCGTGAGGAACACTCTGTCCTGCCGGCGACGCGCTTCGGCTTCGAATTCGCCGCGGGCTGTCGCCATCTCCGTTCCGTGAGCGACTGTGTCGATCGGAATCGGAAACGCGCTCGCTTGGGTGGAGTGTATGGCGTGCGGCAGGCTACGGCGAGTGCACCTCGCTGCGACGTCGCGCCAACGCCGCCACGACACCCGCCACACCCGCCGCACGAAATGGCCGCAGCAACTTCGCCGTAGTCCCAGGCGGAACCACGAGCGTGGAGATCTTGCGCAGCGGCGCCACCACAAATGCGGAAGCAAGTAGAG
Organism: Gemmatimonadaceae bacterium; assembly: GCA_031367535.1. GTDB lineage: Bacteria > Gemmatimonadota > Gemmatimonadetes > Gemmatimonadales > Gemmatimonadaceae > JACMLX01. The sequence goes on from JANLPZ010000183.1 coordinate 3,377, forward strand.
ATCGGCGCGATACCGCGATGCGGCCTCGACAACCGACGCGCCGACGTTGACCATCGAGTGACGGAGCAACCGGCCGCCGAGCATGATGATTTCAAGGTGCGGGTGCCGAGCCAGCTCGACCGCGACCGTCGGGCTGTGCGTCACGATGGTCGCGCGCAACGTGATCGGCAGGTGGCGCGCCAGCTGCGCGGCAGTGGTGCCACCATCGAGGATCACGAGCTGACCGTCCTTGACCATCGCCGCACCGTGTCTTCGGACGGCGACAGCATTTTCGAGGCCGACCAGTCCCCAGTCGCGCATCGCCGGCTGGAACGCTGCAATGCGTTGCTGAGACTGCCTCGGTGCCTCACGTGGCGCTGATATGGACGTCGAGCGTGCCCCCGTACTCGGCTTGGCCGTCGTCTCGAGCGTCGACGAATTCCCACTGCGCGGTCAGGTGGCGTAGCGCTCCTGTCCCGATCGAACGCGACCTCCATCACCACGAGCGCGAACTCAGCGCGCCACGCCACCAAGCGCATGCGATGCACGTGCCGCATGCACACCAAGCAGTCCGCTCTCGACCAACACCGGCGCAATCCGCCACCCCCCAATCCGCTCCCACGCACTCGCCACCCGCAACAACTCCGCATCGCTCCACGCCCGCCCCGAAAACTCCAATCCGAAAGGCAACCCGCCCGCATAAAACCCAGCCGGCACCACCACTGCCGGCACGCCGATCATGTTCACCCAGCTTGTGTTCGAGTGCGGTCCACCGCTGAGCGCACCATCCTGCGGCATCGTCTCATCCGGCGGCGGCATCTGGATGGCGGGATAGACGAAGCCGTCCAGTTTCAACCGCTCCAACGTCGCCTCATATTCCGCCAACATCGCGCGACGCGGCCCGCGATAGAGTTGCTCGGCATCGGGATCGCTATCCAATACACGCTGCGCCAGTCGCACGCCGGCGATGTTGTTGAAGTTCTCCTCGGTGCCGATCGACGACGTATACAGCGGCGCATGCACTGCCCTCTCGTACTCAGCGGCGCTGTGATACTCCGCGCTGCCATAGCGCGCCAGGAAACGATCGGTGCCGTCACGCATGTAGGCGTACGTCGACACACGACTCGCCAGCTTCGCGAAACTCGCGGGCAACACATCATTCGTCATCACCACCTCGGCGCCGGCAGTGCGCAACGCGGCGATGGCCTTCTCGAACATCGCGCGCGTGTCGGCATGCAACGGCAGGTTGGCGCGCATGCGCACCTGCTCGAATGCACTCGTGCTGGCGGTGGACGGAATACCGTGGAACGGCACACCATCGCCTGCCAGCACGAATGCAGGCACACCAAACCGTTTGCCTTTCAGTGAACCGGTGCTCAGTGACGAGTCGTACGCAGTGCTGCGTGCAGTGACCGGTGCCAGCAACGTGATCGCATCGAGCGAGTCGGCGCCACTCATCACGGCCAGTGCGATCGCGGCGTCGCCGACGCTGCGCGCGATCGGACCGGTGTTGTCGAGCAGCCAGTCGAGCGGCGCGATACCGGCGATCGACACGACGCCGCGCGTGGGGAACACACCCACCAGCGCACTCGTTGCGGCCGGCATGCGAATGGAATTGCCGGTATCGGTGCCATTGCCAAGTACGGCCATGTTGGTGGCGATGGCCGTGACGACGCCGCCGGAACTGCCGCCGGGTGAGAAACGCACGTCGTATGCGTTGCCGGTGCGACCGAACGATGTGCTGCGATTCGTGTCGCTGTTGGCGAGATCGGGCATGTTGGCGATGCCGACGATGATCGCGCCGGCTGCCTTGAGTCTTGCGACGATGGTAGCGTCGTCAGGGGCGACGAGTTCGTGACCGGCCTTCGTGAATCCATCCCAACCGGCGGTGGTCACTTCGCCTTTGATGCTGGTGTTCGCCTTGATCACGATCGGCACACCCCACAACGGGCCGTGTGCAGTCTTCGCTGCGGTATCCTGGCGTGCGGCCTGCGCGAGTGCACTGTCACGAAGCACCGTCTCGATCGCACCGTAGATCGGGTTGTAGCGATCGATACGCGCGAGGTGCCACCGGATCACCTGCGTGACGGTGTAGCGCTTGTCGGCGTACAACTGATGCAGCGTCGGCACGGTGACGTCGATCAGATCGCGATCGATGGCGGGAGTCGCGGCGCTTGTGGTGGTGGCGGGCGAAGGCACGGTGCAGCCGGGAGCGACGAAAAATGCGGCGAGGAAAACTGCGAGCGGCAGGCGCATGATCAGGAGGCTGGAGGGTTTCGTCGGTTGACCTGTTTCCTGAGTTTCAGGATCGCCTCGAGTTCGATGAGGTGTTCGAGATCCTTCTTGCGGCGCGATGCCTTTTTCGATGCGATCAACGCTTCGAGCGTCAATGCGCGAAAGTCAACGGATCCGATCCGCATGATCTCGGAAGCGACGAGCGCGTCGCGGTACGCGCCGACGCCGGGCACCTGATCGAGAAGATCGATGGCACCCATGCTGGTCGCGAGCGTCAGAAATGGCGAGGTGCGAAAGGTGCGCGCGTCGAGGATGAAAGGCAGGCCGGGTTCGACGTCGCGAAGATATGCGTGCCATTCGGCGAGGAGCGCGACAAGCCGGTCGATGTTATCAGCCGCCGTGTCGTAGCAAAGATCAATGTCGTTGGTGAATCGCGCCGAGCCATGAACGGACGCAGCGACACCACCGACGACAATGAACCGGATCTGTCTGAACACGAGGTTCGCCAGGATCGTTTCGAACATGCTCGTCTCAGAATGGGGCAGTCACGCGGCGGACGCGCGTCGCGAACGCGAGCATGGCGTCGAGCCGGCGCAGTCGCTCAGCAGGTGTCTTGCGCAGGTTCTCCCGGATCAGTGACAGGTCGAGACCCCATGCCTCGGCGGCTTCGATCGGATCGATGGCTTTCGTGCGCGGCCGGCCTCGCAATCGCGGTTCGCCGGAACCGCGCAGCGCAGCGAGACGCACGCTGAACGCCGACAGCATGCGATACACATCGATTCGCAGTTCGACATTGCTGTCGGGCTGAGCCTGCAGCGCGATCAGCGATCCCGCGACGACCGGCTGGCGCAACGCCTGCTTTGCCAGCGAGTATGCGGTCGAGAGCGGCAACCCGAAGCTTTCAGCGATTTCGCGCGTGACAGCCAATTGCCGGGCCAGATCGACGCTGTAGCGCTGCGAGCGTCCGAGTGCGCGCAGCGTGTTCAGCACCCATTTTGGTGTCGTGTCGACGAGACGGGCAAAGGCCGCGAGAGTCATAAATAAGTCTACATCCAAGACATATATTAGTCCAACCGGCAATTCTGGCGCGAACTGCAGCGATGTCCGCGCTGAGACATGGGCAAGCTGACTTGTCGCAGTCGGGCTGAGCACACTCCCGTGCGTGAGTGCGAGCTGCTCGAGCGCGCGAGCGAATCGATCAAGCTGTCGCACGCGTGCCTCGGCACGCACCTCATCGGGGACCGCCACCGTCGCATAGTCAGCCAGTGCCTGCTCGGCACTCTCGGCGGTCCAGATTACGGGAAGCATTCCGATGCGCTGCGCTACTTGAAGCGAGAATGCTTCCCCGAGTTCTGCGGCGAGAAATGGCGACATGATTCGCCGGCCCGCTCGCCCACCAAGAAGGTTGACTCCCGCACGAGGGAGTGAGCACGCACTGGATCCGGTGAGGAGAAAGCGTCGCTCCGGCTCTCGATGCATGCGCTGATGCATCACACCGTCCAATACAAGCGTAAATGGTCGGCGCTACCGTCCAGAACAGGCAATATCAGCCGCCACAGATTTCCAGGCACACGCGTTACTCGACGTGCTCACGGCCGATCCACCGCCCCGAACTGATCATCCAGCCACCTCGTCGACTCCGCTACCCACAAATTCCGTGGCAGAAAATGCCCGCCTTCGAACAGCACCTGCTTCTTCGTGCCCGCCGGCGATCCGAGCAGCTTCAGGAACGGCATCTGCGACGACTCGTACGGAAACACGCTGTCATACCTTCCGCTCAGCATCAGCACTGGAATGTGAATACGCGGCAGGAAATTGACGGGATCCTCCTCGGGCCGGATCGCGCTGGCGCTGATGCCAGGCACACTCAGGATCGCGGTGCGAAAGCGCGGCTCGATGGCGAGTGCGGTGCCGCCGATGCGTGAACCCCAGCTCGTGCCGACGAATGCCAGCTTGGTGCTGTCGATGTCTGCGCGCGTCACGACGTAGTCGAGCGAACGTCGCATCTCCGTGATCCATCGCACCATCTGGTCGCGATGCTCAATGCTGATGGTCGGCGAGTCACCGGACATGGTCGTTCCACGTCCATACGTGTGTTCGTAGATCGGATATATCACGGCCCGTCCGCTGCGCGCGAGATAGTCCACGAGGCTCATCGACAGCCGATGCGTGTCACGCAGGACGAACACATCCGTCGCCGGCCAGAGTACGATCGTCTGATACGGCGCCTTCACACGCTTCGGCAGGAAAAGCACCGCCGCCATGCGTCCCTTGCCACTCGGCAGGTCGAACGTGACGTCCTCGCGCACCCAGTCGGCGGGAGTCGTGTCGCGCGCAGTCACGATGGCATTCAGTGGCGTACGATCGTAGTCGTAGAGCGCCAGAAATCCGCGGAACGTGGCGTCATCGACCGGCGTCGCATGTACGGCGTCGCGTGACGTCCGTGTCACTGGCGCGAGCGCCCGTGCGAGGTCTGGCGTGTCACCGACACGTTTCACGAGACGGATGCCGTTGATGGGCGAGCGATCGAACTCCGGCTGCGCGTACACTTCGTTGAAGAGATAGGCGGGATCGGAGTATCCGCCGCCGAGGATGTAGCGCGAGCCGGGCTCACGCGCATTGGCTGTCCACTCGCGCATGTTGCCGGCCATGTCGAACACGCCACGCGGACTGACGCCACGCGCCGCACCGCCACGCACCGGGCCGTCTGCGTTGTAGCGTCCATTCGGCACAACCCATCGTGCCGCTTCGGGAATTGCAGCCGCATTCCATTCGAGTACCGTGGGCAACGCCTTGTCGACGAACCGTGCATACGCACGTGCTTCGTACCAGCTCACGCCGCCGACAGGCAACTCATCCGTGCCGGCTTTCGGCGCGCCGCCTTCCCACGCGGCGGGACCCGGACGTCCGGTGGCATCGATGAAGTGCGACATCGCGTCGTGCTGCGTCATGACGCGACCGTTGCGCACCATCGTCGAATCCCACCATCTCGCGTTCGTATAACCGCCCGCATCCACAAACGCCTTGTACTGCGCGTTCGTGATTTCAAGCTTGTCCATCAGGAAATCCGGCAGGTCGAGCGTGTCGGATGTCGCAAGACCGTACAGCGTGCCGACCAATCGATGGCCGCGCAGCAACACCATGCCGGAATCCGGATCGGTGATCTTCTGCAACGCGACCGGACTCGGAATCGGCGCATAACTGCCGCCGAGTCGCGCGCCCATCACTGTCACCGGACGATAGCCGGCCAGCGTGTAGCGGTAGAACCAGGCGTTGCGCGGAATGCGGACAGCTTCGGTCGGCGTGGTGCCGACGGGAATCCATGTGGTCGTGTCAGTGAGCGCGGCACGTGTGACGGAGGCGCCGGCCGGCTCGCTGAGGAAGGTTTGCTTGAGCGAAATACCTCCCCACATTGCACCCAGCGCCGAATCGCCCGGCGCGCGTGCCTCCGCACGCTCGGCAATGGCGAAGGCGGAGTCGAGCTGATCGGCTTCCATCAGGCGAGAGATTTCCGGCAGCGCCGTGTCGTGCACCCATCGCGCGCGGCGGTCGCGCAGGACGAACACCGCCACCACGGCGATGATGGCCAGCACCACACTACCACCGATCAGCGTAGCACGATTCTGTTGTCGCAGCTGCTTTGTATCACTATGAGATACTCTGCGAAGCTCACCGAGCAGCAGCGCAGCGGTAGCCGGTCGCTCCGCCGGATCACGCGACAGGCAGCGAGCGAGCAGCTGCACCAGCGCCGGAGGCAACGACAGTGCGCGTGCGGACAGCGGTGGTGCATCCTTCGCAATCTTCGTCAGCAGGATCTGCTGGAACGTGCCGGTGAAGGGGGGTGCCCCGGAAATCATCTCGTAGAGCACTGCACCCACGGCATAGACATCTGCGCGATGATCGACGACGGTATCGTTGTCGGCCTGTTCCGGCGCCATGTAGGCGGGTGTGCCGAGTGACATGCCGGACGTGGTCAGCGTGATGATATCGACGCCGATGCCCATGGCTTTCGCGATGCCGAAGTCAACGACGATGGCGTGGCCTTCGGCCAGCAGGATGTTGTCCGGCTTGATGTCACGATGCACGACGTCATGAGCGTGTGCATGCACGAGCGCCTCGGTGACATCGCATGCGATGCGCAGCGCATCGACCACTGCAAGCGCACCTGTGGTGGCGATGCGATCGCGCAGCGACTGCCCGGTCGCGACCGGCATGACGTAATACAGAATCTCGCCACCCGCCTCAGCGCCGGAGTCGAGCAGCGGGAGGATATGCGGGTGATTGAGGCGGGCCGTGACCGAAATCTCGCGCAGGAATCGATCGCCACTGAGCGATTTTGTAAGGTCCGGCTTGAGCACCTTGATGGCGACATCGCGATCGTGCTTCAGATCGTGTGCGAGGTACACGGTCGCCATGCCGCCCTGCCCGAGTTCACGCTCGATGCGGTAGCGGCCCGCGAGGGATGATTGCAAGTGTTCGAACAGCGGATCGCTCACGACAGTCGCTCCGGCAGGGATGCCGCGATGAGTCTATCGCTCGACCGGCTTGGCTGCCACGTGGCATTGCTCACGCGAGCGTGCCGAGCGGCGGACACCGGTCTCGAGGAGCGTGGCAGCGCGTCCGGGGGATTGTTGTACTCTTCGTCAGCTCGACTTCCCCTGAGCCACCGCATGTGCGAACGCACCATGGAGCACGCATGCACTTCCGACTTGGCGCGTTGGTGACACTCGCCGTCGTTGTATTTCGGCCAGTCCACGCGCAAGCCACGCCGTTGATGACCGTCTTGCTGCGAGCCGGTGTCATGAGCGAAGCAACCGGTACCGGCAATCTCGACGTCACGATGACGATTCCGGCGATGCAGGTCGCCGCGCGCGCGCCGCTGCTGACACTGCCGCTGCTTGTGCCCGGCCTCGCGCGGCCGCAGAAGGTGCTCACAATCCGTGTACGCGACGATCGCGGGCAGGTGCCGCTGAACGCTGTCGGCAACGCGGGCACGGGGCGCTGGATTTCACCGCGCGCGGTGTCGGGCACAGTCGTCGTCGCGTACAGACTTCTGGCGGAGAACATCCCGGCCTTGTCTGGCGGACCGCCGATTGGCGTGCGGATCGATGGTGATGCGATCTCGGGCACTGGTGCGGCGATGATCATGATGCCGGCTGTGCAACGCGACTATCGGATCACATTGCGTTGGGATCTGACGGCGATGGGTCCGGGCGCGGAAGTGGTGTCGGGCTATGGCGATGGCGACGTCACGCTGCCTGCGGGTCCGGTCACACGTCTCGAAAGCGGATTGTTCATGGCAGGGCATCTGCAACGTTCACCGCGCACGGGCAGCGGTCCGTTCTCTGCCGTGTGGGCAGGCACGCCAGCATTCGATCCGCATTCGGCGATGCTCTGGACGTCGGCCTTGCACGCGGCGATGAGTCGATTCTTTCAGGACAAAAGCGAGCCGCCATATCGCGTGTTCCTGCGTTACAACCCGATGAATGCCGGCGGCGGTGCGGCGTTTCCGCACGCCTTCGTCGCCACCTATGGCACCGGTGTCACAGGCGAGAGTCTCAAGTCGATCCTCGGCCACGAGATGACGCACACCTGGACTGCCAGTGACACACTCGGCGCGTGGTACAGCGAAGGCAACGCGGTGTTCTATCTGATGCTGCTGCCGTGGCGTTTCGGGCTGATGACCGCGGACGACTATCTGACGGACCTCAACAAGACGGCGAGCCGCTACTACACGAATGCACTCAGGGACACGCCGGAGGATTCGGTCGCCCCACACTGCTGGGACGACACGCGCATCCGTGTCTTGCCATATGATCGCGGCGCGATGTACTTCGCGGTGCTGAACGGCCGGATCCGACGCGCGAGCAGTGGCGCACGATCGATGGATGACCTGATCCGCACCATGATCGTGCGTGCGCGCGAAAAGAAGCCAGTGAACGAGACAGTGTGGCTCGACCTGCTGCGCACCGAACTGGGTGATGAGGGGCCGACGATACATCGGCGCATGATGGCGGGCGGGCTGATGCTGCCGGAGTCCGATGATTTCGGGCCATGCTTCCGCCGCACGACACAATTGATTCGCGAGTTCGATCTGGGTTTCGACATGACGTCGATTCGCGGCGCGGTGAAAACGGTGAAGGGCTTGCGCCCGAAGTCGGAGGCCGCGACGGCGGGTCTGCGCAATGGCGATCGGATTTCGTACGCGCTGGCGATGGATGACTTGCAAGGCGATGTGAATCGGACACTCGATCTGCAGGTGACGCGGAACGACTCGACGTTCCACATCGCGTATCTGCCGCGCGGCAAAGCCGTCTCGGCGTACCAGTGGGAGCGGAATCCAACAGCAACCGCGAGCGAGTGCACATCGTGAACGGCCGGGCATGCGGCATCTGGCAGAACCGGACGTCGCACGCCGCATTCTCGGCGAATTGCTGTACTCGCATGCGGCGCCTCGACGAGCCGTTGCTCGACGGTCTGGCGCACGAACGCTGGATTGCCCCCCTGGCGACGTGATGGATTGCCAGAGAGAACCGAGCACTGCCTTCGCCTGCCGAACATCACAAAGCCTGCCCACGGAGCGAGGCGACGCGCTCCGTGGGCCTCAGTTGGTCAGCGTTACGGGAGGTACGAATTCACGAACGCGAGCACGTCGGCGCGGTCCATGCGGAACACGCCACCCGTCCCGGCACAATTGCCGTTGATACCGAAGGACGTCACGCCGCCAATCACATTGCTGCCGCCAACGAAGTTCGGGCCGCCGGAATCTCCGAAGCAGGTGCCTCCGGTATTGGCGTTGTTCGAAAGCAGCAATGAACGCGAGCCGACAAATCCGGTGTTGATCTGCACGAGATGCGGCGTGGCAGACATTCTGACCTTCTGCGCCTGTACAAAGACGGGATTGATGCGTTGCAGACCATACCCGACGGCAGTGAATGGCGATTTCGTTCCGGGCGTCAGCGCATCGAGAGAATTCAGCGCCGGCAACCGACCGTACTGCTGCGCCGACAGGTTGACTGCACTGGCGAGCTCGATCACGCCGACGTCATTGATAAAAAATGGCGCCGTCGTGTAGGCAGGGTGCGTATGCCACGCCGTCGCCTCGACGGTGTTGGGGCCTGCATACGGGTAGTTGTTATTCCCGTTCTGGACATCGCTCTCCGTGAAGATCCGCATGCCGGTGAATTCGCCGGGTGCGCCCGTGCAGTGGCCGGCCGTCAGCACGCGCGTCGGCGAGATCAGCGTGCCGGAGCAGCGGAACGCCGGCGCGTTGTTCTCCTCCATGATGATGAGGACTACCTCCGGATGCGCGTTGCCGGTGGGCGCGCCGTAGGTGATGAGCGATGGGACATCGACTGCGGTCGGGGTTGCGCGGTCAGCGCTGCAGCCTATCGAGGTCAATGCGACCAGCAGCAGGACGGGTGCGAGCGTGCGGACGGACATCGGGAATCTCCTGGGAGCGTGACGGGCTATGTGCATCCCGGAACGATATGTCGGGGTTCGGCTTGCGCCAGCGCAGGATCGGTCCGGCCACGACCGCAAGAGGCCTCAGCCGCGCGCACTCCCGTCCCGTCGCCGTTTCGGTGACAATGGCCGCACCTCGACGATGAACTGCAGTGTGTGCGGCGGCGTATCGACCATCTGCCGCACGGCACCTGCCACATCCTCCGGTGTGCACATCCAGCTCGTATCGGTTCCCGCCGGAAACAGATCCGTCTCGACGCTGCCTGGCATCACGACGCTCACTTTCACACCTGCATCGCGCACTTCGAGCATCAGTGATTCGCTGAAGCCCATCACGAAGTGTTTCGTGCCGGCGTAGCATGTACCGCCGAGGAAGGTGTTGCGACCGGCGGTCGAACCGATCGTGATCACGTGTCCGCGCTGCCGTTCGACCATGCCTGGCAACACGGCCCGCGTGACGTGAAACAACGCGTTGATATTCACGTCGACCATCGCATGCCATTCCGACGCCGACAACGATAGAAACGGCTTCAGGCTCGCGACACCGGCGTTGTTGACGAGCACATCACACGCCACACCGCGCAGCGCGGCGCTCACGGCTGCCGCATCGGCGACGTCACATGGAATGGTCCGCACTGTGGCGCCGAGTGCGGTGGCGTCGCGCGCTACGGATGCGAGCGCGTCGATGGAGCGCGCCGTGAGGAGAAGGTCATGCGTCGGCGCGAGGCCGAGGGCGATGGCGCGGCCGATACCACGCGAAGCGCCGGTCACGAGCGCAGTTGGGCGAGTAGTCATGCTGGATTCTAAACCGATATGCCAGCAGGGACGCGGGAAGGGTGGCCGACCGTGACGCGGCACTCCGGGCCGTCGTCTCTGCGTGAGGCCCCTGCCCCCCCTGTCTCTCCGGCGATGAAGCCCAGCAAGCCGTTCCTGCTCGTCCTCGCCGGCATCGCCGTCGCCGGATTCGTGATCGTCGAAACGCCACGCGCGGTACCGGCGCAGGCACAGGACAGCTTACCGATGTCGACGAAACTCACGCCGGCGATGATCGACTATTTCGCGCTCGATGTGGCCTTCGAGCGACCCTCGATCTCGGCGCTGGTCTCGTGCAAGCGCGTTCCGGCATGCGGCTCGAGTGACAGCTCGCAGGTGCGATTCCTGAACGCCGAAGGTCGAACGGTGGCTGACTACAGCGCGAGTCTCTCGACGACCATCGAACAGGTGCGGCGTCTCCATGCCACACCGTCCGATGGCGTGACCGAGGACCGCACGCTGGTGCGCCGCGTCAGCACCGACGCGCAGGGACGCATCGTGCTCCAGGGCAGCGATTCAATCGTGAAACACACGCGTGCGACTGCGGGTGCAGCGGAATCGATCGTGACGCGAGTGCATCGGTACAGCGATGTGCGGTATCTGGTGAACGACCTGACCTACATCTGGCCGATCACCGGCCTGGTCACACTCGAACTGTCGGATGTCGAAGGCACAACGACGCGCGCATTGGCACCGCTGACTGGCCATGCCGCCGTGAGCTACGACGGCACACCCTACGCGCACATCCTCACCTCAGGCGCGCTGACTCATCGCGTGAATCTGCGAACGCGGGTCTTTGAAACGACGATGCCGGCGCGCTGATCGCGCGCTCGAGACGTACGGCTGGCGTGAATGCGGGGTGCGCTGTCGATTGTTGGTGCTGTCGTCCGTCATTCGGATCCCGGCACCATCACCCCGAGACAGGACACCAGATCATGCGCTACGCTCTCCTCATCCACTACCCGCAGCCAACCGTCTCCACGCTCTCCGAGGCGGAGATCAAGGCGGGCATGTCCGCCTTTCACGCCTACGCCACATCGCTCGATGAGGCCGGTGTGCTGCGATCCGCCGAAGTGCTGCAGACCATCGCCGCCGCCACCAGCGTGTCGATGCAGCAGGGCGCCCTGCACGTGCAGGACGGGCCGTTTGCCGACACGAAGGAAGCATTCGCCGGCATCTTCATGATCGAGGTGGCAAATCTCGATGCGGCGCTTGCCTGGGCGGAACGGTGCCCGGCGGCTCAGTGGGGAACGGTCGAAATCCGCCCGTCCGCGGTGCGATTTATCGACGGTGCATGGAGCAATGGATGATGACGACGCGAGTATCCGTCACATGACGGATGTAGCGGCGCGCGCAGACGAGATCGCGCGCGCCGCATACGGCCGCCTGCTGTCCATTCTGGCGGCGAAAGACGGCGACATCGAGGCCGCCGAAGACTGCCTCGCCGATGCGTTCGCGCAGGCGCTGCAGACGTGGCCGGCGACGGGTGTGCCCGACAACCCAGAGGCGTGGCTGCTGACCGCCGCACGCAATCGTCGGCATGACATGCGTCGGTCGGCGGCACACCGATTGTCAGACCGACTGGATGGCATCGGCGGCGCTGGCACGAGCGCGCTCGCGTATGTGGAAGATCATGATCCCGACGCGATTCCCGATCGACGACTCGCGCTGCTGTTCGTCTGCGCGCATCCGGCGATCGACGTGGCGGTGCGCACGCCGCTGATGCTGCAGACGGTGCTGGGCTTCGACGCCGAGCAGATCGCGCGGGCATTTGTGATCCCGACGGCCACACTGGCACAACGGCTGGTGCGTGCGAAACGGCGCATCCGCGACGCACGCATTCCGTTCGTCATTCCCGCGCGGCAGCAGATGGCCGAGCGCCTGCGACCGGTGCTCGAAGCGATCTACGGTGTGTACGCGATCGATTTCTATGTGGTGTCGGGTACGGAGGCGCGTGTGTCGCTGGCCGATGAGTCGCTGTATCTCGCGTGCCTGCTGGCCACACTGTTGCCGGACGAGCCGGAAGCACTGGGACTGGCCGCGCTGCTGTCGCTCTCGATCGCCCGTCTGCCCGCGCGCTCCGCCACCAATGAATTCGTGCCGCTCGATCAGCAGGATACGGCGCTCTGGAACGTCGCACTCATCACGCAGGGCGAAACGTTGCTGCATCAGGCGCGAGCGATCGGCCACACCGGCCGCTTCCAGATCGAAGCTGCGATTCAATCGGTACACTGTGCACGTGCACTCAGCGGCGGAACCGACTGGCACGCGTTGCGTACCTTGCATGCGGCACTCGTCACCGTTGCGCCGACACTCGGCGCACGCGTCGCGTACGCTGCGGCCGTTGGTCGCGTGGATGGCGCGCAGGCCGGGCTCGCGATGCTGGATGCGATCACGGATCAGGCGGTGCAGCGATTTCAACCGGCGTGGGCGACTCGCGCGCATCTGCAGGCTGACGCAGGGGATGTATCTGCTGCGACCGCCGCATTCGCACGTGCAATCGCTTTGACGACGGATGAAGCGGCGCGACGATATCTTGAACAGAGACGTGCCGTGCTGTCATGAGTTGACGGCGCGGCACACGCCGTCGCGACCACCCTGTCAGAAGGTGATGCAGTCTCCGCCAATCTGGCCTCGCGTGTCGGGCGCAGGCTTGTACTGCAGGGTGATCCCGCGACCGATGATCGCCTGTCTGAGTTTAACCTTCAGCCATCCCGCACCGAAAATCGGGTCAGAGAAGAGCACTTCGTCACACGTGATGAAGCGATAGCCGCACGCGACGACAAAATGCCGTCGCTCGGCATCCCAATCCACGGCGACAATCAGCGGGCGTTCGACCGACGTCGCCTCGAGGACGGTGAGCATCGCCAACGAATCCTTCGTGCGTCGGAACTTCGCATGCAGCTGCCCATACGCGCGCTCGAGCATGCGTACGATGTTGGCACCGGACAGCCCAAAATATGTTCGCCCTTGCGTGTTGAGTGACCGAATTGCGCGCATGACATCGCCGAGCCCGTCCGGTCGAGGGCCGACGATGACCTCGGCGGGATGCGGGCGGTAGTAGGCCTTGTGATTCTGCGATTCCGTCCGGAGCATCTGCGGCGAAATGGCATTCGCGTTCGCATAGCCGGTCATGCGCAGAACCAATCCGACGCAACAGCTGCCACATTCTTCCCGCTTCTGCTGATTGATCGTAGGCACCGCGAGGTTGCCGACTTGCACCGTTGTAAAGACGCCCTCTTCGAGGACCGGTGTGAGGAAGGTCATCGCTCTCGAGCTCCGCACTACACTGGTGTTGCGGCGCGATGCTGGGACAGCCGAGGGCCTTGCACGCTTGAGTTTGGTGCGCAGCGCGGCGCCGGGCAATGGTGCACGAGCCGACGGGCTGGTCCGCTTGTGCGGTTACGGCCCTCCGGACACGTTCACCAAATTCTCCGCCAATCGCACCACGCTTCCTCGACTCGCCATGTCACCTTGGAACAGTTCCGACAGGACGACGACCGCGGTGCTCGACTGGCTGCTCGATTCCGACCCGTCCATCCGCTGGCAGGTGCTACGCGACCTGACGGATGCGACCGCGCACGACGTCGGTGCCGAACGGGCGCGCGTCGCGACCGAGGGGTTCGGGGCGCAGCTGCTCGCGCTGCAGGCCGATGACGGGACATGGGGGAACGCAGCGTGGAATCATGGCTGGGATTCCACGATGCACGTGCTTCTGCTGCTGCGTGATCTCGGCCTCGATCCTGCGACCGAACAGGCGCGCCATGCGCTGCGACTCGTTCGCGAGCAGGTGCCGTGGCGTGGATGCGGACCTGAGGAATGTGACGACAATGCATTCTTCGCCGGCGAGATCGAACCGTGCATCAACGGACAGGTCGCTGCCGCCGGCGCGTACTTCGGTCAGGATGTGACTGGCATCGTCGATCGGTTGCTCAGCGAACAGTTGCCTGACGGTGGCTGGAACTGCGAGGCGGAGAGAGGCTCGACACGCAGCTCATTCAACACGACGATCTGTGTGCTCGAGGCGCTACTCGAACACGTGCATCATGCTGGCGAGCGATCGGACGTGACGGCGAGCAGGCTGCGCGGGCACGAATACCTGCTCGAGCGTGGACTCTTCCGTCGCAAGTCGACCGGCGAGACGCTCACAAAGGATCGCAAGAGTGATGCAGTGTGGTCGCAGTTCGCCTTTCCGACCTGGTGGCACTACGACGTGTTGCGTGGTCTCGAGTATCTGCGGGCTGCGGGCGCCGCACCCGACCCGCGTCTGGCGGATGCCATCGCGCTGGTCGAATCAAAACGCGATGGTGACGGCGTCTGGCGGCTCGACGTGCAGTACGCTGGCACGATGCCAATCGCAACCGGCGATCGTGTCGGCGAGCCGAGTCGGTGGCTGACGTTGCGTGCGATGCGGGTGCTGGAGTGGTTCTACTCCGCCGCTGCTACGCCGACGCGCATCCAGTAGCTGTACGCGGCCTGCACTAGTGTGGTGGAGCCGCCAGCAAGTCCGAGGTTGCGACAGGACTTCCTGTGCCGGGTGATTCGAATACCAGGACATAGTGCTCATCGCTCGTCTCTTTGACACACCGCGTTCGTGATGCGGCCTTGTGGTCGAGCCGTGACACATCTCCGAGCGCCGTGTCAAAGAGCAGGTCGAGCGGAAATCCGGCAAAACCAAAATTCCTGAAGTGTTTCAGGTGATGGTTGACGTGGAAATTGTCATGCGCCGGATGCTCGCCTTCGAGGCGCGTGTGACCGTACTTGTTGTCAGCACTCTGCAGGATCATGGGCAAACTGAATGACCACGGCACAATACCCGTCGCCAGGCACAAGCCGATCTCGGTAAACAGCTTGAGCCATTCCTCCGGCATGCCGGTCCCGGTCATATGCGCATCGAATGGTGTGGCGTCCGCGAGGTAGTGGTGATGCCGGTGCGCTTCGTTGTACGGTCCGGGCAGGTGCACCATGCGATGGTAGTGATAAAACATGACACTCGGGAACGTCCAATGCGCCGTGCGCGGTGGGAGGACAAGCCGAAACACGCGATTGGACACTCGACGCATGATCGAGGGCATGAACGCCACGAGAGCCAAAGCCAGCACGTCGATGTGGAAACCGCGAAGACAGAGGAGAAGAATCAGCCAGTAGGTTTTCGCATTGATGAAACCATACCAGATGGACTGCAACATCCGACCAGGGGACACACGTACCGGCTTGCCCCACGGCGACCAAAAGCAGAGCAGCACGCAGGTGAACTGGTCAAGCAGGAACCAGATGGCAATCAACGTGACGGTGATCGGTATTCGCGCGAAGTGACCAATGATCGGGATGTATGCATACAGCGCACCCGTTGCGGTCTGCACGATCGCGAACGTCGCGAAATGCATGATGAGATAGGGCACGACGCCGATCCACGCGGCGATCGCAGCAAATAGCGAGTACGGCGCCACGACAAATTGCAGCAGGCTTACGACGAGTGTCGTGCCGAATCCGAAGAATGCCGCCGCCACCACCGTCGCAATGCGCACAATGAAAAGCGGCACAACATACTGGCCCACAAAATGCCCGCGGTTGTGGACCAGGTCACGAAGTTGCAAGCGCGTTGCTTCGTAGCGGCGATTGTAGCCGTCAACGACATCCCGGCTCAAACGGACCCACATTCTCGAGTCGGCGGAGCCGCTTAGTTCAGCGCTGGACTCTGAATTGTCCCAGGCTGAGCCTACCTCTTCCAGCAGTCTCCATCCATCGACGAACAGAAATCGAAAGAGCAGGACCTGGCCGGCGAGGAAATTCCGGCACCGCTGCAGCGGAGATACGGTAGCCTTCTTGATTTGCGAGCGCGCCATGTGCGAGCAGTATTGGAAAGTGGCGCGCGGATGCCGACGTCCGCATCATGCCCGGGAACCAGTCGTTTGTCAAAGCGGACATGGCACGAAGGCTCCTCGAGAAGGACCAAGCCGACAGCGCCCATGGCGTCGTGCACGCGCCGGCTGCTGCTCGCCAGAACCGGGCAGATCATGGACGGGGACTCCTCGACCATGTCACTGGCGTGAGCAGCCCTGTTGCGGCGCAACCTCGCACTCACATTCGGCCTCGCTGACCTTGTAAGCGTGTCAGCGCGTAAGCGCGGAAGCCCGACCGGCCTTGCAGGACGGTGCTGACGATTCAGCACCCTCTCCGCCACCGTCACGTCCGTTTCCGACGAGCCAGCCGTCTGCAACGGAAATACCTTCCAGCCATGACCCCCGACGCCCCCAACACGCTCTGGCACCACGCCGTCGATGCCCGTGACCCGGCCTACGACGGCGTCTTCTTCGTCGCGATCACCTCGACGAAGATCTACTGCCGGCCGGTCTGCCCTTCACGGCCCGCCCGCCCCGAAAACCGCCGCTTCTTCACGTTACGGTCTGACGCGGAGTCGGCGGGGTTCCGCGCCTGTAAACGCTGTCGCCCCGAGCTGCGCTCCGGCGAGACGCCGCTCGACGCAGTCCCACGCCTTGCGCGCAAGGCAGCCGAGCAGATTTCCGTCGGCGCACTCAACGGCCAGTCGGTGCGCGCGCTGGCCAACACACTCGGCATGAGTGACCGGCATCTCCGTCGCGCGCTCGGCCGCGAGATCGGTGCGTCACCATTCAACCTCGCGCTCGCGCAGCGCCTGCGTGCGGCGACGGATCTGCTCGCCGACGCACGCCTCACCATCACACACGTCGCGTACGAGAGTGGATTCAACAGCCTGCGTCGCTTCAACGCGGCATTTCGCCAGCACTTCCAGATGTCGCCGACGGAGTGGCGGCAGCAAGCGACGCGCGAGTGAACATGTAGGGGAAGGTCGGCAGGATGTTCATGTGCCGCGCCTGCGATTCCAGTTCCTGCGCTTTCGCGGTTTCGCCACGGCCGGTATACGCACGTGCCGTCGCAGCCAGTACCGCTGGATTCTGTTGATCGGCGAGCACGAACTCCGTGAGACTTTCCTGGAACATTTTCGACGCCAGCGCGACGAGCCCCGTGAGTTCGTGCGCCTGCCGTGCACGCGCGTCATTGTGGCGCGCCGAGGCTCCGGCCGCATATGCAATCGCCTCGGCACGAGCGGCCGGCAGCATGTTCTTGGCCAGTGCAATACGCGCCGCGTCGTAGTGCGCCCCGAGCGCATCATCCCGTTTGAGGTCGGCATCAACGCTCGATGCTGCGAGCAGCGCGTGCGCCCGGTCGAACCGTTCGCGAGCCGCTTCCGGTCGGCGCGCTTCAAGCAGAATCTCGGCGACGATCACACCATCGGCCGACATGTTCACGGTATCCCCGATCGCCGACGCAATCGCCGAGCGACGCTCCATCGCCCGCAGCGCCTTGACCGTCGCGCCATGCTCGACGTGAATCATTGCCAGCGTGACCAGTGCCGAGCGCCGTTCGCCGTCATCTCGCGCAACGTTGAGATACCGTTCGGCCTCGATGACCGCCGCCTCGTATCGCCCGGCGAACAATTCGTCAGCCGCGATGCCGACAAATGCGCCGGCGAAGTGCTGATCGATCGATTGGGCCTTACGATACTGCACGATGCTCTCGTCGAAGCGGCCTGACTTCATCAGCAGCTCGGCGTACGAATCGTACGGATTCGGATCGTTCGGCACGAGGGCGATGTACTGCTTGAATGCCGACTCAGCCGCCGCCATCCGACCCGCCGATCGATAGGCGTATCCGAGCTGATTGTACGCGAGCGAGTACCGCGGATTGATGGCGATTGCCGCGTTGAACTCATCGATCGCGCGCGCGTAGCGCTGCTGCGCCGAACATGCATTCGCGAGGGTCCAATGCGCCCGTTCATCCGCGGGATACTGCGCGACCAGTGAGTCGGCGATCTGGCGGGCGCGATCCGGATCACCGTGTGTCCGTGCTTTGAAGCCGAGGATCAGCAACCGCTCGCCAATCGATGCCTTGTCGGACAGTGCGAGTGCTTTCTGCAGATGCTCGTCACGCTCCCGCGCCGTCGGCGACGTGGTGGCGAGACTGTACTCGCCGAAGGCGAACGACGGATCGAGGCCGACGGCCTGCTGGAACACCGCGTGTGCTTCGTGCGCCTGCAGGTTCTCGTTGAGTGTGCGGCCGCGCAGAAAGATCGCGCGCGCTTCGGCCGATCGCGTGGTGATCGGGATCTTTCCGCTGTCTTTCGGTGGCGACTGTGCGGCCGCCTCAGCCGCCGGAACCGGCTGGCATCCAAGCGCACACATGACAACAAAAATGGAAACAACAATTCGACGCATCAATGCTCCATGTTCGTGAAGCGAGGATGCTATGTGTGCGGACGGCGGCGTGCGCGCCGGTTTCGGACGTGGAGATTGTGCGGTACGTGGTCAGTGAGGTGACACTATGTGCGCCGTGCTGAGTCCGTTCAGAAGATGCGGTGGAGGCTAGTGTCGGTGCAGCGCCGTGGTTGCGTGAGGCGATGGCCGCGCACAATCGGCCGCGCAGCGCGGCAGCGAAAGCAGTGCGTCCTTCAGCACCTGCAATGCGCTCGAGTCTTCAACCTGCTGCCAGTGTGGTATCGCTGGAAGTGGCACCATGCGGAGACTGTCGCCTGTCGCCAAGAATTCAGCAATCGATTGCCGATATCCGCGCACGAAGCTCGTGTCCCTGTCCGGAGACAGCTGTTCTTCGAGGAGCACCGCGGGTCGTGTCAATCGGGGGCCATGAAGCTGAAGGCTATCCGTCTCGGAGTGCACTATGAGTTCACCCAGCACGGCGCGCCAATGCCAGTAGCTCCGGAGCAACATCGCGCTGCGGAGAAACTCAGCGTTGTCCGACCGCACAGGCCGCAACGCGTCTCGCAGACGGTATACGCCAAGTACGCTGCACACGAGCGACGTCAGGATCGTTCTGGAGAGGTTTCGGACAGTGCCGTGTTGCCCGACGATTCCAACGGTTTCAATCTCTGGTAAATAGGGCGCCAGCAGGATCGATCCAGCGACCCGTTCCGGGTGTTGCACCATGAACTGGCGAACCTCCGCCGCCGCAGTGGAATACCCGACGAGCAAGACAGGTCGGCGCTCGCCGAGTGTATCAAGCAGCCCGAGAAGTTCGGCGACCTGATCACGCAGACGGTTGTCCGACGCGTCGCTGTATCCCATGCCGCCCCGATCGTACCGCAAGACACGGAAGTCGGGAGTCAGAAACGGCGCGGCATACCGCCACTGCTCCAGGGTTCCGGCGAAGCCGTTGAGGAGCACGACCAACGGCTTATCGGCGCCACTGCCTGTCAACTCATAGCGCACGTTGGCTTTGCCGATGCGGGCCATGGTGCTCACACTGCGCACCGCGGCGGCGTCGCGAGTCTCGAGCGTCAACTCGAGCGCCACGGCCGCCGCCGTGAACAGCCCCGCCGCAACAACGCACCACGCCAGCCATCGGCGCACCGTCATCCGACGCGCCGGAGCGTCCGTCCCGCCGGATCGAGAATCGCGACTGTGCATGGCTGACAATTTCACAATGATGTTTTCCACCGCGGCGCGGAGGACAACCTACATACCGACGCGAGCGCCTCGCGACAATCCAGGGTGGCCATCGCATACGTCACAGAAAGCACATGGCGCCTCGACTGTGATCGAAGCGCCACGTTGTGCTGATCTGGTTCGCTCCTGATGCGTTCAGTCCAGATCAAACCGATCCAGCATCATCACCTTGTCCCACGCCTTCACAAAGGCGGAGACGAACGACTCCTGAGCGTCGTCACACGCGTACACCTCGGCGATTGCACGCAACTGCGAGTGTGAGCCGAAAATCAGGTCGACGCGGGTGCCGGTCCACTTGAGATCACCTGTGGCACGATCAAGTCCTTCGAACACCGTCGTCGAGCCGGCGGCCGGCTTCCACGTGGTGCCCATGTCGAGCAGGTTCACGAAGAAGTCGTTCGTGAGCGACTCGGGACGCTTCGTGAACACGCCGTGCTGCGCCTGACCGACATTCGCATTCAGGACACGCATCCCGGCCACCAGCACCGACATCTCAGGTGCCGTCAACGTCAGCAGCTGCGCACGATCGACCAGCAGTTCCTCGGCTGCATTGGTGTAGTCGGCCTTGAGATAGTTGCGGAACCCATCGGCTGTCGGCTCGAGAAAACTGTACGAGTGCGCATCCGTCTGCTCCTGCGACGCATCCATGCGGCCCGGTGTGAACGGCACGGCGATGTCGTGGCCGGCGTTGCGCGCCGCCTGCTCCACCGCCGCACAGCCGCCAAGCACGATCAGATCGGCGAGCGACACCTTCTTGCCACCTGACTGCGCAGCGTTGAATTCGGCCTGAATCGCTTCCAGCGTGCCAAGCACCTTTGCCAGTCGTGCGGGCTGATTCACTTCCCAATCCTTCGCCGGTGACAGGCGGATGCGCGCGCCGTTCGCACCACCACGCTTGTCCGAGCCGCGGAACGTTGCAGCGGATGCCCACGCGGTCGATACAAGGTGCGCGATCGACAGCCCCGATGCGAGAATGCGGCTCTTGAGCGCCGCGATATCGATCGCGTCCACCAGCACATGATCGACCGCTGGAATCGGATCCTGCCAGATCAATTCCTCTGTCGGTGCCAGCGCGCCGAGGTAGCGTGTACGCGGGCCCATGTCACGATGCGTGAGCTTGAACCAGGCGCGTCCGAATGCATCGGCGAGCTGCTCCGGATTCTCGTGATACCGCTTCGAGATCGGGGCGTAGATCGGGTCCATACGCAATGCGACGTCGGACGTGAGCATCATCGGCGCGTGACGTATCGCAGGATCATGCGCGTCCGGCACTGCGCTTGCAGCGGACTTGTCGGTCGGCGTCCACTGCCATGCACCGGCGGGGCTTTTCGTCAGTTCCCACTCGTAGCCGAAGAGTGTGTCGAAGTATCCGTTATCCCACTGGATCGGATTCGGTGTCCACGCACCTTCGAGGCCGCTCGTGATGGCGTGCGCACCGACACCGCTGTTGAACGCGTTCTTCCAGCCGAAACCCTGCGCTTCGATGCTGCTGCCCTCGGGCTCCGCACCAACCAGCGATTCCGCGCCAGCGCCATGGCACTTGCCGAACGTGTGACCGCCGGCGATCAGCGCGACCGTCTCCTCATCATTCATCGCCATGCGCGCGAACGTTTCGCGAATGTCGCGCGCCGACGCGAGCGGATCCGGCTTGCCGTTCGGGCCCTGCGGATTGACGTAGATGAGGCCCATCTGCACGGCAGCGAGCGGCGTTTCCAGTTCGCGATCGCCGCTGTAACGCTTGTCACCGAGCCACTCGGCCTCAGGGCCCCAGTAGATGTCCTGCTCCGGCTCGAAGACATCTTCGCGGCCACCAGCGAATCCGAAGATCTTGAAACCCATCGACGTCATCGCACAGTCGCCGGCGAAGATCATCAGGTCGGCCCATGACAATTTTCGGCCGTACTTCTGCTTGATCGGCCACAGCAGTCGACGCGCCTTGTCGAGATTGCCGTTGTCGGGCCAGCTGTTGAGCGGTGCGAAGCGCTGGGTGCCAGATGACGAGCCGCCACGACCATCCGCGGTGCGATACGTGCCCGCGCTGTGCCATGCCATTCGAATGAAAAGTGGCCCATAATGACCATAGTCAGCGGGCCACCAATCCTGCGAATCCGTCATCAGTGCGTGCAGATCCGCGCGCACCGCGTCGAGGTCGAGCGTCTTGAACTCTTCGGCGTAGTTGAACGTCGTGCCCATCGGATCGGTCAGCGACGAATTCTGGTGCAAAATGCTGAGGTTCAGCTGATTCGGCCACCAGTCACGATTCGACGGGCCGCGATTCGTTTTTGCCTCGCGCGTCGGAGCCGCGGCCCCGTGCATCACCGGGCATTTGCCGACGCCCTCGCCATCCATGCCTTCCATATTCGCTCCAATCGTGGGTACGGAACTTCGCTACCGGTCTGTCGCTGCCTGGCCATCACTCCATCCGCCTGCAGCGGGCACAACTGCCACAGGATACGCCGTGAAGTCATAGCCAGCAATAAGGCATATCCTATACGATCCATAGGCATTAACTATGATTGACTATGGATACTACCCTGCTTCGAGCCTTCGTCGAGACGGTTGATGCCGGCACGCTCAGCCGCGCGGCTCGACAGCTGTCGATCAGCCAGCCGTCGCTGACGGCCCAGATCCAGCGGCTCGAGAAGCACCTGGGCGTGCAGCTTTTCGATCGCCACGGGCGGGGCGTGACGCTCACGGACGCCGGGAAGGCGATGTATCCGCGAGCGCGCCGGATTCTCGACGATGTACGAAGCACCGAGGACGCCATCCGACGGGAGGGTGCCGAGGGCGCTGGGACCCTCAGTGTCGGGGCAATTCCGACCGTGGCGCCGTACGTTTTGCCGGCGGCGGTACAACGGCTCCGGGCACGTCATGCGGCGATGCGGGTGGAACTCAGGGAGGACTACAGCGCGGTGCTGGCGCGGCTGCTGCTGGATGGCGCGCTCGATGTGGTGATCGCGGCGTTGCCCTACGCGTTCGAGCATCTCGACACGGAGCTGCTCGGCACTGACGCGCTGGTGGTCGCCGTGCCGGTGCAGCATGCGGCCGCGCGCGCCGGACGCATCACTCTCGCACAGCTGCGCGACGCGCCGGCTGTCACCCTCGACCCGGCGCATTGTCTCGGCGAGCAGGTGGCGGGTTTCTGTTCGAGTCAGCAGATGGCGCCATCGGTAGTCTGTCGCAGCGCGCAGCTGGCGACGGTGTTCGAACTCGTCGGCGCTGGCGTTGGCGTCTCGATCGTGCCGGCAATGGCCGCCGCGCGGCACAACACACCGCAGTGCGCATACGTGCCGCTGGTGGATCACACTCTCGAGCGCGAGATCGTGGCGGTGTGGCGACAGGGCGCGCCGAAATCGCCGCAGGCGCGGGCGTTCGTGGATTGTGTACGCGAGGTCGTGCGCGGGCGGTAGACTCTACGACAGCCGGCGTGAGATCGGAGGAAGCGCGCTGCACATTTTCGCGCGGGTCGAGACGAGCAAGACAGCAGAGGTGAAGCGCCGTGCGTTCCATTCAAGTCGTCGACTACGATTCCCTGTGGCCGGACATGTTCTGTGCGCTGCGCGCGACAGTGTGGGCCGCCGTTGCCGACGTAGCCCTGACGATCGAGCATGTCGGTAGTACGGCCGTGCCGGGCCTCGCGGGAAAGCCAATTGTCGACATGGATGTGGTGGTCCCTGATGGAGATGTGGGAATTGGCATCACGCGGCTGGCCGCGATCGGCTATCACCACCGTGGCGACCTCGGTATTGCGCAGCGCGAGGCGTTCCGAAGCCCGACCGACACGCCGCGGCATCATCTCTATCTGTGCCCGGTCAGCAGTCCGGCGCTACGCAATCATCTGACAATTCGCGACTATTTGCGTCGCCATGCCGAGGTCGCCGAGGCATACGGTGCGCTCAAGCGGCGGCTTGCGGTGGTGTACGAACATGACATGGATGGGTATGTGGAGGCGAAGAGCGAATTCCTGATCTCGATTCTTCGCGACGCCGGGGTGTCGGACGAGAGCCTGCTGGAGATCGAACGCATGAACCGTCGGCCAACGTAGTCGCAGGTCTGCACAGCGAGCCCGGGCTACGCTGGCGGCGAGGTGCTGGCGCGGAAAGTGTCGCAACCGTATGATCTGCCATCAACTCGACGCCGGGTTCGCCGGTCCGCGCGAGTCACCGAGGAGTGCTGTGGCGAACTATCCAGAGCTCAGGAAGGGCGACCAGATTCCGTCGGTCGGCGTGTTGCAGAAGCTCCTCAATTCCACCGGCATGTCGCTCAAGGTGGATGGTTACTTCGGCGCGAAGACCGAGGCTGCCGTCAAGGAATTCCAGCACGACCGCCGGCTGCTCGCGTCAGGTCATGTAGATGAAGCGACGTGGACGCGGCTGGTGAGCACACGCTGGCTGCCGATCGTCGACTGCATGGATGTTTTCGACCCGAAGATCTATCTGCAGCGCATGCCGGCCCTGGAGCGTGTTGGCGCGCGGCCCTTGCTGACCGGCGGCATGCAGCACGGCATTCAGGCGATACTCGCCGCGATCGGCGAATACGGCGGGAACATCTTCCTGCTGCGTATCGTCGGTCACGGCAGGTCTGGCATGCAGTCCATTTCGTACGGGGCCGGCGGCTACGACGAACCCAATCCGGTGACAGGCAAACCGGAATGGCACTTCATCGACGGGCACTTCGAGGGCGTCGGGCTGCAGACGGAAGAACAGCTCAAGCAGATCATCCCGATCCGGGCGCAGCTCGGTGTCTACGGGCATGTGGAGCTCTATGGCTGCGAGGTGGCGTCAGGTACGACGGGCAAACGTTTCGTGACGGCGTTCGCACACAAACTCGGTGTGCCGGTGAGTGCAGCCGTACAAAAACAGCGTATGCCGAATGCGTTCCGCATCACAGGCCCCGTCTACACCGTGTTTCCTGACGGACATGATCTGCAGAGCTGGTGCGAATCACGCCCTGATTTTTCGCAGATGACGGTCGCATAACATGCGCGCGATGCTGCGTCGGTTCAGTCTGATCATGTTCGGTGCACTCATCGCAAGTCACTCCGTGCACGCGCAGGTGCTCCATGTCGGCGATCTCAACACGCGTCAGATCCGCGCGCTCGATCGCAGTCACACCGTCGTCATTCTGCAAGGCGGGATGCTGGAGGAGCACGGGCCATATCTGCCTGCCTTCACCGATGGTGTCCTGAGCTCGCGACTCACGACGGAACTTGCCGCGGGCATCACACAGCACCGTCCAGGCTGGACGGTGCTCGTGTTTCCGCCCGTGTCCGCCGGTTCGAGTGGCTCGAATGAGATCGGACGCCAGTATTCGTTCGCGGGCACCTATGCACTGCGGCCCTCGACACTGCGCGCCGCATTCGTGGATCTCGCGAGTGAACTCGGCGAGCAGGGATTCCGCTGGATTCTTCTCGTGCACGTGCATGGCTCGCCGCTGCACATCGGTGCGCTCGACGACGCATCAGATTTCTTCCACGACACGTACGGCGGCACGATGGTGAATCTGTGGGGCTTGCTGCCGGTGCTCGGTGGATGGGGTGCCGCGATGTCGGTCATGACGCCAGCGGAAAAGCTCGCAGATGGTCTGTCACTGCATGCCGGCATGGACGAACACAGCCTGATGCTCTATCTGCGCCCCGATCTTGTCGCACGCGACTATCGCAACGCGACGTCCGTCGCGGGCAAGAATTACTCTGATGCGTTCGCTGTCGCGCGACAGCCCGACTGGCCCGGCTATCTCGGCGCGCCGCAGCTCGCCACCGCCGCATTCGGCAAAACGATCTGGACGGCCTTTTCTGCGGCGACCGTGAAAACGTCCGTCGAAATTCTCGACGGCAAGGATCCGGGCACATATCCGCGCTACGTGACGTATCTCAAGAAACTGCCCGAGTATCGCGACTGGATCGATTCGTCGAATGCGCGTGATTCCGTCGCCGGAAACCGACTGGCTGCGTGGCTCGCGCGTCGTCCACGCTAACGCGAACTACGGCGCCGTTTCTGACACGTCGCCCGAGTTGCTGACCGCGGCAAACTGATCACGCGTCACCTGTCCGCGCCGCAGATGCACGAAGTACGCGCGCACCGGCTCGCCCTCGGCGTACGTGTCCTTCAACATGCGCAGCCCCGTGCAGTAGAAGCTGTGACAGATCTCCGCGCGCAGCTCCGGCGCGAGTGTGCATCCGCGCTCGCTCTGATATACGCAGCCGCGAGACATCGTGTGCGTGCCGATGTGCTGCAGGTAGTGCGCGACGATCGCGTCGTCATCGAGTGTCGGTAAACGCTGCAGAACTCCGAGCAGCGTCTCATCGCTGATGAACGCCTTGTCGCCGCCCACTCGGCAGCACTCGCCTCGACATGATGCACACGCGGCGTGAAGCAACTGTGATTCGGCGACCTGTGTCGGCGAAAACGACTGCTCCGACAGTTCGACCGCTTCGCTCGCCGCTTCATGCGGCGACGCGGCACGTCGCAGCCGCGCGCGGGCGAGTTGTTCACGCAGATGTGCCTCGTGGAGCGCGCGCCGCTGCGCTGGCAGCACTGACACCACGTCCTCGTTGTACGGCAGGATCGCGAGGCGATAGGTCGCCTCTTCGGCACCGGCGATTCCGTGATCGCTCGCCGTCTCCTCACGCCGGCGCTCGAGACGTTCGATCAGGTCCGCCTCCAACTTCTGCGCCGCCGCGCGCCGCTCACGCATCACCGCATTGCGACAGACGGGAGTGTCGCAATATCCGTTCGCGCGCTCGGTCGTGGTCAGCGGACGTGTGCACTGCACACACTTGAACGTCGGCAGCAGCGCGGCGTGTTGCGCCGCGCAACGCTGCGAGAGGCAGACCACGCCGCCACACGGCCTAAATGCAGGCAGCGGTGCGCCGCACATCACACAGGCAGTGACAGACTGGCCAACGGACGTGTTCATGCCGACGGTGACCCGTGGAGTGCTTGATGACAGGTGGGACCGCCACGCCGCTGCGATGGCGGCCCCGCCGAGCGAACGCCTACGGTCGCGCCGCCGGCCGCGGCAATGCCGTCGGCGGAATGATGTTGTTCAACCGCATGTAGTTGGCCAGCTGGCTGTAATGATCGGCCATGTCCAAAGCATGGCCAAGCACCACGCTGGCGCGTGATGAGACGCGTGAGTTGCCGCCGAATGTCATCGTGATCTGGTCGGCGAGATGCGCGTCGTTGAGCTGCGCGAACGCCGTTTCGCAGAACGCGAATGACGCCTTGACCTTGGCGATCAGTGTGTCGCGCGGCCACAACGCCTTGACCGAATCGGCGGTGGTGCCATCGGCAGCGGGCACGGTCGCCTTCATGTCGCCGAAGTTGTTGCAGAAGAAGTAGTTGTCACTCGCCAGATGCTGCGCGATGTAGCCGATGGTGAGCTGGGCCGGGGTCGGCTTGTACGTGAACTTGCTCGCCGGAATCGAGTCGAACGCCTGCGCCAGATTGCGCTGCAGGCCCATGGTGCGGGTGCGGAACACCGCAGTGATCGGATCGGCGGTCGGGGCCGCTGGTGCAGCCTGCGCGGCAAGGCTCACGGGCAGCGTGAGCGCCACGATCGCGAGATACAGAGTTTTCATTGGTTCTCCAGGAAAGTGACGGACGCGCAACGTCTGACAGTGGGCGGGCGTCCAGCGTTTCGCAACGGTGCCGTGCGGTGAACCCTCGCCGAACCGCACCGCGCTCAAGGCCACGCGCTCGACGCCGAAATTGGCGAAGCGCGCCACAAAGCGAACTTCGTAAGTCATTTCCCCGGCGCCTCTACGTCACATGACGTATGCCCGCCCCGATCCAGGAAACCCACACTGAGGGAGGTTCACTTCCCACCTCAGCATGGGCTTCCGATGATGGCCATCACACTCCTCCGCACCACCTGTCTGGCAGGCGCGCTGCTCGCGCTCACGACGGGCTGCATTTCGTACACGGTCGGCATGGGCGCCGAGACGACGCCGGCCGGCGAACGCACTACTACCAACAGCGTCAACGTGGTGCCAGGGACGCTGCACGGCTCGACGGGCGAGAACACAGTGCCAACGCGCCGACCGTCGGTGGACACCGACTTCCGGTTCGGCATCGACGATCGGACAGATGTCGGATTCCGTCTGGCAACGTACAGCGGCTTCATGCTCACCTGGAAGCGACAGCTCGGACGGATCGATTCCTCCGCCACGCCGGAGAACCGGCACCGCACCGCACTGATGCTCGGTGGCGGGCTCGTGAACCTCGGCGAACATGCGAGTTTCGAGGCGACGCTGATCACCTCCGGGAAATGGACCTCGGCAGGACAGTGGTACGGGGCGATGCGCGCGATTCAAGTACTGCCACTGTCGCGTGAAGCGCCGCAGGACGATCCGGTTGTCGGGCTCAGCATCGGTCACCTGTTCGGAGATCGCAACAGCAGTATCGGTCCGGAAATCGGCGTCTACTACGATCGGTCGGTGCTGGGCCTGAACACGAATCGCATCATCGTCGTGCCGTCACTCGTGGTTCGCCGCGGCGGCATTCCCGGCTTCGGAAGGCATCGCTGATGCGCACACTCATCCACCGCGCCGCGCTGTCCGTTCTGCTCAGCGTCACATCGACAGGCATCACTCCACTCGCCGCGCAGCGCGCTGACAGCACAACGGCGACTGATTCCATTGGTCGGCGGCGCATTCAACCGCTGCCCGCACTCGCCTCGGCACCTGAAACAGGCCTGCAGTATGGTGCGACCGTGTTCGCCGTCTGGGAGCCTGCCGCCATCCTCAAGACCCGCCCGTCCTCGCTCACGGCATCAGCGCTGCGCACGGCCAAAGCGCAGACGCGCATCCGCCTCGACGGTGAGCGTTGGACGCGCGGCAATGCACAGCGCATCACGGGAAGCCTGCAGTGGCAGGAGTTTCCCCTGCCCTACTTCGGTATCGGCGACGAGGCTCCAAAGGCCGCCGAGGAGACGTTCACACCAAAAGGCACGGAAGCAATCGTCACGCTGCAGCAACGCATCGCACGATCATGGTATCTCTCAGCGGGTGCGCGTCACGTCGAGCAGCGCATCACCACCGACTCCGCCGGCGCACTCGGCACTCAACCCATCGCCGGCAATACTGGCGGAACGATCACTGAATTGTCGGCTGGCGTGCTGACGGATACGCGTGACAACCTGTTCTCACCACACTCGGGTGACTGGATTCAGCTGACCTACGCACGCAGCGCCAACGGTGCCTGGTCCGACTACACGTACGGCACGCTCAAGCTCGATGCGCGTAGTTATCACACGGTCGCGGGTGAGCATGTGATCGCGGCACAATTGCAACTGACGAGCGTGGATGGCACGGCGCCGTTCGATCAGCTGGCGCTGGCGGGCAACAGTGACATTCTGCGAGGCTACGCACGCGGCCGGTATCGTGATCGCACAATGGCCGCCGTGCAGGGTGAATACCGCACGCCGATCCGGCACCGGCTTGGAGCGGTTGCATTTCTTGGCGCAGGCAGCGTGTCGCCGACGATCGGGAGCATCACTTCACACAAGATCCTGCCGACGTATGGCGCCGGCCTGCGCGTCGAGATCGACCATCGCCAGCGCACTGGTATTCGCGCGGATTACGGACGCGGACGAAACGGCGCATCCGGTCTCTACATCGGATTCAACAATGCGTTCTAGTTCTCACGCAACACCGGATCGGCGCGCACCGCGTCTGCCAGCGCGCCACGCGAATCGACGCCAAGTTTTTCGAAGATGTTCGACAGATGTGTGCTGACCGTTCTCGCAGAGATTTCGAGCGTGGCGCCGATCTCCTTGTTCGTCAGTCGACGTGCGACCGCGCGGGCGATCTCGAGTTCGCGGCCGGTGAGCGTCGCGGCGCCGGATTGTGTCGTACGCGCCGGCAGGCGCACGCCGAGCGCCCGCAGCTGGTTGCGCACGCCGCGCAGCTCGAACTCCGCGCCGAGTCTCGAGAACACGTCGTGTGCGCGACGCAGTTCGCTGACGGCCGCATCGATGTCACCGTCGGCTTCCAGCACCTGTGCAGCGTTGCGCCGGATCCGTGCGCCGTGGAACACGAAGGGCACTGCGTCCAGCTCATCCGCCGCGGCGAGCAGGCGGACCGCGGCATCGGCGCTCTGGTCCTTGACGCGCGCGACGAGCGCGTCGGCCGCCGCGGCCCACGCGAGGCCGAGCCGATGTCCGAGATCGGTCGACTGCCGACGCAAGCGCGCGGTCAGCAGCTCAACACGCGCGTAGTCCTCCGTGCGCAGCGACGCTTCGATAATCATCGGGATGAGCCGATGTATGGCCCACGCCACATAGCCGAAACGATCCGCGAGTGCGAGGCCGCGTTCACCGTACTCCAGCGCACGCGGCCAATCGCCATGTGAGAGGCTGAACGTGCCCATGCCGGTATGCGCGAGGATGACGTTGTGCACGTTGCCGAGCGCGAGTTCGGCATCCGGCGACGCCGTGGACAGCCGTGCCGCGCCGGAGCGTGTCCACGCCTCTTCGAACAACGCACGAGCGCGCTCGGTGTCGTCGCGTGCGAGCACGATCAGGCCCGTCCACACCAGCAGCCGCGGGAGAAGCGTCTGTGGCATCACCGCGCGCGCCAACGGAATCGTTCGCTCCGCGATGGCGAGCGCTTCATCCCATTTACCGACGCCCGACGCGTGTTCGATCTCGATCTCGGCGGTCATCGCCTGCAGCATCGGGGACGCGAGTGCATCAGCGAGCGCGCTCGCGGCGCGGATGTGACGCGCGACGCCGTCGACATCACCGGTAAAACCTTCGAGCATGGCCATCGCCCAGTGCGCGGCCCAGGCCACGTCCCGATCGCCACTCTGATCGGCGAGCGTGATTGCGCGTGCCCCATGTTCTCGCGCGAGAATGGCTGGCCCAGTCCACGCGTACAGCTGCAGCGCCGCCTGATGCACTCGCGCAAGCAGAGTCGCGTTTCCGACCGACTCGGCAACACGCAGCGTATCGCTGACACTGCGTGTCGCATCATCGTGTCGGCCGAGCGCCTGAAGCATCTTGGCGCGCGCGACACCGATACGGACCACGAGTTCGTTGGCGGTGATGCCGCGCGCAGCCTGCAGCGCCTGATCGAGTGTGCCGAGTCCGGCGATCGCATCTCCCGCGCGCGCCTCCTCCTGCGCGAGACGGAAGTACAAGCGCGCCTTCGCGGCTGAATCGTGTCCCGTGTCCGCCAATGTCAGCGCGCGACGCCAGAATTCACGCGCTTCCGCGACATCACCAAGCCGCGAGCGGGCCGTGGCAAGATCCTCGAGCAGTGCGCGGACTGCGTTGTCATCACCAAGGCGCTCCGCGATCGCGAGCGCGTCGCGCAACCATCGAGTCGCCTCCTGATCGGCGCGGCGAACGAGAGCGTCGCGGCCCGCGGCTGTCAGATAACGCAGCGAGCGCGCGTCGCTGCCACGCTCCTGGCCGAGTACCAGATGGCGGGCCATCTCGCCGGCGCGCTCGAGCGCAACGTCGCTGAAGAGTGACTCGAGCGCCGTTGCCACCGCGGCGTGCAGTGCTCGTTCGCGTGCGGCAGTGAGTGACTCGCGCACTGTGGCCGCGATGATCGGGTGCGCGAACTCGTACTCGGTCGAATCATCGGCGCGGTGTTCGATGAAGATGCGGCGAGCACAGAGTGTATCGATGGCGTCGGCGAGTGCGATGGCATCGAAGCCCGACACCGCACCGAGCAACGCCAGAGACGGACGCGATTCGACGATCGACGCGATCTCGGCAAGGCGACGCGCACCGGAATCGAGCGACGCGAGCCGGGTCTCGATCGCATCACGCACGGTGGGCGGGAGTGCGGACGGCAGGCTGTCAACGATCAGCCAGCGTCCACCGGCCCTGCGAATACGTCCCGCGGACGTCAGTGCCTTGAGGGATTCATCAATGAAGAACGGATTGCCACGCGTATGCGACCAGAGCGCGGCCGCGTGATCCACCGCTTCGTCCGACTCGAGTGCGAACGACCGCTGGAGCAACTCAGTGAGATCGGCGCGTGTGAGACTCTCGACGCGGAGCACCGATGCGTCGCGCGTCGCGAGCAGCGACCGCACGACACCCTGCAGCGCGGCGTTCGACTCGCGACCATCGTCGATCAGCCCAAGCACGATCAGGATGCGCGCGCTGCTCAGCTGTCGCGCGAGGAAATGCAGAAACTCGAGTGACGACTGGTCACTGGCGTGTGCGTTGTCGAGGATCAGCAGGATCGGCGCCCGCGCCGCCAATCGCGTCAGGAACTGCGACACATTCCAGAGCAGATGCGCCTTTGCGTCCGCATCGCCCGAGACTTCGCGATCGATCGTACCCGTCGCACCGGCCAGTCCGGGCACCACGGCCCGCACATCGCGTTCGGCACCGCGCGCGAGCACGGTCAGGGTGGACGCGTCGAGGGCACGCAGGGGTCGCGCGAGGGCATCGGCCAGCGCACCGTACGGAACGCCGGCCTCCATCGCGAAGGCGCTGCCCGAGGCAACGAGGACGCCGCGAGTTTGCGCCTCGCGTGACAATTCGGCCAGCAGCCGCGACTTGCCGATTCCAGCGTCGCCCGTGACGAGCACGCACCCGCCGCGACCGGCGATTGCGGCCGTGAGATGATCGCGAAGGATCTCCAGCTCACCGCCGCGACCCACCAACGGCAGTTCGGCGCCCCAGGGCTGGCCAGTCTCCTTGTGCGAGATGCTCACCTCAGGATGATGTCACGAATCGCAACACGGCGGAATGACCCCTATTGCATCCGTTGTGCGACCACGGCGGTCGCGGCCAGATTGCCGGTCGCATTGAGCACCGTGGCGAACGTATCCGGCATTGCATCGACTGCAATCAGAATGCCGACGCCTTCCACGGGGAGTCCGACGGCAATCAGAATCGGCGTCAACATGATGAAGGCGCCACGCGGAATGCCGGGCGATGCAAAGCCGAGGAACACCGACGCCACCGCCAGCAACGCGAGTTGCGGCGCGTGAAGCGGCACATCGTAGAACCAGCTGATGAAGAGCGCGCCGGCCGTCCAGGAACTTGGTCCGCCGAGCTTGAACATCGCCGAGGCGAGCGGCAACACGAAGCCCGTCACCTGCGCCGGCAGCGCGAGATCGCGCTCGGCGGCGGTCACGAGTGCGGGCAACGCCGCCAGCGACGAACTGGAACTGAATGCGATGAGTTGTGGCGGGAGCGCGGCCTTCGCAAAACGTCGCATCGGAATGCCACCGAACAGCGCGACCACCGGATAGAGCAACGCGACGACGAGCAGTGACAGCGCGGAATACGCCACGATGTACAGACCGATCGCGCCGGCCAGTGACGCGCCGGCGTGTGCTGCGAGCGGCAGGACCGTCGCAAAGACACCCACTGGCGCGAACCAGATCACGCCACGCACGAGCGTCATCATTGCCTCGCCAATCGCCTTGAAGAATGCGACGAGCGTGACACGCGTTTCGTCCGAACTTCGCGCCACGGCGACGGCGAAGAGCAGGATGAACAGAATGAACGGCACCATCGCGCCGCTCGCTGCGGCACCGATCGGATTGCCCGGCAGCAGCGATGTGATCCACCCGGCGACGGTCTGCGACTGCGCTCCGACAGCCAACTCGCGCGCGGCATCAGCGGCGCCGGGTGGCAGCGCCGGACGTGCACCATCGGGAAGAATCGCAAACAGCAGCGGTGCCACGAGCACCACCACCAGCGCTGCCGCACACAGGAGACCCACGAACACGAGCAGCGAGACGCGACCGAGTCGACCGATCTGCCGGACATCCGCCGCCGACGCGACGCCCGACACGATCAAGGCAACGACCAGCGGAATGACGGTCATCCGGATCGCGGTCACCCATAGTACTCCGAGCGGCGCAAGCATATCGGCGGCACTGACCGCCGCACTGTTCCCCGATGCGGCTATCGCGGCCCCAACGGCGACCGCCGCCGCCAGTGCGACTAGAACACGCGTCCCTTCCTTCATCCTGGCTGATCTCCGGAGTCTGCAAGCGGCCATGGTAATCACCACGGCGTATCAGGTTGCGCATTCAGGCGCGGAAGCGTTCTGTCCAGCGACTCGAATCGAGGAACACGACCGATGCAGGATAGCGCGCAACGTATCCGTCAGCACTACGATGCGGCGGACGACAGTGATGGAATGCTCAAGATCGTCGAGGACATTCTGGCCGGTCTGCCGGCCGGACCGTTGACTTCGGCCGACCTGGCCGCGTTTGACCAGTTTCATGTTGGTGGACTGCCGGCCACGAAACAGTTCATGGCACTGCTCGACTTGCGGCCTGGAATGACGGTGTTCGACGCTGGCTCGGGCTTCGGCGGTCCGTCGCGCTTCGTGGCCGAGACGTACGACTGCCGCGTGGTGGGCGTCGACCTCACGCCTGCCTACGTTGCGGTGGCAGAACGTCTGGCCGAGTGCACCCGCACGGCCAATCGCATCACGTATCGCACCGGTGATCTGCTGGACCTGGATGATAGAGACGCATCGTACGACGCGATGTACACGCAACACGTCGTGATGAACATCCGTGATCGCGTACAGCTGTATCGTGAGATGCGTCGAGTTCTCAAGCCTGGCGCGCGCTTCGGATTTCACGACATCCTCGCTGCCGATGGTCAACCGGCGCCAGACTATCCGCTCCCGTGGGCAGCGACGGCCGACATAAGCACCCTGCTCACCGAAGCCGAGACGCGACGTGCGCTGACCGACGCTGGATTCGACGTCACGGCGTGGAACGATGTGACCACCGATGCCACCGCCGCGGCAATTCGCATGCAGGCAAGTGTCGGCCCCGGCCCAACGCTTGGCACGATCGTCGGACCGCAGTTCGCCGAGCGATTTGCCAACCTGCGGCAGTGTCTCGAGGACGGGCGATTGCGGGTGGTGATGGGCGTTGGCACCTCGCGCCTGTAGTGACGGTTCATCGTCGGGCTGTTGCACTCCGCCGCAGCCCTCGACAGACTCGAGTGCGGCCGACTCGTGCTCATTCGTGGAGAAGTGCTCGCAATGCAGAAAATTCAGGTGCAGGGTGTGCACCACATCACCCTCGTCGGCTCGACGAAACAGAGCGCCATCGATTTCTGGGAAGGCGCGCTCGGCATGCCGTATCTCTTCGAACAGCCGAACCTCGGCAAACCGGACGAAAATCACCTCTACTTCGATCCGGGTGACGGTCGCCTGATTACGGTGTTCACGAATGAGAGCCTGACGGACGCCCGACGCCCTGCCCCTCGCGACGTTGGCTGCGTGGAACACATCGCCTTCAACGTGTCCCGCGCGACGCTGTTGATGGCCCCTGCACGATTGCAGGAACGCGGCATCGAGTTCATTCAGCGCGATCGTGGCTTCATGGATTCGATCTATCTGCAGGATCCGAACGGGCTCAAGGTCGAGCTGGCGTGTTACAAGTTCGAACCACCGGCGGGATTCAGCGCGGCGGATGTCCTGAGGCGCGCCTACCAGCTGCGGGTCGCGCGCGGCGATCATCACATCACCGAAGAACATCTGGCGGACGCGATCGAAGCGCTGATCGCCGGCGCCCGTTAGCGGAGACGATCGATGTCGATTCGGTGGTCGCGCATTGTGATCGCCTCACTGCTCGTCGAGGCGTTGCCAAATGTGTCTACACGCCGCTGGTATCGTCCCGTTGTGCGACGGGGAGATGTCGGCGGAATGGCACATCAGGCACCGGCCCACCGTCGAACAGCTGCGCGTACCGATGACCGGAATACACCGCGTGTGCAATCAGGCCCGGCGCCAGCGCATCACCGATACATTCCACACTCATCACACCGGCTTCCTGCCACTCGAACTCTCGCGCCTGCAGCTCGGCGAACAGCTCATCACTCGGCAAACGTGACGTGACACTCACCAGCGCGTCACAATCGAGTTCCGAGGTGAATCCAGACCAGTTGTGCTGCACCTGCACTTTGCCCGGCACCGCCGCCACGATGTTGTGCGTCGGTACCTGCCACACACCGAGCTTGTGGAGACGCTTCTGGATGTGGCGGAGCTCGAGCGTGTTGGCGCTCCACGACGCGACCGAATCTTCCGGCGTCACGATCGTCACGCTCCCGCCAGCCTGCACGATCAGCTCCGCCAGCGCGCTGCCAAGATAGAACGAATCGTCGTCGAACAGCACGACGTGGCCGCGCGGCACGTTGCCGGACAGCAGGTCGTCCGGCGTCAGCACGTTCGCGCCGAAGCCGGGAATCGCTTGACCATTCGTGCGACCGAACCCGTCGCGACGCCACTTGCTGCCCGTCGCGAGCACGACGTGACTGGCGCCGAAATCCAGCACTTCCTGCGACGTGATCGGTGACTCACGATACACCGTCACGGTGGACATCTTGTCGATCTGCGAGATGCGCCAATCGGATACGCGCTTCCACTCGGCGAGGCCGGGCAACGACGCTTCGGTGAGCACCCGACCACCGAGTTCGCGCGTCGCTTCGCACAGATGCACGTCATAGCCACGCTGTCCGAGCGCGCGCGCGGCCTCGAGGCCTGCCGGTCCGGCACCAACGACGAGGATCTTCCTCTCTGACTTCTTCGGCGCGATGAATTCCGGATGCCAGCCTTTGCGCCACTCCTCGCCCATCGATGGATTCTGCGTGCAACGAATCGGCGTGATCGTCATGTCGCCGGTCACGCAGATGTTGCAGCCAATACACTCACGAATGTCGTCGAGCCGACCTTCCTCGATCTTCTTCGGCAGGAACGGATCGGCGATACTCGGTCGCGCAGCGCCGATCATGTCCAGGATGCCG
Organism: Gemmatimonadaceae bacterium; assembly: GCA_031367535.1. Classification (GTDB taxonomy): domain Bacteria; phylum Gemmatimonadota; class Gemmatimonadetes; order Gemmatimonadales; family Gemmatimonadaceae; genus JACMLX01. The sequence continues at coordinate 40,120 of JANLPZ010000183.1, forward strand.
CGCTGGATCTGGTCCACCATCGTGTCGGGATTGGTGAAGCGCCCCACGCCGACGACAGGCTTGGTGGTGTACTGCTTCACCCAGTATGTGAACGGCTCCTGCGCGCCTTCCTTCGCGAACCGCGACGTCATCGAGTCGTTGTACCACGCGGCCACGTTCACATCCCACAGGTCCGGCAACTCCGCCAGCATGTGCACCACCTCCGACGCTTCCGCGACGGTCACACCCTGATCGCCGATCAGTTCATCCACCGCAAAACGCACCACCACGCCGCAGGTGTCACCGACGGCATCCTTCGTGTCCTCGATGATCTCGCGAAAGAGGCGCACGCGATTCTCGAGTGAGCCACCGTATTCGTCGGTGCGATGATTGCGCCGCCGCTGCAGGAAATGCATCGCGAGGCTCAGATCGTGACCGGCGTACACGTAGATCAGGTCAAACCCGGCCGTACGGCCGCGGATGGCGGCCTCCCTGTGCCAGCGACGGTACTCGCGGATGTCGTGTTTCGTCATCGCGCGTGCCTGACTCGGATAGCCATACTTGAGCGGCTGATGCGACGGCGCCAGCGCGACTTCGCGCGAATAGAGATTGCTGGATGTGGGACCGTTGTGCGTCAGCTCCACCGCGGCCAGTGAGCCGTGTTTGTGCACTCGGTCACACATCATCGCCAGCGCGGGAATGTCGGCATCATCCCAGAGCCGCGCCTCGACGTACGGTGTGACGTCACCGCTTGGGTGAATCTCGCACTCCTCCGTGGAGACGACGGCCCAGCCCCCCTCGGCTTTGGCCTCACGCATCGCGGCGTGGGCGGCGGGCATCTGGTGGCCCATGCCGTTGCAGTGCGGCACCTGAAAGAAGCGATTGCGAGCCGTGACCGGCCCGATCTTCACCGGCTCGAACAGGATGTCGTAGCGGGGGTCACGCGGCACGTGAGCCCCGTGCGTCAGAGACCGTAGAAGGCGTCGGCAAAGAGTTCAGGGAGAGAAATGATCAGGGGATGGTCAATGCCAGGCACCTGAAACATAATCTCGTCCGTGACGATCTCGGGCAGGGTATCACCGGTGCGCCAACGTTCGATGTGGCGTTTTTTCGGATCGATGATCCAGTATTCCGGTACCCCGCCTTCGAGATACGCGACACGCCGGATGTGGCGATCAGCGCGCGCACTGCTTGGTGAGATCACCTCGATGGTAAGGAGCAGATCGCGCATGTCAAATGGCACTTCTGGCAACTTGCCATCACGAAACGCCGCGACGTACACATCGGGCTGCACACGTGTCAGCGGGCCGCTGCGGATGTCACTGGGCGACGTGAAGACGCGTGCTACCGCCGCGCGCCTGAAATGCTGGTGCAGCCGCACGATCAGTTCGATGGCGGCCAGCTGATGAGGAGCATCCGGTCCCGGCGTCACGAGCAACCGCCCGTTGATGACTTCCCAACGGCGGCCGTCCTCCGGCACGTCGTCAAGCATGTCTGCAGTCCAGACCTTTGGATGCGTGGCCATGACCATATGCTATCGCCCCCTCGGCAAGATGGGCAAGTGTACATGCGCGAACATGTTTCACAGCCTCGACAAAGCGACAACCATTTTCACGCACGTCGTCGCACAGTCATGCGCGTCAGCCCGCAGACACCGCCACAGATGTCACCGCATCACGGTCCGCCGCACGTCGCGCCACGACATATATCGGCCACCCGATCAGCGTCAGCACACCGCCCCACAACAGCGACTCCTTCCCCGAACCGTACAGCGCCCACGCGGAAAACAGCAGCGCGATCAGCACCGTCAGCATCAAACCGACAGTCCGCGGCACGCGACCATCGCGCATGAATCGCACCAGTGCGATCGAGCACAACACATAGATGATCAAGTTCGTCGCCGTCGAAATCAGGATCGCAAAGTTGTACGCACCGACGCCCTGCTTCGTGTACGCCGCCAGTGTCAGCACTGACGTGACGGCGGCACCGACGACAATCGCGCGCGCCGGCGCACCGACGGAATTCCGCGCGCCAATCCATCGCGGCAGCGTGCCTGCGTCCGCCATCGCCACGGGCAGCTCTCCGCCGATCAGCAGAAACCCATTCAGGCACCCGAAGCAACTCACGACCGCACAGAGCGCCACGAAGCCGCCTGCGACGGTGCCCCACGACACCGCGATGAAATCCGAGATCGGCGCATTCGATGCGGCGACACTCGCCGCCGGCAGCATCAGGACCACCGCACAGGTCGCGATGATGCTCACCACGGCGCTCAATCCCGTGCCGACCATCGTCGCCAGCGGTACGATACGCGCCGGATCCTCCACCGCGTCGGCGGGGACAGTCGCGCTCTCGAGGCCGAGCATGCCGTAGAGTGTCAGGCCGACCGCGCCGGTGGCGCCCACGAATGTGAAGGAGTCGGCATGCAGCGGCGGTAGCACCGCACCACGCGTCGCGAAGAGGCGCCAGAACGCGAGCCCGATCACCGCCACGAACGGCAGCAGCTTGATGATCGATGTGACGAGCTGCACGCCTCCCGCCATCTGCAGCCCGCGTGTATTGATCCACGCAAACAGCCAGATGCCGAGCAGTGCCGAGATCAGCGCTCCTCCCGGCGTCGCGTCGATCCATGGTAACAGGCGTGTGAGGTAGCTGATGCCAGCAATCGTGATGCCTGCATTCGCCGCCCACACCGAGACGAGGTAGCCCCACGCGCCCAGGAATGCCCAGCGCTCACCGACGCCCAGTCGCATGAAACCGTAGCTGCCGCCTGCGCCGGGCAGGTTGCGCGCGAGCTGCGAGAAGACCCACGCCAGGCAGAGCGCGCCCACGAATGTCACCACCCACGCCGACACCGCGTTCCATCCGAACGGCGCCAGGCCGGCCGGCAGCATGAAGATCGCCGACCCGATGATGTTGCCCACGACCAGCGCCGTCGCGAGCCAGAATCCGAACTTCTTCTGGCCCTGACGCGCACTGCTCACGCGGTCTGTCCGGCCGCGAGCACTTCACACAGGCTGGCCTGCAGAATCGCCATCGCCTCGTCAACATCCGCGCGTGTGATCAGCAGCGGCGGCATGAACCGCACCGTACTCACACCGCACGACAGCAGGACCAGGCCATTGTGATAGGCGCGCGTGATCAGGTCATCACACAGCGCACGCGCCGGTGTCGTGTCACCATGGCCCGCGACCAGTTCGAGGCCGATCATCAGGCCGTGACCACGCACGTCGCCGATCTGCGGTGCGTGCGTCTGCCACTCGCGCAGCCGTTCGAGGAAATAGCCGCCGACATCCTTCGCATTGGCTGCGTATTCCTGCTCCACCAGATCGAGCGTGGCGATGGCCGCCGCACAACAGAGCGGATTGCCGCCGAATGTGTTGCCATGTGCGCCACGCTTCCACTGTTCCATCCACTTCTTCTTCGCCACCACCAGTCCGATCGGCATACCCGAACCGAGGCCTTTCGCGAGCGTCATGATGTCCGGCGCGACACCGGTCAGCTGTGCGGCGAACATCGTGCCGGTGCGTCCAATGCCGGATTGCACTTCGTCGAAGATCAGCATGATGCCGTGTCGATCACACAGGGCACGCAACCCTTCCAGAAATCCGGCCGGCGGTACGATGTAGCCGCCTTCGCCCTGAATCGGCTCCACCAGAATGCCCGCCACCTCCTTCGCCGGCACGTTGTGTGCGAACAACACATGTTCGATGTAGTGCAGCACCGCCGCGCCCTGATCGTCGCCGGCAAAGATCGGCCGGTAGTTGTTCGGATACGGCACGTGCGTCACACCGGGCATCGTCGGGAAGAAGCCCTGCTGCTGCGTATATTTGCTGGACGTGAACGACAACGACCCCATCGTGCGTCCATGAAATCCGCCAAGGAATCCGATGAAGCGTGAGCGGCCCGTCACGTAGCGCGCGAGTTTGAGCGCGCCTTCGACAGCCTCGGTCCCGCTCTGGCACATGAAACTCATCACCGGTTCATCACCCATCGGCCTGAGATCGCGGATGCGTTCGCCGAGCACGATCTGTCGCTCGTGCCAGTAGTCGCTGGAGATGTGCAGGAAGCCATGCGCCGCCGCCGTGATGGCCCGCACGACCTGCGGATGCGAATGCCCGGTGGAGCAGACCGCGATGCCCGCCGCGAAGTCGAGGAAGCGGTTCCCGTCCACGTCCCACACCTCGGCGCCGCGTCCGTGCGACATCACGAACGGATAGTCGCGCGGGTATGACGGCGACACCACGGCGGCGTCGCGCGCGATCATCGCACGCGCCTTCGGTCCCGGCAGTTCGGTTGTGATGTGCGGCGTCTGCATCGGCGGTATAGGGGGCGATCGGAAAGATCAGAAGGGGAGCGACAGGCGCACCCGTTGCGAATGCGCCGCACGCGTGCGCTCGTGCAACGCGCGCAGCACCTGCAGTTCGTGATCGGTCGGTGGTGCGAGCGTTTCGACCTGATCCGCGACACGCAGCGGCCAGCCGCACGCAGCACGTGCGGCGTCGACCGTCACACCGTCGTACAGCGATGTCAGTACCAGCTCGTGATCCGACGGGTCGGGGATCATCACGCCCAAATCCGTGATCAGCGCGCTTGGTCGACAGGCGCTGGTGCAAAAGTCGAGCGCCGGTACGAACGTGCGCGCGGACTGCTTCATCACCACCAGCACGGCACCTGCATGCGCAGCGATTTCCGGTGCACCACCGGCACCGGGCAGCCGCACGGTTGGCTGATCGTACGCGCCAATCACGGTGCTGTTCAGGTTTCCGAAGCGATCCACCTGCGCCGCACCCAGAAATCCGACGTCCACGCGACCACGCTGCAGGTAATGCGTGAAGATCTCCGGCAACGGAATCACTGAGCGCGCCGTCTCGGCCAGTTCACCATCACCGATCGACAACGGCAGCACCGTCGGTTGTGTCCCAACCGTGCCGGACTCGTAGATCAGCACCAGACTTGGCGCATGTGTCAAGCGCGCCAGATTACACGCCGCACTGGGCAGACCGATACCCACGAAACACACGGCGCCGTCTGCCAATCGGCGCGCGGCCGCAATGGTCATCATCTCGTCAGGCGTGTAGTCGATCGTCATCAGTCCGCCGCTCCCACGCTGCGCAGGAATTCGGTGTGGTCGAGTGTGCCGAGTACGTGCCGTTCCATCCACGCGGTGAAGGTGTCACGCGAGCGAGCGATTTCGTCCCAGGCCTGATAGAACGCGTTGTCGCGCGCATAAAAGCCTTGTGCGTACGACGGATACGCGCCGCCCGGCACTTCGGCAATCGCGGCGATCTGCCACGCCGGAATCACGAACGCATTCATCGGCGCGTCGAGTTCGTCGACCACTTCCTCCACTGTGAAGACCAGCGTGCGCGCGGCCATTGCTGCCTCGCGACTCGCCCCGACGATGCCGCACATCAGCACATTGCCGGCGACATCCGCCTGCTGTGCGTGCAGAATCGTGACGTCAGGCGTGAGCGCTGGCACCGCCGTCAGCTCTTCACCAGTGAATGGGCAGCTGATGGAGGCGATGTGTTCGCGATTCGCGTCGACGAGTGAGGTGCCGGTGTAGCCCTTGAGGATGCCGAACGGCAATCCGCTCGCGCCGGCCGAATAGCGAACCGCCATGCCGGCGTGACTGTGCTCGTCGATCGTCAGCGGGTGCGGCCAGTCCTTCTCGATCGCATCGCGCAAACGATGCAACGAGCCAACGCCCGGGTTGCCGCCCCACGAGAACACAAGCTTCTCGGCGCAGCCCATGCCGATCATCTGATCGTAGATCAGGTCCGGCGTCATGCGCACGAGAGTGAGTGCGCGGCGTTGCTGCCGGATCAGTTCGTGGCCGGCTGCGAACGGAATCAGGTGCGTGAATCCCTCGAGCGCGACCGTCATGCCGTCGTGCACGTGCTGCGACATGGCGTCGCGCATCGAGAGGAATTGCGGCGTCACGCGGTCATCCGTGCGTGCTGCGTCGAAAAGTGCGTCGTGAGCAGCGTGTCGAGCAGTGACAACGCGTCCGCCATATCCAGTTCGTCGATCACGAGCGGCGGCGCGAGGATCACGAGATTCCCGCGCGTTGCGAACGACACGCCCGCCGCAAGACCATCACGCACCAGTGCCTTGAGCGCCGGCGCCATCTCGGGCCACGGCGCGAGTGGCTCGCGCGTGGCGCGATCGGTCACCAGTTCGAGCACCGCGAACAACCCATGGCCACCGCGTACGTCACCGATCACGCTGTGTCGCGATTGCATCGCGCGCAGTGTCGAGAGCATCGACGCACCGAGCCGGCGCGAACGCTCGATCAGCGTGCCGGATTCGTATGCGTTCACCGCGGCCACGCCCGCTGCACAGGCCAGCGGATGCCCGCAGTACGTGAGCCCGGTGAAGATCATCTCGTGCTCGAGTTGCGCTGCGACGTCTTCGGACAGCACGACAGCACCGAGCGGCACGTGTGCGCCGGTCAGTCCTTTGGCGAGCGTCATCATGTCGGGCCGACCCGCTGCACCGGCGCGCTGCCATGCGAACCACTCACCGCATCGCCCGAATCCGCTCATCACCTCGTCGGCAATCAGCAGCACGTTGTTTTCGGTAGTCACGTCGCGCAACGCGGGCCAGTAGCTATCCGGTGCGACGATGCCATTGGTGCCGGCGTTGGGCTCCATCAGCACTGCGACCACGTCGCCGTTCCCGCCAATGATGTCGCCGATGTGGGCCGCCGCCGCGATACCGCAATCGTCATCATTGTCGGTGCCAAACTCGCAGCGATAGGCGTAGGGCGGCGATGCGTGGATCACACCGTGCTGCGCCGGATCGACCTGTGCGAGTGTCCGGGAATCACCGGACAGCGCCATCGTCGCGTAGCTCGCACCGTGATACGATCGCCGTCGCGTGATGATCGTGCCGCGCGGTTTCCGTTTCGCCAGGCGCGCGAATTTCACCGCATGTTCATTCGCATCCGCACCACCGAGCGTGAAGAACACGCGCCCCCCGTGAAAGCCACTTTTCCCCAGCAGCAATTCGGCCAGTTCGGCACGCGGCTCAGAGCCCCACGCATTCGCGATGTAGCACAGCTTGTCCGCCTGGCGCTTGATCGCGGAAACGATATCCGGATGCTGATGTCCGAGATTGCAGCATTCCGACTGACTGCTGAAGTCGAGAATCGCCTGTCCATCGCTGGTGAAGAATCGCGCGCCCGCACCACCCACCACCGTCGGGGCGTCCCAGGTGGCGGGGACGCTCCAGCTGTGCAGAACCGTCTCGCGCTCAGCGTGCTGCGGTGGCATGGCACGAATATAGGAAGCGGGCGCGTCCGACGACCGCCACGCCGCAGTGCCGCGCACCGCAGCAGAACGGGTGCCCGCTCAGCGGATCGTCCACGTCGCGGCCGCCACCTCGCCAAGCGCCTGCCCCACCACCCGCGTGACTTCGTCCGGCGCGAGTGTCACGAACACCTTGTTCACGTACACGACGACGATCAGGTTCTTGCCCGACTCGGTCGTCGCGTAGCCAGCCAGCCCTTTGCCAGTCACCAGCAGTCCCTGATTGAGCGGATCACCGAGTGCGAAGGTGCCGGTCTTGGCGAACACATGACCCGCGGCCGGTGACTGCGGCTGGATCTGACAAAGTGTGCCGTCGCGACCGAGCACCGGCAGCGCGGCCTTGAACGCCGCGAAGTCAGGGCGCTTCGACATCATCTGCAGAAAACTCACCATGAAGGCGGGAGTAAAGTGCGCGTCGCCACCCGCGCCATCGGCCTGCTGCGCACCCTTCGTGTCGAGTCCCACCGACTGCAACCACTCGCGTTCCACGTCGAACCCGTTCTGACCTTTCTTGCCATAAAGCGCGCCCATCAGCATCGGCAGCCCGGATGCATGCATGTTCTGGCTGACCTTGAGCACCACCTTCACCATCTCGGTCGCCGGTGCGGATTGATGTTCGGCGACCATGTTCGCCGCGCTGTAGGACGTTGCGAGCTTCGTGAAGTCCGGCGTTGCACTCACGCGTGACGGCGCAACGGCGACACCCGCGGCAATCAGCGCGTCAGTCAACACCGTCTGCGCGAATCGCGACGGAGACGGCACTGGATACGCGTACAGAATTCCCGCTTTGCCGAGCGGCAAACCACCCGTGACGGTGACGGTCACGCTGCCGTCGGTGCTGACGCTGTCGTTCTCATCGATGCTCGCGGCAGAATCCGACGGCACGGTGCGCGTCTTGTTGACGATGCGCGCGTAGCGTGTCGCCGGCGTCGCCGTCAGCTGCAGCGGATCGCCGACCTTTGCGCCAGGCGCCGCCACGATATCCAGCACGTTGTCGTTGACCATGATCGGAGACACCACCACACCCGTTCCCAGTTCACGTGTGCCTTCGGCGTACAACGACGCATCGATCAGCACGCGACCTGTAATTCGCTTGATGCCCGTCGCGGCCACCTGCGCCGCAAGTTGAGTGATCACGACCAGCGGATCGCCAGGCACCGCCTTCGTATCCGGCGCGCCGCCGTACGAATGATCGTGATTCTCGAACGCGAGTGATCCGTCGGGCTGCATGCGCTGCGACAGGTTCGGATCACCACTCGCCACCAGCACCAGATCGCCATTCAGTGTGCCGGTCGGTGAGATCGGGCCGGTGCGAAAGAGCGTCGTCGAAAAGCGATGTGTGGGCCCGAGTTTCGCGAGCGCTGTCTCCGCAGAGAGCAGCTTCGTCGTGGAGCCGGGCGTGAAGAGTTTGTCCTCGTTCAGCACGTACAACGGTCGGTTCAGGCTCGTGAGAGGCGGCGATCATCGCAGACAGCCGAATGGCAGAGCTCGCCAATCCAGTCTGAAATGTCGCGTCGTAGCGGGCTCGTAGGCTCGTGCGACTCTGCTCAACTCATTTCGTTCCGGAGTAACAATGCTCAAGTGGATTCCCACCCGGGTGCCAGTCAAGGCGCTGGTCGCCGTGATCGTCGCGGCTGGCTCGGTCCTCGCTGTGCGGCAGGCGATGGCGTCGGATCATCAGGACACGCCGCTGGTCGAGATGTCCCCGCGCTTCGACGTCAACGACGTCTATGCGTTCCCGTCCCCGAACGATCCGACGAAGACGGTGCTCGTCCTCGGCACGCAGTCCCCGATCACGCCGGCCGGCACGCCAAGCGCCACGTTCGGCACGCGCGATCAGGAACTGTACCAGATCAAGGTCGACAACACCGGCGACGCGAAGGAAGATCTTGTCTTCCAGTTCACGTTCCTCGGCCGCGGTCGATATCAGCTCGTCACGATGCGTGGCCCGTACAAGCCGGATGAAGTCGGCACTGTCAACACCCTCATCGACGGCCCGCGCACGTTCGCAATCACGAATTTCGTCGCCGAAAACCGTGGCATGAAGTTGTTCGCCGGCCCGCGTGACGATCCGTTCTTCATCGATCTCGAAGCGTTCTTCCGCATCCTGCCCGATCGCAAGCCGGAAGCCGGTCCGCTGTCCACGATCACGCAGGGCCCGCTGACGTTCCGTCCGGCCACCGGCGCCAACAAGGCCGTCGATTTCCTGCGCACGATCAACGACATGGCCATCGTTGTCGAAGTCCCGACCGCAATGCTTGCCAACCCGGCAACGAATGGTCGCTTCGGCGTGTGGGGCACCACCAGCCGCGCCGTCGGTCGTTGAGCCGCTCACTCATTTCACTCTATTCTCTCATTCCACCGGAGTATCAGAACATGTTGGAGAAGAATGCAGCGAATGCGGCTCGATGGATGCGCGCCGCCACCGCCCTGATCACCGTCACCGGCTCGGTTCTGCTCGTGGCGTGCAGTGACAACACGAAGTCCTCGACAACCGAACCTGCCGCTGCTGCCGTGACCGACGGCACCACGGAAATTGCACTCGATACGCGCATGGACGACGATGAGCGTAACGGGGAAACGCGCTACGAGCAGGTCGAATTTCTCGGCAATCCGCTCGTGAGTGAAGTCACTATCGTGAAGGCCAACCACGATCGCTACAATCGCACGCAGCCCTACAACTCGGCCGAGTTCGGGCCGCAGAGCCTTGCGTTCATCAACGCGTTCCGCGGCAATCAGCCGGAAGTCGCGAACACGCTCGGTGCCGTACTCTATCCCGACATGCTGATCGTCGAATCGTCGCGCAATCCGGCGACGTCGGGCTGGCTGTCGTGGGCGCTCGCCAACGGCTGGGGCGGCCGCAATCTGAAGGACGACGTGGTCGATGCCGGCCTCTCGGCGATCTTCGGCAAGGTGGTCTCGCCGAATGGCGCGTATTGCGACAACGGCCAGCTCCCGCTGTGCACGGACAACGTCCCGGCGAACGACAAGGCGTTCTCGACACGCTTCCCGTACCTCGCATCACCGACGTTCTGATCGCATAGATGGTTCCCGTGATGATGCGCAACAGATGGCGCGTCATCACGGGACCGATCACCGCTCGTATCGCTCTTCCCTCCAATCGATCCGGTCATGCTCTCCACATCGCATCCGCGAGGACGCATCAGCGGCAGTCTCGGCGCCGCCATGGCGTTCGGTGCGTTAGTGGCCGTCGCGCTGGTGATGAAGCATCGCGCGCCGCCAACGCTGGCGCCGACGCTTTCGCAGTCGCCGCTGGTCTCATTCGCCGAAGCGCCACGCAGCGAATCGGATATACGTGACCGCGACATCACGTTCTACACAGCGCGCGTCAAGGAGGACTCGACCAGTGCTATCGATCGGCTTGCACTGGCCGGCTTGTTGTACGCACGTTCACGCAGCACTGGGTCGACATCGGATCTCAAGCAGGCAGAGTCGCTCGCCCGTCAATCCGTGGGCATTCGCGAAGCCCGCAATGGCCAGGCATATGAGGTGCTGGCGTCGACACTGATGGCACGTCACGCTTTTCGCGACGCGCACGTGGTCGCGGTGACGGCCGACTCGCTCGAGCCGAACATCCCGTCGCATCTCGCACTGCTCGGCGAAATCGAGCTGGAACTCGGCGACTATGACGCTGCCGCCGCACATTTTCGCGCAGTTCACTACGACGGTCAGCAGTTCACGATCGGCGCGCGCGTGGCGCGCTGGTATGAAGTCACCGGGCACACCGATATCGCGCGCGAAATGTTGCGACGCGCGATCGTGGCCGCCGACCGACGCGACGATCTTCCGCACGAGCAAGCGGCGTGGTTTCACTATCGCCTCGGTGAACTGGAACTCCGGGTTGGACGTATCGCCGCCGCCGAGTCGTCGTTTGTGCGCGGTCTTGCGAAGAACCCCGATGATGTCCGCATTCTCGGAGGCCTCGCGCGCGCCGCACTGGCACGCAGCGACTGGCGCCGTGCCGCCGCACTCGGCGAGCAGGCCATCAGCATTCAGCTCGATCCCGCGACGCTCGGCACCATCAGTCGTGCCTACGCTGCGCTCGGCGATACCGCGCAAGCTGCGCGCTATGCCGACGCGATGTCGCGCAGCGCGCTGACGCAGCCCGGCGCGATTCACCGCGCGTGGGGGCAGTTCCTGCTCGACCACGGGACCGAGGCCGATCGGGCCGATGTGTTGCGTCGCGCGCAGCGCGAGTTGCGCGACCGGCACGATGTGTACGGGCACGACTTGCTGGCCTGGGCGCTGTACCGGAACGGGCACCTGAGCGAAGCGCGCTCGGAAATGCAGCTCGCGATGGCGCAGCACACCGAAGATACGATGCTCGCCGAACACTCCCGGTTGCTGGCAGCAGCGGTCGCCGCGCGATAATCGGAATTGTCTCGGGCGGTCATGACATGCAGGTGCCCGCGTGCCAGATTCTCCTGTGCGATGATGCCCTTCGACGAAGTCCTGAAGCTGGCCGGTGATCTCCCCGGCACCGTCGTCATCACCAGCTATGGCACGCTCGCGCTGAAGGTGAAGGCGAAGCGCTTCGCCCGCCGCTGGGAGGATGAGACCACGCTCGTCCTGAAGGTCCCGCTTGTGGTGCGCGAACATCTGCTCTCGACCTCGCCGGACACATTTTTCATTACGGACCACTACCGCGACTATCCCTGGGTGCTTGTGCGACTCGCCCTGGTGCGACGCAAGGAAATGCTGCAGCTGCTCCAAGAGTCCTGGCGTCAGGTCGCGCCTTCACGACTGGTGGCAGCGTACGACGCGAGAAGCTGAGTGGCGGCGGCGAGGCTGAAGTGAGCGTGTGAATTATCTTCTCCGGCGCGCACCGCCACCCGCTCACCGCTTCGCCCAGAGACACATGTCGATTCGCTCAGCGTTACTCATCGCCACCACGCTGCCTTTTGCGCTCACTGCCCAGCCCCCCCTCGACCGCGTCGAACAGGCGTTGCGGGCCGACATCGGCGCACGACGCGAAGAGCAGATTGCATACCTCGAGCGCCTCGTCAACATTCCGAGCGGCACGCTCAACACGACCGGCGTGCGCGAGGTGGGACGCGTGATTGGTGCGACACTCGATTCGCTTGGCTTTCGGTCGACATGGATCGAGGTGCCGGCGTCGATGAAACGTGCGGGCCATCTGGTCGCGACCCATACCGGCAAGCCCGGTACACCGCGCGTGCTCCTGATCGGGCATCTCGATACAGTCTTCGAAGGCCCGAACCAGCGATTCGAACGCGTCGATACCATCGCCAAGGGCGCCGGATCGAACGACATGAAGGGCGGCGACGTGATCATTCTCTACGCGCTGAAAGCGATGCAGGCTGCCGGCACGCTGAAGGACCTCAACGTGACCGTCGTGATGACGGGTGACGAGGAATATCCGGGCGATCCATTGAGCGCCGCACGCGCCGCGCTCATCGACGCGGCGAAGCAGAACGACATCGCGCTCGCCTTCGAAGGCGGTTCACGCACACAAGCCACCATCGGCCGCCGCTCGGCGAGCGGCTGGGTGCTCAAGGTTACCGGCCAGCAGGGACACTCGTCCGGCGTCTTCCGCAGCGGATACGGCGCGATCTACGAAGCCGCGCGCATCCTCGATGATTTCCGTCGCGAACTGGCAAGCGAGGAGAACCTGACGTTCAATCCAGGCACGATCGCCGGCGGCAGCAACGTCGCGTATGACACGCTCACCCAAAGCGGCACCACCGCCAGCAAGACGAACATCATCGCGCCGGTCACATGGGTACAGGGCGACCTGCGCGCCATGAATCCCGAGCAGATCGTGCGTGCGCAAACGAAGATGCGTGAGATCGTCGCCCGCAACCTGAAGGGAACCTCCGCCGAGATTTCGTTCAGCGAAGGCTATCCACCGATGGCCGTGACGCCCGGCGGCGAGAAGTTGCTGACGATGTACAGCGGTGTCAGCCAGACGCTCGGCTACGGCGCGTTGACTGCCAGCGATCCAGCGCGCCGCGGCGCGGGTGACCTGAGTTTCGTCGCGCCGTTCATCGATGGCGTCGAAGGACTCGGCGCACTCGGGCTGGGCTCACACTCGCCGAACGAATCGGTCAGCCTTCCGGCGCTCACGATGCAGACGGAACGTGCGGCGTTGATGCTCTCCCGGCTGACGAAGCTCAAGGCTGATGCGGTGCGGCGGCAGCCGAAGATGTGACGGGCAACGGGACTGCGATCAATCGAGTCCTGCGAAGAACGCCGTCACGTCGATCTCGAGCGGCGGATGCGTCGGTGACGGCTGCCACACGAGTCGGTCGCGACACACATGCGGTTGGGTGTCCGTAGGTCGCCAGACTTCGATCGTGCACGCGTCGATATCCACGATCCAGTATTCCGGCACATTGTTTTTCTGGTACATGACGCGCTTGACCGTGCGATCGCGGCGCGCGGTAGATGGCGACAGCACCTCTACGACCAACGTCAGCACCCCAGCATCCGAGAACGCACGCGGTCGCTTGCCATTCACGCGTGGCACAACACTCACGTCCGGCTCGATGTAGGTGCGCTCCGAGAACGGGACACCGATCGGTGACCCGAACAATTCCTGACCGCGCGCCGAGACATACGCGTCGAGCAGTCTGATGAAATCAGTGCAGACCATCTGATGCACCATCGACGGCGTCGGCGTCACGAACAACTCGCCGTCGATGATCTCGTAACGATTCCCGTCATCGGGAAGCGTCGCAAGACGTTCCACCGTCCAGTCATTGCGCGCGAGAATCGGCATGACCATATGGTACACCCGTCAAAGTGAGTTGTGCAAGAATTCATGCCACCACAATGCACACGGGCTCCCGATGATCGCACACCGGAAGCCCGCACGCATCATCATTTTCGTGCAACGACACTCACTGCACGGTGATCAGCTCACGGCGTCAGCGAGAATGCGCGGTCGACGCCATACGCCGTGTACGTGCCGTTGAACAGCTGCAGCGACGCGCTGTTGTCGACGAGGCCATCGCGCCAGCCGAAGTACACGTCATACGACGGCGTCAGCGCCTGCACACTGAACCAGTACTTCGTGTTGGCCGCCACCGCGAACGGTGTCGAAAGCGTCACCGTGTATTTGTAGAACGACCAGTTGGTATTTGCGGCCGTGCCACAGGTCAGGGAGCCCTGATTCTTCTCGAACGTCTGCCCGCTCTGCGCGAGCGTGTACGTAGTCGACGAGAGCGGTGTGCCGAGCTTTGGACGGCCCGATGAGTCGGAGTAGAAGCTGACCTTGACGGCTGTCGCGGTCGGGGTGGGCGCCGGCGAGCCAACCGTTTGCACGCAGTAGATGCCCTGCCACGTTGCGGTGCGGATGGTGCTTGCGCCGGTGAAGGTGAAATCATCGAACACCTGGCCTGGCAGCGCACCGTTCGACACGATCTGCGACGTCCTTGCCTCGACATATCCGGCGCTCGTCACGGGGACAAGCGAAGTACGGGACGTCGTCGGAACGATGACGGGCGCAGTCGGGCCATCCTTCTTGCCTTTACATGATGTGAAAGCCAATGCAACGGCGGCGACGAACGCCACGCGAAACGCTGAAGAGATCGCGTATCGGGTCAGTGGGGCGGAGGGTTGTGTGCGACGGTCGGGCAAGCTGTGGCATAGGCATAAGAACCTCGAGAGGAGTGGGATCGGGGGCGGCATTCCCGGAGTCTTTGCCGCTCAACAGGACACGCGCGATTCGCGGGCAAATGGGCTCACGTCATATTCCTGCACTCGCGGCCGCCTGAGCTGTACGGCACATTCGACCTGCGAATGCCCCTCTGTCCTCCTCGGCCACCCCCATGTTGCTCCGTACTGCCCTGCCACTGATTGCCCTCGTTCCGGCACTGCTGACCTCGCAACGCGCGCCCCGACGCCCCGCAGCAACGCAGGCCTCCGCACTGCCGGCGTCGCTCGACACCGCCTTCATCAAGGTGCCGACTTGGCGCTTCGTGGGGCCGGACGGCAACCGCGTGATTGCAGTGGCGGGCGTGCCGGGCGAGTACAAGACGTACTACGCCGGCGCCGCGAGCGGGGGCCTGTTCAAGAGCACCAACGGCGGGATCCGATGGGTCCCGATCACCGACTCGTTGCGCGTGTCGTCGGTGAGTGCCGTGGCAGTGGCTGCGAGTGATCCGAACGTCGTCTGGTTCGGAACCGGCGAGACGTTCCTGCGCAGCAACGTGTCGATCGGGGACGGCATCTATCGTTCGACCGACGCGGGCCAGCACTGGGATCACATGGGTCTCGACAACACCGGCCGCATCGGACGCGTGCTGATTCATCCCACCAATCCGGATGTGGTCTACGCGGCCGCGCAGGGCCATGGCTACGGACCGCAATCCGATCGCGGGCTGTGGCGCACGCTCGACGGCGGCAAATCGTGGAAGAAGGTGCTGTTCGTGAACGACAGCACCGGCATCATCGACGTCACGATGGACCCGACCAATCCGCGCGTGCTGTTCGCGGCGGCATGGCAGCAATACATCGTGCCGTGGGACAAACACTCAGGCGGTGCGGGCAGCGGCATCTGGATGTCGCGCGACGCCGGTGAGACCTGGATGAAACTCGACGGCGGTGCAGACGGACAGGGTTACGGCAAGGGGCTGCCGAAGGCTGGAACGATGGGCAAGATCGGGCTCGGCATCGCGCGCAGTGATCCGAACCGGCTGTATGCGCTGATCGAGATGAAGGAACCGGCCCTCTACCGCTCGGATGTTGGTGGCAAGAGCTGGCGTGCGGTCAACCGTGATCACGATCTGCTCGAACGGCCGCAGTACTACACACGGTTTGCCGTCAGTCCGACCGACGCCGATCGACTCTATATCGTCGGCGTGCGCTTCGTCGGGACCAGTGATGGTGGGCTGACGAAGATGCCGAACGCACCGCGCGCCGGCGGCGACCTGCACGACATCTGGTGGGATCCGACCGATGCCGATCGTTTCATGGTCGGCGATGACGGTGGCGTCGGTATCACGATCGACGGCGGCAAGTCGTTCACACGTATCGCGCTGCCGAACGCGCAGATGTACCACGTCAACACCGACACGAAGATTCCGTACAACCTGTACGGCAATCGACAGGACGGATATTCGTACGGCGGACCGAGTAATTCGCGCGGATCACGATCGGTCGGCGTGTGGACACCGGTCGGCGGATGCGAGAGCGGCTGGGCGATCCCCGATACGATCGATGGGCGCACCGTCTGGAGCGGCTGTTATGACGCGGGGCTCGAGCGCTTCGATCTGCAGACGAAAATGGCGCGTGCGGTCGAGCCGTGGCCGGAAGCGGGATACGGCGTCGCACCGAAAGATCTCAAGTATCGATTCCAGTGGACGTTCCCGATCCACATCTCGCCGTTCGATCACAACACGGTATATGTCGGCTCGCAGGTCATTCACAAGACCACCAACGGTGGTCAGACGTGGACGATCATCTCGCCAGATCTCTCCACCAACGACAGCACCAGGCAGGGTTCGTCGGGCGGACTCGTCACTGACAATCTCTTCGTCGAGAATGTGACGGTGTTGTTCGCGATCGCCGAATCGCCGCTGCAGAAGGACCTGATCTGGGCCGGCACCATGGACGGCCTGCTGCACATCACGCGCGATGGCGGCAAGACGTGGACGAATCTGACGGCGAACGTGCCCGGCCTGCCGAAGTGGAGCACGATCTCCGGCATCGAGCCGAGCAAGTATGACGCTGGCACGGCCTACATCGCGGTCGATGCACACCTGATCAACGATCGCGATCCGTTCATCTATCGCACCACCGACTACGGCCGCAGCTGGACACGCATCAACGGCGACATCCCGAAGAGTGTGTTCAGCTATGTGCACGTGGTGCGTGAAGATCCGGTGCGCAAAGGAATGTTGTACGCCGGGACCGAGAACGCGCTCTATGTGTCGCTCGATGATGGGGCACACTGGATCGAGATCAACGGTGCCCTGCCGCACGCGCCGGTGAGCTGGCTGCAGATCCAAGGCCACTTCCACGATCTCGTCGTATCCACCTACGGCCGCGGTTTCTGGATCGCGGATGACATCTCGTATCTGCGCTCACTGGCTGACTCGGTCGTGACGAAGAACGCCACGCTGCTGCCAATGCGCGCCGCCTATCGGTTCCGCAAAATTGCGACACCGACCGGCGCCACCAACTCACTCGTCGGCGGTGAAGATCCGCCACTGGCCGCAACGATCAACTACACCGTCAGTGCGCTGCCCGCCGATTCCACCGCGAAGGATTCCGTCAGTTTCCGCGTCTACGACGCCACCGGCGCAATGATCCGCAAGTTCAAGGGTGCACCGGCCAAACGCGGACTCAATCGCGCGCTCTGGGATCTGCGACATGAAGGGCCGCGCAAGGCAAAACTCCGCACTGCGCCACCGGGCAACACGACACTCAAGGTCGCGGACTCCCGCGCGCTCGTGCCGTGGGACCTCGACCTCGTCGGCGGCCAGGTCGGGCCACTCGTCGCACCCGGCATCTACACGGTCGCGATGGTGTGGAAGGGTGACACGCTGCGACAGAAGCTCGAGGTGCGTCGCGATCCGAACAGCGAAGGCACCGATGCCGACATCACGGCGCAGGTCACCCTGGCGCTCCGCATTCGTGACGCGCTCAACGAAACCGTCGCGCTCATCGACGAATCGGAATGGAGCCGACGCGGCTTCGAACAGCTGCGCTCGAACCTGCGCGAACGCCTCAAGGATCTGCGCGAGTACGGCGCCTCACCAGGCCGCGATCTCTCGGTGGCCGACGCGGAAGGTTTCCTCAAGGAGATCGACGTGGTCGAGAAGAAGGTGCTCGACATCGAATCGAAACTCTACGATGTCGCGCTGACTGGCGCACGCGAAGATGCGTTCCGCAATCCGAACCAGCTGTACGAAAAACTCGCATCGGTCGGCAGCGACATCGCCGCATCCAGCGCCGACTTCCGTCCCACCGACCAGCAGGGTGCCGTGTACGGGATGCTGCGCGAACAGCTGGAAGGCCTGAAGAAACAGTTCAGCAGTCTGGTGACGAACGACCTGAGCGCGTTCCAGGCGCGCGCAGCCAAGCTGGGCGTGACGATGCCGGTGATCTTCTGAGATGATCTGCGGGACGCCGCCGAGAGAGAATGCTTGGGCGGCGTCCCGTACTCATCGTCAGTTCGCCAATTCCTTCGCGATCACGTTCGCGCGCTCCTGCGCAGCCAGCCCGGCCGCCTGCGCAGTGTCACGTCGCTGGCCTGCGTCCATGATCTTCGGCGCCAGTTCGTCAATCGTCGTGATCGACTCGTCCATCACCAGGCCGACGATCTCACGATTCAGTTCAGCCGTCTCGGCGAAGTGTGTGCAGGCTTCCGCCTTCGCCTGCAGGAATCGTTTCTGGACACGCGCGACTCCAGCTTTCCGGCAGAACCGGAGACCGTGGAGGCACGCCGGAAATGCGCCGCGCTCGAATCAAACAGTGCAGCGACTGCCCGGGCATCCTCCTGCTGGTCGCGATGTGCGGCGCTGACGCCGAAACTGTCGACGCGCCTGCAATGATCCGGATCGGGAGATTCATCGTCTTCGCGTCTGCGGCGGGAACTGGCATGTGACGTGACCTGTGTGCGGAACGCCCGGAGGCGATGAACGCGATCTGCGCCCACATCCAGACACGCGCAATGGTGCGGAAAATCAGCTCACGGACAAGGCCGCGATCACAACTGACAGATCGTCACTGCGGATTTCTGCCACACCCGTGCGCGCATGCGCGGCAGATCCATGCTCCGCCAGTCGCCGCGCGTCACTGGCGGCGGCGGTGAGATCCGCGCGGCCCAGGTCCGGCGCAATGCTGCCTCGAG
This sequence comes from Gemmatimonadaceae bacterium, assembly GCA_031367535.1. GTDB lineage: Bacteria > Gemmatimonadota > Gemmatimonadetes > Gemmatimonadales > Gemmatimonadaceae > JACMLX01. The sequence continues at coordinate 59,257 of JANLPZ010000183.1, forward strand.
TCGCTGACAATCCGTTGGCGCCAGTCGCGGAGCGGCACGCACCAGTGACGGCAGCGCATCGGCGGACAGCTTCGCATGGTATTCGGCATCAAACGGCTGGCCTGCTGCGGCACGTGACGTGTTGACGTGCACCACGAACGCCTCGGGATTCATGAGGTTCACCGTTGCGACCCATGCGACTGACACCGCGATGGCCACCGGCATGAACTGCAGCGGCCGACCGCGCAACGTGGTCAGTGCAAGTGTCACCAGCAGCCCGGTGACCCACAGGATTCCGGCACTCGCGAAACTGCGATCGACGCTAAGCCCGAACTCCGACACATAGAGCCAGATGCGGACCGCCGCAGATACAAGCAGTGTCGCGACGAGTGCGAGCAGCGCCGCACCGGCGATGGTGAACTGCAGGTGCCCTGCCTCATCATCGTCGTCCATCAACCACTGCGCGACGACCAGCGTGACCAAGACGATCACCGCCGCGAAGATCAGCTGGAAGAATCCGGACCGCGCGTAGTTGGCGACCGTCAGGCCGGCCGTTTCACGCAAGAACGCTGCGCCGCCGAACACCACTCGCGCCTGTGTGATCACGAACAAGCCGAGCAGCGCAATCAGCGCGTACAGCCCGACCGCGATACTCGTGAATGACAAGCCTGGTGATGGCACATGCGGCAGCGTACGGCCGGCACCCTCTCCGAGCGACGCACGCAACCAGCCCGTTGTGATCCACGTCAGCAGAACGATCACGACGAGATGTCGCAGCCCATCGGCCGTGATGACCGTGAGCACCCGCTGCAGCACACCATCGAACACGACGTCGGACGATGCCAGCAACGACGCCACCAGTGCCAACGGCGGCAATGCCAGCACCACTCCGATCAGCAACGCGCGCACGTTCGATCGCGTCGCTGTAGCGTCGCTTGTCGCGGTGACATCGCCGACCACCGGCACCGCACCACCGATGGTGTTCACGAGCGCGATGATCCCGGCGCGCACCGTCTCGACAATCGTGAGTTCGTCAAAATCGCCGCCGCTGCCGTACCAGAGCGCCAGCGCACCGACGCAGAGCAGTGACAGCATGTCAATCGCGTAGAGCATCTCCGAATCGCGCCACACCAGACCGAATGCGGCCAGCGCCATACCACTCAACAGCAGAAGCGAAGGGCGTGTGGTGCGCCCACCGAGCACAAAGACGGCCGCAATCACGAGCACGATCCAGATCGCAAATCCGAGGCGCCAGTCGCCGCCACGCAACAAACCATCACCAGCGCCGCCGAGGATGAGCGCCGCGGCCAGAACCTTCCATGCAGAGGACGTCATCAGGCGCTCGCTCGCTGCGACACCGCACCAAATCGCCGATCGCGCAGGGCGTAGTCGGCCAATGCCGCATCAAGCACTGCCGGTGTGATGTCCGGCCAGAGCACCTCGAGAAAGAGCAGCTCTGCATACGCGCACTCCCACAACAGGAAATCGGACAGGCGCCGCTCACCACCGGTGCGCACGAGCAGATCGACCGGCGGCAGCATCGGTGATCCGTCAGACGCGTCGGCGGGCGATGTGTCAGAGCCCTCGGCACGACGGATGGCATCACGGCTTGAATAGTCGATCGCGACGCGCAGATGCATGACGTGACCCTGCGCCGTGCGTGCTTCGGCGTCCCGGATTGCGCTGCGGAGCGGCATCGGCAGGCGCGCGCGGCGCCCGATCACCGTCAGCCGGATGCCAGCCCGGGACAGTGCGGCGGCCTGTGATCGGAAGTGCGATGTGAACAACATCAGCAGTGCATGTACTTCCGCAGGCGGTCGACGCCAATTGTCGCTCGAGAACGCGTACAGCGTGAGTTGCGGGATGCCGGTGCGAGCGCAATGTGCGACCACCTCGCGCATGGCACGTGCGCCGGCGAGATGTCCGATCGAGCGACGCTGTCCGCGCTGCTCGGCCCATCGTCCGTTGCCGTCCATGATGATCGCGAGGTGGTCCGGCAGTGGCAGAGCGCTTTGTTTCATAAAGTGAGGCTCCCGGAAGAAGGCGCCGAATGGCGCCTGTGGTTCAACGATGACCTTCAGTGTGCTGCGACGTGCGGTTCTCAGTGCGGTGCTAAGTGCGGTATTCTCTGCAGTCCTGCATGCCGAAACGTCAGCCCTTTTCGGTCACGCGACGAATCAGCGCTTCCATGTGCGACAGGTAGCGCTCGAGTGCTTGTCGCCCAGTCGCCGTGAGACGGTACTCGGTGCGCGGGATTCGTCCATCGTATCCTTTCGTACACGACACGTAATGTGCGTCCTCGAGCTTTCGCGCATGCACGGACAGATTGCCGTCGGTCGTCTCGAGCAGCGCTTTCAGTTCGTTGAACGACAGCATCTCGTGCACGGCCAGTGTGCTCACGATCGCCAGTCGGATGCGCTCGTGAATCAGACGATCGAGCGCGAGTGGCGATGACGTCTCGTCACCGTCGACCGACGCCAACGGGGAGATTGGTGCGGCGTGCGCTGGTGTCTTCCGGGCGGCCGATGATGCGGTGCGCTTAGCCACCATGCCTCCGTGCGATCCAGATGCCGAATGCGATCTGCCAGACACCGAATCCGAGCGCGAGCATCACGGCACTCGACACGCGGGGCACGACGAGTAAGATGGTGCCGAACGCCATCAGTCCTGCGCCCATCAATGGCACTGCACGCACAGAAAATGCGCCCGCGGTCGTGATGCCAACGCCGTACAACAGCAACCACAATCCAGGCAGCGCGCGCGGAATCGCCGACGCGCCCTGCGCGTGTGTGGTCGGATCGACGAGCGCGAATGTCAGCACGGCGCCCGCCAGCATTGCCGGATAGAAGCCGAACAGGAACTTGCGCGCCGGCGCGCTGAGCATCGGGGCGCCGGCGGCTCGACCGCGCCGCTTCATCTTGCGCCATGTCGCGATGCCGCCGATCGACGCACCGACGCCGGCTTCGCAGAGCCAGACGCCAAGCCACTGTCCGGCGTTCGGCTGGGCAGCGGCAAGGAACGACGCGGCAATCGCCGTCAGCCCGAGGCCGACCAATCCCCAGCCCGGCACGTCAGTGAACGACGACGCGCCCTCCATCGTCCGGCGGATGAAGGACAGATCCTGAATCGCGCGGTCGTGCAGTGCCGGCGGATCGGCCGGCGGCTGCCGGAGCGGGGTGGCCATGACTCAAGGGATAGGGGCCAGGCGGTCGGCTGTCAAGTGCTTTGTCGTATAAAGTGCGAGGGCGTTTGCTCGGGCATCTTTCCTCCAACCCGACCCCGCCGCTGCCCTGCACTGTCATGATCGACCCCACCCACACCATCCGCGCCCGTCGCGCCGACTCGAACGCCGCCATCGCCGCCCGCGACCTGGAACGCGTCGTCGCCATCATGGCGCCGGACATTTCAGTCACCGTCGCCGGCGGACCGATCCTGATTGGTCGCGAGGCATCACGAAGTGCGTTTGCCGCACAATTCGCAGAACGCGACTTTCGCGGCTACGTGCGCTCGCCGGATGTCATCACGATGCACGATCCCGCAACACGCGCCACAGAACGGGGACGATGGGTGGGACGCTGGCAGGCCGGTGCCCGCGTGCGCGAGATGGACGGCGGGTATTCGGCCATCTGGATACTGACGGACGCGGGCTGGTGTCTGGAGTCGGAAGTTTTTGAGTAGACAGTGCACGGCGGAGTTTCGCCGCACCACGTGGACAGCCTGATCGCCGACGCTCCCACCGCCATCGCGAACATGTCCGCGCAGTACAGGCGCACGCAGCGTTCCCTGCGGCGTGATGACGCGCGTGATGTCTCGTGAGATCTCAATCGCTCACTGCGCGACGAGCAACTCCCAGTAGCCGACGTCGATCCAGCCATCGAACTTGAAACCGGTCTGCACGAAGTGGGCGACCTTTTTCATCCCGAACTTTTCGTGCAGCGCGACACTGCCGTCATTCGGCAGGGCGATGCCGCCCATCACGGCGTGCACGCCGCGTTCGCGCAACATCGGAAACAATTCGGCGTACAGGCGCGTCCCGACGCCGCGTCCCACGACGTTTGGCGCGCAGTACACCGTACACTCGACCGAAAAGCGATAGCCGTGACGCTCTTTCCACTGGCCGGCATACGCGTAGCCGATCACCCGCCCCGCCTCTTCCGCGACCAGCCACGGCAGCGAGGCATTCCACACACCAGTCATGCGCCGCAGCATTTCCGCCGCATCAATCACAACCTCCTCGAACGTGACGATCGTGTGCACGACGAAATGATTGTAGATCGCCACGATGTCATCCGCGTCCGCTTCAGTGGCCGCGCGGATCGTGAGACGAGTGTCAGTCTGCTGCGGCATGGCGGCGCCTCGATGTCGGGAGAGGTGTGGAGCAAGCAGGGTGCCGTGCGCAGGTCCGGCGCGCAGGCGATCGAGCGACACGGCCGTCACCGGTGCGGCACGTGCTCCGTGAACAACACCACCGCGTATCGCGCGGGCTTGCGTGTCGGATTGTGGAACATCGTCGGCCGATCGAGGCGCATCGCGAGACAGTCGCCGTCCTTCAGTCGGTGCCGCGCGTCACCGAGCGTGACGTCCATCGCCCCGTCGAGAATCCAGACTTGCTGCGACACGCGCACATCCCGCGTGCCGACGTCGAACGCGACGCGTGCACCAGCGGGGAAAAACACCTCGACGATCTGTACAGGCGGCCTGACACCAGCGGGTGACACGTTCCGGCGCCGATAACCGGACGCAGGATCCTGCCACTCCACCTGATCCGCTCGACGTGACACAGGACCAACCGGCGCCTGACGATCATCCCTCGGCGCGTCGAATAGGGACGCCAGCGTCACGCCCAGCCCCGCCGCGAGTTTCTCGAGGACCACCGCCGTCGGACTCGTCTCGCCACGTTCGATCAGTGAAATCATCGAGCGGCTCACACCACACGCCGCCGCCAGTGCATCAAGGGACTGGCCCTGCGCGGCACGCAATTCACGCACGCGATCGGCGATGCGCTGGCCCAGATCTGGGGCGTCGGTGGATGGCATTGACACAGTATCCAATATACTGGAGGAAGTGTCAAGAGCGTTTTTCACCATGCCCCGCCGTCGAATCGGCCGGCGTAACCGCCACGAATCCGAGTCGCGGCAACTCGGTCTGCAGCGTCCGGATCATCGGGATGCGGTGCGCCTGAAGGTTCGCCGGGCCGAGTGACTCGACGGAGCCCAGCGATGCAGGATGCCGTTATCCGTTGATCACAGCGCCGGCCGTTTCGTGTGCACGTCGGTGTGCGACTGAAACTGATGTGCGACCGACAGAATGCGGTCATCGTTGTACAGCGCGCCGACGATCACGGCGCAGATCGGCTGCGGCTTGAGATCGAGCGGCGCTGGCGCGGGCGCACCTGCGGGCCGTGCAGCACCACCCTGCTGCTGCACCGGCACGTCCATCTTGTACGGCACGACCACGCACGGATGGCCCGTCTGCGCGTTCGGCGCGACGTCCGCGAATGGATTGCCGATGAACATGTCGAGATCCTTCATGAAATCGCCCCACGCGCTCACGAGCATGTAGCGACGCCGTTGATTCTGGACGTAGTCGAACGCACGCACGGTACGACCGTTGACGAATCGTGGATTCCAGTCCGCCGGCGCCATCGGACTGACCGGTGCTGCGGGTGGAGTGGTCGGTGCCGGCGGCGTGGCTGGTGTGGTGCCGGCGCGCGGTGGCTCGGGCAGCGCGTTCAGATCGAGCCCGATTTCCTTGGCCTTGCGCAGTACGTATGAATCGAAGGCTGCTGCGTACTCGACGTTGAGACTGCCCTGCCCGACGCCGGCGACAGTGGGTCGCGCGCCGATCTCTTTCGGCGTCATGCCGAGTTCCTTCAGCTTGTCGACGAATTCCTTCGGCGCGTTTGCGTCGACACCAATGCGCAACGACGCGAGCGCGATGCTTCGATCGAAGTTGAACGGCGTCGTGATAGTCGACGGATCCTTCTCGTCGGCACCGTGAATCACATTGAACACCATCGCGCAGTCTTCGACCGTGCGGCAGATCGGGCCGACGCGATCCTGTGACCACGCGAGCACCATGCCGCCCTGTCGACTCACGCGGCCGAACGTCGGTCGCAGCGCGCTCAATCCGCAGCGCACCGCCGGGCTGACGATCGAGCCCTGCGTTTCCGTGCCGATGCCGAACGCGACACAACCGGCGGCCGTGGCCGACGCGGGACCGGCGGATGATCCGCTCGAGCCCTGCACCAGATTCCACGGATTGTTGGTGCGTCCGCGAAACCACTGATCGTTCTGCGCAAAGAGGCCGGTTGACAGCTTCGCGATCAACACCGCGCCGGCGTTCCGCAACCGGACCACGACTTCCGCATCCTCATCGATGATGCGATCGGCGAAATCCTGTGCGCCCCACGTCGTCGGCACGCCCTTGGTGTTGAACAGATCCTTCACACCGTAGGGCAAGCCGTGGAGCGGCCCGCGATATTTGCCCGCCTTCAATTCCGCATCCGCCTGGGCTGCCTCCTTGCGCGCCGACTCTTCCATGATCGTGACCGCACAGAGCAGCGTCGGGTTGAGACGCTTGAGGCGCGCGAGATAGATGTCCGTCAGCGCGACCGACGTGATCTTGCGCTCGCGGATCATGGCCGAGAGGCGATGCGCGGGCAGGAACGCGATGTCGTCCGGATTGGTCGGCACGGCGCCGGTGAACCTCGGCACCGTGAACACCGCACGATCGAAGGCCGCGCGGCCATGTTCACGGGCCAGTTTTTCCATCAGTGCACCGGTGCCACCCGGATACGGCTGGAATTGCAGCGCCGGCGCCTCGCCGTTGCCGAGTGTCGCGACGGCCTGCTGCGCCGCATCGATCATCGCGCGACCGCTGGCCGACGCGAATTTCGCTGCGCCGCTGGAGGCCAGCGCACGCTGCGCCTGCACGGCACTGGCGCCGAAGGTTGTCGCGGCCGCACTCACCAGCGAGTAGAACATGAACTGGCGACGGTCGATCCCCGTGGCCTCCTCATCATGATCGGCGGCGCTGAGATCACGATGCAACTGGTCGAGCAGGTCTTCCGGGGTCGGCACGATCGGGCTCCAGGGCGAGACAACAGCGTCAGGGGACCCTGACAGAATCGCCCGGTTTGCTCTGAGGCGCCAGCGCGTGTCCGATTTAGGGGACGGTGATCCTGATCGTTCAATGGGGGGTTCAAGGGGTCAGAGCACTTGAAACCGTTCAAGAGGTCAGAGCACTTGATCGGGCGCGGTCGGAATC
>JANLPZ010000063.1:0-26341 GCA_031367535.1 Gemmatimonadaceae bacterium
GGTTTGTGCGCGATTTGCACCGCTCCGCTCCTCCTCGCACATTCGTTGTTTTTTGGGGGGTGAATAGCACAGGTACCGCCCGGCGTGCGCGCGACGCGTAGGTCTGCTCACCGCGCGAAGATGATTTTATGGGAACGGCAACTGCAGTTCCAACAAAAAGTCAGCGGTGTCGCGCGCTGCGCCGGAGGTTGCAACGGTCGCACTCAGTGTGCTCCGTGCGCTCCGTGAGCTCCTCTCCCAAAAAAGTCAGCGATGCCGCCAGCGGAGCGCCGCAACCGCAACACGCTCGCGGTTGAATTAGTTTGAACAGGTCGCGCGAAGGCGTGGCTCTTCCTCGTCACCGATCCGCTCGCGCGTGCTGCGTTCGTCGCCACGATTCGTCTTTCTTGTCAACGCCGCCGCAGGCACCGGCAAAGCGCCGCGCACTCTGGACGCATTGCTGGCCGGGTCGCCGGCGATGGCGGCGCGCTCGCGTGTCGTGCGATCGGCGTCACCGGCGGATCTGGATACGCTGCTGCGTTTGACCGACGACGAAATTCCGGTGGCGGTCGGTGGCGATGGATCGTTCAACGCCATCGTGACGCTGATGGATCAACGCGGCGAAATGACGCGCACCGTTGGTCTCGTGCCGTTCGGCACCGGCAATGCCACGGCGCACACACTTGGCCTGCGATCGGCCGCGGTGGCGCTGGCGGCGCTCGAACGTGGCGAGACGACCGCGATCGACATCATGCGCACCGCGATCCCGGCGTCACCGATTGCCGTGGTCAGCTGCAGCACCGGCTTCGAGTCGAATTTTCTGCGTCGGTATGGCGCGCTGCGGTATCGCTCGAAGCAGTACGCGGGGTTGAGTGCCCTCGCAACGAGCGCTCGCAAACATATGCGCGGCGTGACACTCACGGTCGACGGCACGGAGTGGGTGCACGCGACGGAACTGCTCTACAACGTCGGCGTCTACAACATTCCGCACTACGCCTTTGGCAAGGTGATGTGGCGCGGTATGGCACGCGACGATGGTCTCGCACTCGCGGCGGCCGTGACGTCACCGCTCTGGTACTGGAACCTGATGGCGCGCGGTGTCAGTGCTCCACTCGAGCGCAACACGTCGGAGCAGCGACTGCCCGGCGTGCGCACGATCCGCTGGCACACCGCCGAACTCGAGTCACCGCTGCGGTTACAGATCGATGGCGAGACCACCGAAGCGTATCGCGCGCAGCTGACGGTCGAGTCGCGCGCGGTGACGGTCATTCACGCGTGATACTCGCGTGTCATCAGCGCAGCGCGTCGAAGGTGAAGCCGGTCCCGACGACCACCACCCATCCCGCCGGATCACGATCCGTCGCGAACCGTCGCACGAGATCGAAGCGCGACGCACCGATGTTGGCGGCAGAACGAATCGGCGCAGTGCGCAGGCCCACACCCGCATCCTTTCCGTAGCGCGGTGTCGAGCCGTTGAACCACGCGCCGCCCACCTCGCCGAATGCAGCGATGCCGGCCGCGAACGACTTGGCGACGCTCGGCAACACGGTCCATCGGTACTCGGCCACCGAATAGCGCTGCCTGTCGCCGGTGAACGCATGCAGGTTGAAAGCGCGCGGACCGCGCGACAATCCGAGATCGAACTCTTCACCGGGATAGGGATTCTTGTCCCACCCCATCATGCTGAACGCGACGAACGTGTGTCGCGGATGCGGCTGCAGCACGAGTGTGCCGGACAGTGTTGCGGTACCGCTGTCCACTGCGCCACCGCTCGCCAGTCCGCTCATCCGACCGACGATTGTCGCGAACCCATGTGGAATGCGCGCGCCGGTCTGCGCATACAGCACCGGCCCCGCCCCGTTGCGAGCATACCCCAGCGCACTCGGCGCGATCGCAAGACCCAGTCGCACCGTCGTGCTCAGGTCCACGTCCTCCGGCTGGCCGAGCATGCGAAAGTTGTGCGTCAGCAGAAAGTTCGCCTTGCTGATGTCCACGTAGCCGGCAACGGTGCCCGTAATTGTGCGCGGGCTGGTGAGCGACGGTGAGCGCCGCGGCACGAAATCATCGCGGCGATACTGCACGTCGCCACCGATGCGCACGTAGCCGCGCGGCGAGGCACGAATGGCGTGTGCGCCACCGATCGACGCCAGCGTGAAGAGGCGATCGAGTGAATCGACCGGGCGCGGTGATCCGTTGCGAAAGCGCAGCACCCGTCCATCGAACGTGACGAAGGTCGCGCGCGCGGCATTGCGCGACGAGAGCGAGAAGAATGGCTGTTCGATCACGCCACCGGCGCTGTAGCCATCCGAGAGCCGATTGTAGAACACACCAGTGCTCACGCGATTCGACAGGATGCGCGGCGCACCGAACGCGAGGCGCAGCAGAGATCGATCGGGGTCCTGCACGTACCGCGCGTCGAGTGTGGCGGCGAGTCCGAATAGGTTCGTTTCGAGGAGACCGACGCTGAAGAGTTTCTGGGTCCCGGTGCTGCGATACGTGGCGTATGGCCTGGTGGTCCAGCCATCGCGGGTGGTGACGCGCAACGTCGAGCCATCGGCACTGGTGTCCACGACGACATCGCGGAACACCTGCAGGCGGCGGAGGTTGCGGCCGGTTTCCGCGGCGCGCGCCGAATCGAGAATCTCACCCGGGTGCAGCAGCATCTCGCGCTCGACCACACTGCGTCGCGTGCGGATGTGCATGCGATTGGCCAGACGCGCGTACCAGCTGCGTGCATCGACGGAATCGAAGATGTCGTGCCGGACGATGATCACCTGTCGCAGTCGCGGCGCGGCGGTATCGGCGACGGTCGTCTGCGCCTGCAGCGCGCCGATTGCGGCCAGCGAGGACAACGCAGACAGGGTGGCGCGGTGCAGCACTCGAGACAAACGGGTGAACGGCAACGGATGGGGGACGAGGATGAGATGCGACGAAGCCAGCCCGCCCTCCGGGACAGCGTTCCACGACACCGAAATCGAACCGGGGGTCACGAGCTGAACAAGGCAATCGAGCCCTCCGAAACCAACACAGCAACTGTGGCGTACCCCTCGGTGTCACACGGCGTCACCACACACCGGAGTATTCATGAAGACGCTTATCCGCACCTCAGCGCTCCTGAGCCTCGCCGCCGGCCTCGTCGGCGCGCAGGTCGTGGGCCGATCAGACGCCACCTGGAGCACGCGCGCGGCGCTCTCCAGCGGACAGCAGCTTCGCATCACGTCACCGAACGGTGCGATCACGATCACGCAGGGCTCCGGTTCGGAAGTCGAGGTACAGGCGGAGAAGCGTACCGATCGCGGCGCACGCCTCGAGGACATCGGGTTCATGGTGAAGAAGTCCTCGCAGGGCCTCGCGATCTGCGCCGTGTATTCCGATGGCGATGACTGTGATCTCGAATCGGGCTACCATGGCGAGCGTCGCAGCTGGCGCGATGGCTACAGCTCACCGCGCGCGAGTTTTACGGTGCGCGTGCCGAAGGGCGTGATAGTGATGGCGCAGACCGGCAACGGCGACATCGCGATCAATGGCTCGGGCGGCGATGTGAACGCGAGCACGGGCAACGGCCGCGTGATGATCACCGGCACGACGGGTCGCGTCACGGCGCACACGGGCAATGGTCGCGTGACGGTCGAGGATGCCCACGGCCCGGTTGAAGCCACGACAGGCAACGGTGCGGTGCGCGTCGTCACGTCGAACGGTCCGGTCACCGCGCGCAGTGGCAACGGCGACATCGACGTGTCGATGGATCGCATGGATCGCGCGGCCGAGATGTCATTCTCGACAGGCAGCGGTCGCATCGTGTTGTCGGTGCCGAGCAACTTCGGCGCCGAGCTGGAAGGGTCGACGGGGAACGGTGAGATCTCGAGCGAACTGCCGATGCGCGTTGAAGGCCGCCTCAACCCGCGCCGCATCCGCGGCACACTCGGCGCCGGCGGCGAACGGCTCGCCCTCAGCACCGGCAACGGCGACATCGAGATCCGCAAAGCGCGGTGATCTCGCGCACGATGAATTCTCAGGGGAGAACGCAACTGCTTTGACGCAAAGCCGCGAAGACGCCAAGCGATCCGCTCGCAGATGGCTTACTCGACCGCCATTCAGCTTCTACGAAATTGCTTTTGGAACTGCCTTCGCGAGTGCAGTTCCAAAAGTGTAGTTGCAGATCTCGATCCACTGCACTGTGAGCTGACTGCAAGCGGAGCGCTTGGCGTCTTGGCGTCAAGGCAGTTCCGACGTTGCTCACTGCACAGAGACTCGCTGTCACTTCACGAGAATGATGCGGAGGTTGATGGGGTAGACCCATTCGACACCGCGGGTGGTGACGGTGCCGTCGTCTTCGAGTGGGATGCGCAACTTCTTGCCGCCCCATTCGGGGATCGGCGTGTACGCGAACAACTCGATCGAGAAGAGATTCCCCGGGCGCATTTCGTATGTCAGCCGGCCCGGGTTGAAGAACGCCATCGACGGCCCGATGCCATGGCCCCAGTCACCGACGGAATGGCAGCCGATGATGAATTCGACGCTGCTGTCGGCGCGCGGCTGGTTAAAGCCGCGCATCTGTTGAATGCCTGCTGCGACGATGGCCGCGTTGATGCCATCCATCATCACCTGAGCCACCTTGCCCGGCCGCGCCGTGCGGTGAATCACATCGCGCACGCGCACGGCATTGTCGAACGCTTTCTGGTAACTCGCCGGCAGCGTCGTTTCGCCAGGCTTGAGCACATACGCGATGCGCTTCTGGTCGGTCCACATCGTGAGATACCCGACGCCGAAGTCGAGCATGATCAGGTCACCGCGCTGGATGATGCGATCGTTGCTGGTGGCTTCGATGCCGTTCGGGCCTGTGACATACACCGAGGGCACGTTGAACGACGAGCCGAGGTGATGTTCGTACTGCTGCTGTTCGATCCACCACGCGACATCAGCGAGCGTCGTGACGCCAGGCGTGATGACTTCGTTCGACAAAGCGCGTTCCGCAATCTGCCGCCCCATTTCACCCGCCTCACCGAACGCCACGATCTCCGACGCCGTGCGACGGGACGAGAAATCCGACACCATCTTCTCGGCACCGACGAGGCGTGATGCGTACTGCGGCCCGAGTGTCTTGACGATGTGATCGTAGAGCGACTTCGTCAGCCCGTCGGCCAGCCCCATCTCGGCCGACATGTTGATGCCGATGCGTTTCGGGTTGCGCGCGGTCACGAACTTGAGGAGGTCGGCGTCGCCATCGGGAATGTCGTAGGCACCGCACAACTCGCGGTGGTGATCCTCGATGCCGAGTGCGGCGCGTTCGATGTGTTCACCGCCCTTGTCGGTGAACACGAAGTAGCCGATGGTGCCGGTGTAGCCCGGTCCCAACAGTGCGGCGAGCGGATCATCGTTGCCCTCCTTCTGCGCGACGATCCACATGTCGATCCCATTCTCCCGCATTGCTTCGGGGAGGATGTGGTCGAATTTTTCCTTGCGGATCTGGCACATGCGGTCCCACCGCACCTTGACCTCGGGCAGCGTGGTGCGCTGGGCGTTGAGCGATGAGCACATCGCGGCCGCGACCATTACACAAGCGATCGGTCGAGCAATCATTGGTCTAGTCCTTGTGGAATGATTCGCCCTACAACTGCAACTACGTCAACGCAGAGGCGCCAAGGTGGCAGAGGCGCAACAGAAGTGCAACGGCACCAACGCGACGGCGCAACGGCGCAACGCAACTGCAACCGCCTTGACGCAAAGACGCAAAGACGCAAAGACGCGAAGACGCAACGCGCTCAGTACGCAGACCGTCATCCGCAGCCACTAAAGCGATCTGCAAAAATGCATTGTGAACTGCGCTCGCGATGGCAGTTACAAAATAAAAACGCTGTCCTCGTATGGTTGACGTGCGCCCTATCGTGCCCTGAATGCTTTGCGCCTTTGCGGCTTGGCGTCAAGGCAGTTCAATTCCTTGGCGTCTCTGCGTTGAAGCAGTTGGACGTTCGTTGCGCCGTTGCGCCGTTGCGTTGGCACTGTTCAGGAAATGCGCAAAAATTCACGTGCCGGGATGGAGATATCGGGCCAGGAACGCCCAGATCTCTTTGCGTGACTCACGCGCCATCCGCGTGTCGATTCGGTTGAATTCGTGGCCGCCGGGTGCGGCGGCGTAGATCTTGTACTGGAAATCCTTCTTCGCCGCGGTCAGCGCTTCGATCAGGTGCTGCACTTCCATCACGTTCACATCTTCGTCGATCGTGTTGGTGTGGATCAGCAGCGGGATGCGCAGTTTCTCGACGGAATTCACTGGTGAGCGGCGGCGATATTCGGCGGGGTCGTCCACAGCACTCTTGCCGATGAACTGCGTGAAGGTGTCCTGATACCCCTGGCCTTTGTAGCCCATGCGTTGGATCAGGTCACTGACCGGTACGCCGGCGTACGCGACCTTGTATGCATCGGGATAGTTGAGCGCCTGGAACAGCGTCAGGTAGCCGCCGTGACTCCAGCCAAGCACGCCGACACGCGCCGGATCGACGTTCGACAGGTTCTCGACCGCCCAGTCGCGCGCCGCCTTCACATCATCGATCTCGCCACCGCCGTAGTCGATCGCGTTGTACAGCTCAGCGCCATAGCCTGTGCTACCGCGATACTCCGGTGCGACCACGACGTAGCCTTGCTCCAGCAACTCGCGCAGAATGTGGGAGTAGTAGCGATCGAACGACCCGTGCACATAGCCGTGAATCAGGATCAGGAGCGGCGCCTTCCTCGCGCCCAGTGATTTCGGCGTGAACGAGTAGACCGGAATCTTGAGCGGGTTGCCGGCGCCCTGGCCGGTGGGATTGGTCGTCCGTGCCGGTTTCGGACTCGTGATCCACCACTTGTCCATGGTCGCGATGTCTTCGGTGCGTGCGCGCCATTCGAGGTCGTCGACCTTCTTCTCCAGCATCTCGAACTGGCGGTCGTACGTGCGCGCCGGCGGCTCAGTCGCGCCGGCCGTGGTGCGCGTCGACGATGTTGGCAGCGGTTGCGCCGACACGCCACCGGAGGCGGCGAAGCAGAGAGCGGCGAGTACCAGCGGTACGATGCGCATGGGCGGGCAACGGGCAGAAGCTGAAGGGAGTGGCGTCGACCTATCATCGCTACACGCGCCTGTTCGCGCAAAGCATGCGAAACGGCCCGGCGGTATGAGACAGACGGCGAGTCTGGCGCGGTCCACTTTTTGATATATCGTTCGTTACAGGGCCTGCGTGCGGCAGTGGGAGGCGGTCGCCTCGCCAGAGGTGCGTTCACGCTGGGACGGTGAAATCCTCGCAGCGTGCTCGCTTTTCCCTCTTCCAGGCGGACGTGTGTCTCGACTCGCTCTGCCTGACGTGACACTGGCGTGCGTCGATACCCGCGCGCCGCAGACTGCGCTGGCCGCCATCGAGCGGTGCATCGCCCAGATCGAATTCGCGCGCGTCGTGCTATTCACCGATGCCGCCGCCCAGGGCATCCTGCCTGCGCACATCGACGGCGTGCCGATCAGCATCGGTTCGGTCGACGAATATTCAGCGTTCATGCTGCGCGGACTCGCGACGCACATCGCCACACCGTTCGTGCTCGTCGTGCAATGGGATGGCTATGTGCTCGATGCCTCGACGTGGGATCCGGCGTTCCTCGAGTACGACTACGTTGGTGCGCCATTCGCCAGCGGTCCGCAGGGATGGCTGGTCGGCAACGGCGGCTTCTCATTGCGCAGTGCGCGACTGCTCGCAGCGATGCAGGATCCCGCGATGTCGATCAGCAACCCTGAAGACACGTGCATCTGTCACGACAACCGCGATCGCCTCGAGCGGGACTTCGGCATTCGTTTCGCCACGCCGCAAATTGCCGCGCGCTTCGCATTCGAACGCGTCGAGCCCACCGGACCCACGTTCGGCTTTCACGGCCTGTTCAACTTTCATCGCATCATGACGTCCGATCAGCTGCAAGACTGCCTGCATGCGCTGCCGGACGAGCTGGTGTGCGGTGTGGACGGACGTGACCTCTGCCGATTCCTCATTGCCGATGGTCAACTCGACCTCGCGGCACTGATCATCACGAAGCGTCAGCGCCTCGGACTGTTCGACAACCGCACCTTGCGACTGCGCGCGGCACTCCACAAAGCACAGCTGCAGCGACGCGTGACTCGACTGGCACCAGCGCGCGTGATTGAGCCGCGCAGCGCGCCCTCGACGCCAACTGACTGAGTCCTCCGCGTTCTGGATTGTGGCGGCGGGGAACTGCATGTCTCGCACAGAGCCACCGAGTCACAGAGAACTGCAACCGCATGGCTCACGCAGAGCAGCGGAGCAACAGAGGGTGGTGGCAAGAGTGATCGTTCCAGACACTGAAAACTGCTTCGGAAACTGCGCTCGCGAGAGCTCTGTCAATAGCATTTGCAGTTCTCCAGAACGCTCCAGACTTTCCGAATCTCTGCTGCTCTGTGTGAGACTGCAGTTGCAGTTCTCTGTGACTCTGTGACTCTGTGACTCTGTGCGAGACCGCAGTTGCAGTGCTCTCGGACTACGGCCGCGGCCCCACCACTTGCACCAGGCG
Source organism: Gemmatimonadaceae bacterium (assembly GCA_031367535.1). Classification (GTDB taxonomy): domain Bacteria; phylum Gemmatimonadota; class Gemmatimonadetes; order Gemmatimonadales; family Gemmatimonadaceae; genus JACMLX01. Next base: position 8,521 of record JANLPZ010000063.1, read on the forward strand.
GAGTGCGGACCGCGGCCAGGCCTGCACCAGATCACCGATCGTCGCGGCCGCGGCGAGGCCTGCCGGCGCCGGCGGCGCTGGCTCCGCGCTGCCGCCGCACACGGCCAGAAAGAGCACGTGATTTCCGGCACCGATCGTGGTCAGATCGACATTCATCGACACCGCGCGCGGCATGAACGCATCGATGGCCGCCGGCAATCGCTGCACGCCACTCGTCGTCCAGTTTGGAATGACAGGCAACGCACCGCCCGCCCACCCATGCAGCGTCGCAAACGTCGACGCCGGCTCGGCGAGCAGCGCGACATCCGTCGGCAACTCACGCCGGAACAGCGCGACGTAGCCATCGTTGGCAGGCATCGGACGTGTGTCACGATGATGCAGCAGCACATCCACCACGCTCGGTTCCTGATACACGTTCCAGATGCTGTTCTGCACACGCAGCGGCTGCACCAACTCGAACAGATCCACTTCGTTGGCGGTCACCGCTGTCGCCGCTGCGGTCTGCCACGGTGTTTCGTAGACCGCAAAGCCGTCGGTGGCGGCGGCCGTCACGACGCGATTTGCATCGAGTCGCGTACCACCCACCACTGCATCCCACGTCGCCTTGTTGATGACGTTGCCGGTGGTGAGCCCTGCCGTCGTGGCACGAAACAGCGCGATGAGATCGGCCAGCTGATCGGTCCAGCGGCCATCGGCGCGAATCGCCGGACAGCGCCAGCGGAATGCGGTCTGGAAGGTCCACAGGTGGTACGAGCCGCTGAGTGATGGACCGATCGACTTGTTCGCGGCCAGGGGAAATGGCACCGCCGTCGCCGCGGCCGCACGTTTCGCCGGGCGCACCACGATATCCGGACTTGCATACACTTTGAGCGGCGGTGCGGTCGCTGCAACCGACGGATCGATCAGCGGCGACACCGGCATGCGACGATCATCGCGCGAATGCACACGCAGATATGTGCGCTGCGGTTCGGATGGCCCCGCAAGATTGACTTCCCACAGTCCGCGACTCTGCGTCGCAGCGCGCAGCAGTTTCGGCGCACCGACCGTTCCCGCCGGATCCTTCCAGATCTTGATGTCGGACACACAGGTCACCGGTATTCCGTTCATGAACGGACTCCACGTGTGTGTCGTGTTCGGACCGACCACCGTGCGTTCACCGCGCCACATGCCGCCGATCGTACCGACGAAGATCACGGCGGGATTGTCGGGATCGAGGCACACCGCATGCGCCGGATCGAGTGGTCCGCGCACGGCTGGTGGCGCCGGCAGATCGAGTTGTTTGCGCAGTCCGGTCTTCTCGAACCCACCGTTGTGGAAATACCAGCAGGTGTCGGTTTCCGTATCGACGACGGTGATCGAATCGCCGAGTGTCGTGACGTAGAAATCGTTCGTGCCGGGCACCGGTGCCAGATCGGTGCAGCGGATCGACGCGGTGTTCGGCGCGCCAGCCTGCGCGGGCACGAGGATCATCGTCGTCGTCCAGTTTCCCGCACCATCGTCATCATGCCGCACGATGCCTCGTCGATACACGACGTAGAGCTGCGTCGGCGTGGCCCAGCGCACCTGCGTGACCGATCCGAGTCCGGCCGTGGGTACGCCGCGCGTTCGTGTCGACGACGCGTCGTTCCCGTTCGGGCGCGGATCGTTCGCGGCGACCGCAGCACCGGTCGTCGCCGGTATCACTTTCCACGTCGAATTCGTTGTCGCGCTGAGATCATCGGACACCCAGACTCGTTCTGTGCCGATCGCGAGACGCCCGGTGGTGGCGGTCAGCTTGATCGCGTCACAGCCGGAGTAGAACGCCGCGAGTTTGCTTTCGCGATCCGTGGTATTGACGCCGCCGCCCGTCACACGACCGATTGGTCCCTTGAATCGCGAAGGCGGCCTCGAGAACCATGTGCCTTGCACGTACTGGCCTACCAGAAACTGCGACGCCGTGGGATGGAACATGACACCACCGCCATCACCCGCCATCGTCATTTCCCACATCGTGTCGCCGGTGCGGACCTGCACGCCGTTGTCCTGCGCGCCGAGCGCACAGTAGTGACTGGACGTCGGATGATGCGCCATGAACCCCGCTTCGATGGCCGCGAGTCCGGTGCCGCGTGACTGAAAGGTGTTGACGCGACCGCCGCGTTCGGACACGTAGACACCACCATCACACGTCACCCACACATGCCGAGATCCATCCGCGAGTGTGACGACGCGCACCGCGTGCACATCGGCGTGAATGCCGTTGCCCACCAGCCCGGAAATGTTGGCGCCTTCACCTGTTGGCGCCGCAGCCATCCGTGACACGCCGACTGCAGGCCCCATGCGCGGCGCACCCGGGCCCGTCTCGATCACATCGAAGCAGTAGAGCTGCGCGGAATAGTCGGCACCTGTGAATGGAACGATCGCCGAACCTGCGACCCAGATGCGATCGGTTGTACCGACGGTTTCCGCGAAAATCGCCTGATCCCACTCGCGTTGTGTGCCCCACAGCAGCGACGGAATGCCGCGCACTTTCACTGCTACGCCAGGCCCTCCGTTCGCGACAGTGCGATTGACTGTCGGAATGCGCCACACGAACGGCTCGTCGCGGCGGCCATTGATCGCCGCCGCGAGCGTGGTGCTGCCGAGCACATAGATATGGTCACCAACGAGCGCCGAGATGGAGCAGCGGCCCGCGAGCGACACATTGTCCACGCTGAAATTCAGCTGGCCGACCGCAGTCCAGGTGGCGCCAAGATCGTCACTCCACAAGACGTCGCCGCTATGCTCGATGGCGATGATGCGACCATTCGCGACACCAGCCACCGGAAACCAGGCGACATCAGCGATCGGCGAATTGACAATGAACGTGGAGGCGTCGAGGCCGACGACACGCGTCCATCTCCAGCTCGACACAGCGCCCACCGTGCCGCGTGTGCCGAGATAAAGTCCGTTGGTCGCCGCGGCGAGCACACGATTGCCATCGGATTTCAGTGTACCGGGTGCGACCTGTCCCGGATCGCGCACCAGTCGATAGATGCCGAGGTTCTCGAGAAGGGCGAGGCCCGTCTCCGCCTCGTACGGCATGTCGGTGTCCGGCTTCGTCACGGGCCCAAGTCCGGCCAGAATACCGCGCCCGCCGAAATCGAGGTGCGACGGCGAATTGACGAACGTCACTGATGGCGCGACCAGTTCACCGGTACCGACCATCACGTAGTCGGTGGCGGACGTGGCGCCGAATTCCACCAGTAGGCAGCCGCACGACAGATCCGAACTCGCGCCACCAAGTAGACCTGGTCGCGTCACCCAGCCGCCCACCGGGCGCCACGAGTGTCCTGCATCTTCAGTGTACCACACGCCGGCTTTTCCGGTCGCGGCGTACGCGCGCAATCCTGTTGTGTCGATCGCGATGTCACGCACACGCCCTGTCACACGCGGATGATTGTCGGCCTGACCAAGCCGCACGACGGACGGGCCGATCGGCACCCAGCGATTGATGTTGTTCGTCGCCTGCGCCATTGCACGACCCGCGCGACGCGGTGCCTCCGGCGCAGCGGCCATGCGTGCGTCGTTGGTGCGTGCGATTGCCTCGTGCATCGCCATCGACAACGCGGCGATATCGGTCGAACCGAGGCTTTCGGCGACATGCGCGATACGCTGCATCGCGCGACTGCGACGTTCCGCCTTCATCGCGGCCCGTTTCTGCTTCAACTGCGCTTCGTGCAGCTCGGCGCGGCGTGCGGCGGCCGGTGTCGATTTCGTGGCCGACTTCCTTGCGGTCGGTTTCCTGCTCGCCGTCGTTTTCGCTGCGGGCTTCTGCGTCGAAGTACCGGCGGCTGATTTCCTGACCGTTCTTTTCTTCGCGGGATTTTTTGATGCTGCTTTCCCGACGACGGATTTTTTCGCCGCCGATTTCTTCGCCTTCTTCGACTTCTTCGCCGGACTCACGCGCCACCTCCGCCACTCGTGCCGCCGGCATCCGCCTCATCCTCAGGCGCCACACGAATCCACCCTTCCTGCGCCTCATGCGGCATGCGCGGCAGGTACGCCGTCATCGACGCGGCCTTGATCGGATCATCACGCCATGTGAGCGGACCGGTGCGACGCGTGAACCGCTGGCGCGGACCCATCGCACGAATCAGCGGCAGACGAATCTCCGATGGATCCACCAGCACAGGCCCGATGCGTACACTCGGACTCAGCGCTTTGAGACCGGGACCGACCCAGTCCTCCGCCAGCGACATCGCCTTGCGCGGCAACAGCCCACTCGTGACATGCAGCTTGCCCGCCGGCAGCATCAACAGCGTCACCGCCACTTCCTGTCCCGGCCGCACCCACAACTCGTCTTCAGCCACGATGTACGGATGCGCGATCGGCACCGGCACCGTGCTGATGACACCACCGAGCTGACCGAGTGCACCCTGCAACCGTCCCGATGCCGGCGACAGACTGGCGACGACCTTGTCGACCAGATGCAGGTGCGTGAAATCGTCGCCGATGTAGAAGCCAAGCAATGCGTCGTCGGAACGTTCGAGAGCACCGAGCCGGAACGGAAATCGCACTTCCGACATCGCCGCGAACACCGCGCGTCGCGCCTCGGCGCCGCCAACGTGTGTGATGGTCACGTCGTCGGTGTCATCGGGGATGTCGAGTCGGATCGTTGCACGCACGACAGCCACCGGCCGACCGACGAGACCCGCAATGGTCGGTGATCCGATCGCGGCGTAAGTATCGACGGTCCACAACGTGGTATCGATCGCGCGCAGCATCGACGACAGCGAACTCGATGCCGGCGGTGTGGATTGTCCGCGTGCGGCAACATCTGCGAGCAGCACGCCCGCCGCCACATCCGCGATCGGTGATTGCGATGCGGACAGACCCACGAACGGTCCGGCATCCGGCAGCACGGGTCGACCTGGCGCCGGCTCCCATGTCACTGCACCGGTGATCGAGTCGTGTGCGAGTTCACCGATCGGTGAACCATCGCTCGCAAACACCTCGAGTGATTCGTCGATGTGATCGGGCAGCAGGAAACCCGCCACCGGATTCACCATCGCCGCCGGCGTCACCTGATCGACGTTCGCGTCCGGACGCAATGCGGGATCGGGCGCGGTCGGATCGGGCGCACCGACGAATCGCACGATCCAGCGCGACGCGTGCTGCACCCGCGGCCGCACGGTGATTGACGATGGTGCGGTCGGAATCTCGAGCGAGCGCGTCGTGCTCACGCGCGACACGTCGAGATCAAGTGTGCGGCCGAATGCATCCACCACGCGCATCGCATCGAGCCGCATCGTACCGCCGAAGAACGGCTGCGGCAGCGCCGACGCGACCGGCTTGCGCTTCACACCGGCCGCCGGTGTATCGAGCGGCATCTGGCCGATGTAGTTGATGCCGAGCAGCTGCTCACGAATGCCATCCAGTGACGCCGATGCCATGTCGAGTGGCGCGAGGAAACTGCCAAGCTGCGCAAGTGCGCGTTGGCTGTTCGCATCGAGTACACCCGTGCCAGCGATGTCGCGCTGTTCTTCCGCTTCGAGCCAGCGCTTGATGCCGTTGTGCAACGCTTCCGCAACGCCGGTGCTGAGCGGTGTGCGTCCGACGATGCTGCGCGAGATCGTTGCCGTCGGTGGCGCACCATCGCGCTCGAAATCGAGACCCTCGAGCTTCCAGCCATCGAGTGTGGCGGTGCCATCGAGCTGAACGCGCCACTCCACCCACAGCGGCACCCACGGCTGGCGCCAGGTGGTGATCGCCACAGGGCTCGGCGGTGTGTACTTCACGATCGAGTGACCGGCCAGCTGCGCCGTCAGTTCGCGATCGATGCGCACGTCGGCGGTGGTCGATGTGAGCCACTTGTCGACGGGCGCGCTGAGTCGCGTGTTGACGATGTGACTGCTGCCATCGTACACACCATCGGTGCCATACAGCCGCACCATCTCGCCGGTCAGGCGCGTGTTCACGGCCTTCACATACTCCGTCGGGAACCCGCGCGAGCTGTTGATGGCCAGCCACTCAGTGCCGTACGGATCGAGCAGCACCGACTCACGCGCGACATTCAACACCTCTTCCGGAATGGCGCCGCTGCCAAGCGTCGGCAACACATCCGCACCGCGCACAATGCCCGAGTACTCAGGAACGCATTCCTCGGCGTAGCGACAGCGCAGCACGTTGCGATCCTCGAAGCGCCCGTCGCCGTGATGGCGCAGATTCGGCTTCACACCACGCAGCGCGATCAGTGGCGCCTGCGGAAAGAATTCGCGTGGCGCCGGACGAATCACTTCGCGCACCGGTACTGCCGATGTGGTCTTCACGGAATCCGACGCGCGCGACCCGTCGCGCTTCTGCGCCTTCTGCGTCGAGTTCCTGCCGACCATCTCGACGCTGTCGGCCCACATCAGCACCGAGCGAATCTCCTTCGATACTCCCGTCGTCGCATCAGCACCGCGACCCTTGCGACCGATCGAGAACGGATTCGCCGCCGCACCATCGGTGTTCAAAAAACGGTCCGGCTTCGAGCCCGGAATGAGGTCGCCCGGCCGCGAGTCGAATCCATCGCAGTGTTCATGCTCGGCCAGATCGGCCACACCATCACTCGTCGCGATGCGATCGAGCAGATCCGACGTGAACGCAGCCGTGAGTTTTTCCGCCGCTTCACGGTTCGCCTCGCCGGCACCGAGCACACTCGATCCGAACGCCGCCACCACATCGTCCACATCCTGACCGAGTGCAATCGTCACATCGCGTACTGCGGGGCGATCGTCGACACCGGCAGGCAGTCCACGCGTCGGCACACCGAACACACTGCCATGAAGCAGCGTCGCAAACGTCGGCTCCGGCGTCGCGAAGATCATCTGCTCGGCATTCTTCACCGGTGTGCTGATGCCCGATGCAATACCGTACACTTTGCGTGACACCGACGGCCCGACGGTCGGCAGGTATTCCACCGTCGCACTGTCCTTCGGGGTCTCGAGTCCGAGCGTGGCGTTCGATGCATCGCGACGTGCACGATCGGCCGGCGTCACAGGTGGCAAGGCATCGTCGTCGAGCATCCAGCCCAGTTTGTCGAGCCGCAATGCGAGCGCCCGCAGGCCGCTCAGCGCGCCGAGTGGATCGGACGGCAGGTCATTCCACCAACCGGTGACCACATACGCGGCGCTGTCATCGTGCAAGCCGTTCGGCGCGATGGCCGCGGCCGGCGGCAGGTCACTGAGCGGATCATGAAAACCGAATCGGCCCGCAGCAGAGTTGTAACTGGCAGTCCAGATCAGCGAACCCCCGATGCCAGCGTCGAGTCGGTCGAGTGTGTCACCGGCAGCGGCGGCAGGAAATGTGCCTGCATACGTCTCGAGCGGTGCGGTGGTCTTTGTCTTCGCGTCGATCACCCAGCCGCGCACGAGCGAGCGCTGAACACCGCGCGGCCGCAGCAGGCGCAACACACACCAACGATCGGGCAACGGCTGCAGCACGAGGCCTTCGCTCTGGCCTTTCGCATCACGCGTCGTCGGCTCGCCCTTGAGCAACGCGTCCGGCAGCGCCCAGTGAATGTGCACGCCGTTGGGCCGTACGGTGCCTGCCGCGAATGGTGCGTCGTCGCGCTGGTCACCGCGCACACCGACCGTGGCTTCACCACCGGTCGGTGTGATCACCAGCGCCTGCACATCCACCGGCACGCAGATGCGCTTGCGACGATTGAGAAGTTTGTCCCACGTGCCAATCGTGGCGACGTCGAGACCAGTGCGTGCAAGAATGTTGAAGCGCGGAGTCGTCAGCGCCTTCTGGATGATCAGCGGATCGATGCGTGGACCGGTCATGGCGGTGTCACTCCCGTCGTGAAGAGTGCGTTGGCCAGTGTCACGTAGCGCACCGATGGACGCAGCACCACGTCGGTATCCGGCCGCAACCGATCCGGATCACCGTAGATGCGGCGATAGGGAAACCGAATCAGCTGCAGCGCATACTCGGCGCTGTCGAGCACCGGGTTCGGCCCTGGGCCCGCACCACCTTTCGCCGCGAGGTTGCGTTCGAGGCGCTGGATATCCACCACACCCGCTGCACCCGGCCGGAAATGCACATCGACGAACTGACCGGTGTCGTTCACACCCGTCTGCGGTCGGCGCACGGGCAACGTGGCCGACATGGTGCTGCCACTCACCGTCTGCTCGACACCGAACTGCACACCCTGCCGCGGCTCCTGGATGTGCACCTCTTTCGGAATGCCATCGAACAGGCAGAGCAACACGGCCGGCGCGAGACGCTCGAGGCGCAGCAGTCGCATACGCTGCGGATGATTGTCCGGGAAATCGAAGCCGTCACCTTCCGTCGGCTCCTCCTTGAACGCGCGCACGTGCAACGCAGGCCACCCTGACACGACCCGCGAGCGCAGAATGAATCCGCTGATCGGCCCAGCTCCACCCGCGAGCATCGGATCGCCGTCACGACGCCGCACATTTCGCTCGGCCGTATCCAGCGCGTCGCGTATTTCGCCGTAACGATCGGTGAGCTGCATCCGGTCATCGGTGTTCACCGTGCCGACACTCAGTGCGCCTTGTACGAGCGCATCGGTCCAGCGTCGGTCGACGTAGAACCAGCGGATCGACTCGGCCGGCAGCAGCTCCGTGTCAGCCACGAAATACGCGAACGGCACATCGTGCAGCAGGCGCAGACGCACCAGCCAGTCGCGCAACTCATCGGGAATCAGGTCCGCGGCTTCCGGTTCCGCGCCGTCATTCGGCGCAAGCAGCTTCATGCCGGTGGTCTGCAGCGTTTGCAGCAGCAGTGGTGCGGAGATGTTCATGCGTCGTCCCGGGTGCTGGCGCGTGACAGGCGTTCGATGAGCGCATCGAGCGCATCGTGTGGTGGTGCGGCCGCCTTGCGACGACCCTTTGTGGCACTCTTCGACTTGGCCTTACTCAGACTTTCTGGCGCAGCAGCGCCCAGTCGCGGCATCGCCTCCGTCACCAGTCGTTCGAGGCGCACGTCGAGGGATCGCGTCAACACCGAACGATCGAGTTCCGCAAACGCGGCACCCGGAACACGGCCAACCTTTTCCGTGATCGGTGCGACCTTCACCGGTGCTTTCTGCAGCGTCTGCAGCACCGTGCCCGGATCACCACGCAGCGTCGGCAATCCGAATGCACGCGCGAGCAGTGTGTTGCTGTCGCCGTCGAACGGCAGCGGACGCCCCGCATCGACCAGCGCACGCGGCCCGCCAAGGAATTGTGATGGTGTCGCGCTGACCGTGCGCATCATCGCACGCGAGAGTTCCGTCGCTGCGTCACCGCCAACACGTTTCGTCATCGTGTAGCCGCTGATCGCGCCGAGGAACAGCGCATTGTTCTGCCAGATCGTCGTGCGGCGTACGGTGACGTAGTGCAGCTGACGCCAGCGCAGCAGTGCGGCGACCATGTTCGGGTTCGCGAGTGCCAGCAGTCGTCCGATCTCGAACGCACTCGCCAGCGACAGATCCTCACGACCATCAGGAATCACGACGCGCAGCTGATCGGCCGCGTGCGCCAGCGGAATGCGCGCGGACGGTGAATCGTCAGTCGGATGTGGTACGAACGGCCCGCGGTACCAGGCGCGCACACTGTCGCCGCGGCGCGTCTTCTGCGCGATGCCGACATGGCCCGTATCGACCAGTTCGAGCGGCAGGCGTCCCGCATCACTTACCGGATCCTTCCTCGGCTTCGTGCCGAGCAGGCCCGAGTCGAGTCCACGCATCAAAGACTTGAACGTCGCCGTGCCATTGCTGGTGAACTTCCAGCTCAGCAGCACCGGGAATCGCAGCATCGGGTCGAGCAATTCGAAGATGCCGTTGTGCAGCTTCTCACTCGCGAACGCGCCGGAGATTTCGCTCTTCGCGAGTCCCTTGCCCGTCGCACTCGCGCTGAAACTGCCCGAGGTCTTCGTTTGCACCGACGTCGCCACGTCATGTTGCACATCGGCCAGTAGTCGCGTGTTCGGCGCCGGCGCGAACAGGTGGGCGGTGTTGCTCACCTGCGCGACCTGGCCGCCCATCAGGTGCTTGTCCATCGACGCTGCCGAAATCGCAACGCGTGTGTCGAGCCCGATGAATTCGCTGACGAGCCGTGGCGGCGGCGCTGTCGGCAGCAGCACGTCCCACTGCTGCTCGAGATTCACCAGACAGGCCGTGTACTTCACCGGAATCTCGACGCCATCACTGCGACCACTCACCGGCAACCGATTCGCCACCACGACGCCAAGGAACCCGTCATCATCGCCCATCATCAGTTCGGTGTCGTTGATGTCGACGTGGCGCGCGTGCGCCAGGAGCGGCACATCCTTCTGCGTCGGGAAGATCCTGTTCACCATCGACTGTCGGATCTCGAGACAGTTGCCGATGTCGGCGTCGACGGCACCATTGAGTGTGATACCGGCCGTGACGGTTTGTGCGGCCGGCACATTCGGCAGCAGTGTCGCTTCACCTTCCGCAATCACGACCAGTGCGAGCCACGGCGTGTTCACTGGAATCGCAGGCAGCGCTGGAGTCGCGGGCCGGTTCACCAGCACCCGCTCCCACGGCAACGTGCGACGCCGGATCACCACCTGCGGCAGTCGCGACCCGTACGATCCTTCACTCTCGGCCGGCGGAAATGTCGACAACACCTGATCCGGCGGCAGCACCAGGCGCGGTGATCGCACACTGATGTGCACATCCATCTCGTCCACCGGCTGCTGCGCGGTAGTGCGCCCGTTCGCGGACACGGTCTGCGTGGCGTTGAGAATATAGTCGCCCGCGAACAGCATCGGCGGGATGTTCGGATAGAGCAGAAACTCGCCGTTGCCGGGCACCTGATCAGCGGGCATTGCGCGCGCCTCCGCGGGTTGTGGTGGATTTCCTGGTGGAGCGCTTTGGTGTCGCACGCGTCTTCGGCGCGACTTTCTTCGTGGCGCGTTTTTTCGCCGCTGTCTTTCGCGTCGACATCTTCCGCGCCGCTGTCTTGCGAGCGGAGGTCTTGCGCGCCGACTTCTTCGCCGACGTTTTGCGCGCAGCCGTCTTCTTCCGCGCGATGCCGACCGGCCCAGGCAACACCACCACCGGCGGCGGCTCCCAGTTCACCGACACTGGCGCACCATCGGCCGCCAGCAGCAGTCGCCCGGCCACCGACGCGATGCCCTTCATCGCGATGTCGCGCGCGAGTGTCTCTGAATCGACATCACCACCAAGCACACCCGCCAGGCGCCACTGTCCACCGGGCTGCACGAACACCGACACGTTGCCGGTCTTCGCCGGCTTCACATCGTAGATCAGCGCGGTGCGATGGCCGACCATCACCACACGCGGTTCGCGGGTGTTGCCTTTGCGATCCGCGACACGCGTCGCACCATCCAGCTCGAGCGTCACGTCTTCCGGCGTCGGTGATTCACTGCCGGCCAGAATCACCACCACCGTGCGCGCCGCATCCACGAACCGCGTCGTGATCGATGTCGCCTGCCCGATCAATTCAGCCGCCGTCAGCCATGCGGGCGGCGCTTCCGACACCACCCCTTCCATTTTGAGCGCACAGCCAGGCCCAACTGCGACTCGCGCATTCAGTCGCGCCATGCGTGAACGTTCATGCCACCCCGCGAGGCCATCCTTCACCGACGTGTCACCGCCAGCGTGCACACCGATGATCGCCACACTCGGCGGTACCACGATCGACTGCGTCACCATCGCGTCGGCCAGCACGGTGCCATCACTCGCCGTCATCGTCACACGCGTCTGACCCGTGACACTGAACCGTGGACGATTGTTCGCGTCGAGATCCATCGGCGCATCCACCGAATGCAGCACCACCAGGTCGCCGGCGTGAATCGTCGACGCGGCCACCGCGCCACGTCGTGCACCCAGCCGTGACTTGCCCAGACCACCAATCACAGGACCGAGTGCCTGTGCGCTGACGGTGCGACCGATCGACACGCTGCGCGCCGTACCTGCTGCACTCGTGAACGGCACTGCGCCCGCCGCGATGATCGTCCCTGCATCACTCACACCCGGTCGTGCAGTCCGAGTGAGCTGCACCGGCAGCTGACGTGTGAGACGTGTACGCACTGAATCGATCGATGGTGCAGGCCGCCGCTTCTGCGTGCCATCACTCACCGATGTCATCGCGCCACGTTCGATCACACCCGAGCCACCCGCCAGCACCGCGGCGAGTTTCGGTGGACGCGGACCGACCGGTGTACGCGTCGGCCCCGTCGGCACGACCGTCGACGTCCCATCGGCCGCGTTCGTGCGCTTGAGACCATCGGCCAGTGTGCCAAAGATCGGTGGCGCGACACGATCTCCACGGAACGCTGCCGCGGCCACCGCGCCGGGATTGCCGCGTGCCAGCAGACCTTCCGGCGGCGTCTCCGTACGACTCGTGAACAGCGTTGTCGACGCAGCGAGCATCGATGCCGCGACAGTCGTCGGCGCCGGTATCACCAGGGCGCCCGCCGTGTTGAACATCGTGATGCGCTGCCCTCCGCGCGCCTGCAGCGGCAGCACATCACGCTCCACATCAACCTTGCGGAACGGTATCGGCGGAATCGGACTGTTGCCGACGACCTTGCGCAGATCGAAGCGCACACGATTGAGCGCGAAGATCACATCACCGTTCGGGATCGGCTTGATCGTCGTCGATCCCGGCTCGCCCCACACACCGATCGGGAACGCTTCCGTATCGAACCCGATGCGCTCCACCTGTTGGTCAAGCACACTCGGCGTTGTCCCCACCACGCCATCACCACCCACACCACGCAGCGTGAGCGTGAGCTCCGACTTCATGTTGCCGTTGCCCATTGGCGCCAGCCCAAGTGCAACCGGTGCACCATCAGGCCGAGTTGGCGTCAGGCCGGTCTGTGCATTGCTCGGTCCGAGGATGACTTTCGTGATCGGGATCGTCGTCCCGATCGAAATCTGGAATTCGGCGAACACTTCGAACGGCCGCTCAGCGGATCCATCGGCCGATTCACCCTTGGTCGCGCCCGCCTTGCGCGTGAGTGTGCCAAGGCCCGTGATGGCCGACAGCGCCCGTGCACCGCCGCTCGCGCCGTCCTCGAGATATTTCGTAACAAACGGTGCCCATTCGATGTGATCTCCCTTCCGTTCCGCATCACTGCCGAACGGCACCGTCAGCGAACACGGCCCGACGCTGAACCGCGCGCGCCCGCCGAAGTCCGGGCCATGCACCATCAACTCGGCGCCGGTGCTGATGCTGAAGCTGATCTCGCCGAAGAACGTGTCAATCGACACGCCGGCACTGATGCGTGCGTACGCCTCCACCTCGAACCAGAACGGATCGAAGTACACGATGCCGTTGGCACCGAACTCGATGCGTGCCCAGGCCCAGCCGAAGTCCGCGCTGACAGTCACTTCGATGCCGGCCATCAGCGCTTCCGACGTCAGCGCGAAGTACGCACCGCCCTTGATCACGATCGCGTCGCTGACATGCCACATCAGGCCGACGCGTGGCACGTCCGGATAGCCGTCGCGATGGAAGCGCGGGTGATAGCCGCCGATGGTCAGTACGAACTGACCCTTGAGCGGGCCTTTCCACCACACTACGAATGCGAAGCCGCCCGTCAGTCGCACTTCCGGATACAGCAGCCACGAATTTTCCGTCAGCTGCGCGCGGATACTGAAGATTCCTTCGCGCGTCGAGAAGCGCGCCAGCAGCGCGAGCTCGATCGACACCAGTGCCACCTGCGGCCGCGGTAATGCGAGTCGTGCAAGGCCGAGCAGGTTGATGTCCAGTCCATCGGACCCGAACGCCACTGCGACGACTGCGATGCCATCAACCAGCGCGAAGCAGGTGAAGCTGATGCCCGCCGCAACCCAGAACTGATCCTTCTGCGGCTTGAAGTAGTCGTTCAGTTTGCGCAGCTCGGTCATCGGATCACCGACCGATGCCGCGATGTCGAGCGCCTTGATGAACGGATAGTCACCGAACTGCGACAGATCATCCGGCACACGCAGCTGGCGATTGATGCCAAGCCCTGCGCCGATGCCAGTGATGAAAAACGCCGGCGGTCCACCGATCGGGCCATTGATGGCGCCGAAGATGAAGAAGCTCGGATCACCATCCAGCACCGCATAGCCGCCGTACACCGTCAGACCGTACGTGCCGAATCGACCGAGCAGCATACCGAGGTAGCCGCCGCTCGAATCCTTGAGCAATCCGCCGGCGAGAGTGAGTCCGGCCATGTCGGCGGATATCGCAAGACCATTCAGGTCCGCTTTCCAGCTCGTCGCCTTGAACGCATCACCACCGTTCCACGTCAGCGACAGTTGATCGACCGCCGCCGTCATGCCGAAGATCGACACCTTGCCATCGAACAGCAGTTGCAGACGCGTGATCGTACCGCCAGTGCTGCGTGCATCGAAGCCGATCTGCTCGAGATAGAGCGGCCCAAGTTGGCGCTGAATCACCAGCCACCACGGACCAGGCGGAGGCCCGGCGCGCACCGACACGCCGATGCTGCCGCCGGCGCGTGCCTGCACCGCCACACCGGGGCTGAACGCCGGGCGATTGTTGGCACTGCCGCGCCCCGCATCACTGAGAATGTTTCCGGCAACAGGGTTGCCACCACCACCCGCCGGCGCAATCGCGAGACCGCCGAGTTCGAGTTGCACACCACCACCGACACCGACGGAATTCATTTCCGCGAACACATGCACCGCGATTGCATCGAGCTGGATCGGCCCGAGTTCGAGCAGCGGTCCACTCGTCTTCGAGAAGCGCAGTCCGACGCCACCGATCGTGAAGCCCGGCGAGATCGCGAGCACCACATCCGTCGGTGTGACGGTGCCTTCGAGCACCGTGATCGTGATGCCCGCCGGTACCGGCGCCCCTTCGATCCACGTCGGATCGGCCTCGATCTCGACCTTCGGATCACCATTCGTCAGCGCGAGTTTGCCGGTTCCGCCGAGTGTCAGCGCGACGCCGAGTCGCTTCGCACTGCCAACACCTGGCTGCGCGACGAGGGAGATCTTCACCACGTTGTCGATCGTCACGCTCAGCGGCGTGGTCAGCGTCGCGAGATTCCACGCCAGTCGCTTGAGGCGCGTGAAGAGGCGTTCGGGCTGCAGCAGATCGTCGAACAGTGTCGTGTCGAGCGACGTCACGGGCCCGACGGTCACGAACAACACCTTCTCCAATCCTTGAATCGCCTGCGGCGGCAGCACCGGCAACAGCGTCGGCAGTGCGATGCCGCTCGCGATGCCCGCCGCAATGCTCAGCAGCGCGATCGCGACCTTCGCCGGATCCTCCTCGGTGCCTGGCAACGGAGCGTACGTCGCGATGAGCACCTTCGGTGGTAGTTCATTCAATCCCCACCGCAACTCCACCGCCTTCGTGCCCGCATCATTCAGCGCGAGGCCGAACGCCGCCATGCGTGTGATGCCGGTTGGTGTCACACCTGCACGCACCGTCAACACCGGTCGCAGCGTCACGCCGCCCACCAGCAATTGCGCCGGTCCAACGCGCACCGTGATGCCGACGCCGTCCGACGCCAGTCGCAGATCGTCGATCGCGATGTTGCCGACCGCGGGAACGGCGAGTGATCCCGAAAATCGCACTACCGGAGTCGAGCCACTCGTGTCGAGCGCCAGCGAGATCTGTCGCGCACTGCCGAACTGCAGCGTGATCACACCACCCGTCGGTCCCACCACACGCACGACTGATTCTGCCGGATCCAGCGCGCGCGCCAGTGTACCGGCACCGAGTCCAACCAGCTGCGGCAGACGCGCCAGCAGTCGCGACGCCGGATCGGCCGCGAACGTCGTGATGCGCGCCGAAGTGAAGTTGTTCGCCTCGCGCAGATCGAGTGCACCACCGAGATCGAACACTGCCTGCCCGACATCCTTTGCCAGTGATGCGGCCACGTCACTGCGCTTCGCCGCAATTGCATTCAGCACCGGCGGCAACACCGCGTCGCCGATCGCGTTCAGTGCACCACCGATGCCCGCACCTGCCGGATACAGCGGCAGCAGCGGCGCCGGCGCCGGTCGCACCAGCGACAGCTGCACGTTCGGCGACACGCTCAGTTGCAGCCCGGTGCCATCCACCATCACCGCCGTCTCGAGCATCGGCTCGACACGACCATCGTTCGAGATGCGCAGCCCGCCGATCAACCGGGTGCCGACCACCGCACCACTCACATTCGCGCTCAGTGTCGCATCGACCGTCACCGCCAGGCGTCCACCGGCGCCGCTGTAGTTCACACTCAGCACACCCGGTACGATCGGCCAGCCCGCCGTCGCACCACGCGCCGGTGCAATCATCGGCACGAACGCATCCAGCAACCGCACTGCCCCGCCCACCGGATCCGTTCTCCACGACTCGGCACCCTTCAGCAGGAAGCTCGCCGGATCATCGAACAGCGCGATTGGCAGCTTGATCAGTCGCTGCCCTTCTGCATTCGCCGTCTTCAGCAACGCCAGTGCATCGAGCGCTGCATTCATCGCATCACGGGCCGCTGGTTGCGCGGTCTCGCGCAGCGCATTCGCCAGCGCCTGCATCAGGAACGCCGGTACGACTATGCTCGCGAATCCACTGAACGCTGCGACATCCGGCGTCGGCAACAGCGCCATCGTGCGCGTCGGTGTGTTGCCAGGCGCACCCCACTCCACGGCGACACTGTTCGTCGTGCCCGCACGACCCACCAGTCGCACGCCGCCAGCGTTCGTGTCCAGCACGCCGAGCGCAAACTCCGCCGTCGCATGACCATCGGCACTCAGCGATGCGCCGAGTGTGCACGGCGCCACACCACCAAGGTTTGTGTTGACGTTGATGCCGAACGTCTTCGACGCCACATCGAGATTGAGCGTCGCATCACCCACGGTCCACGACATCGCGCTCGCCGAGCCGGCCATGCCGCTGACGAGCGTGCGCAACGCTGCCGCCAGGTCCGCGGCGCGAGCGCGCACACGATCGGCCACCAGCTGTGGTTCGAACAACAGTCGATCGAGACCCGCTGCATCCAGTCCACCATCGCGCACCAGGCCGATCACATCCAGCAGCGTGCCAAGTTCCGGGCTCGCCACACGCAGTCGCGCGACGATCGCCGACACGATCGCGCGCACTTCCGGCAGCGCCTGCGTCGCGAGTGAACCATCGCCATCCGCACGCACCACCCAGCGCTCGCGGAACGCACCGAGCCCCGTCGCTTCGTACAGCACCAACTCGCTGTCGCCCGGTGTGCCATCGAACGGAATCGTCACGTTCGCCGCCATCCACCGCACATCCACATCGCCGGGTTCTGGACTCGGGCCGCCGATCAGCCACCCGTCCGTCACACCGAGTTCAAGATGAATCGTCACGCCACGTGCGGTGCTGATGCGCACGCCATTCACATCGTCACGCTCGAGCGCCGCCAGGTCGAACGTCGCACCAAGTCCCATGCGAATGCCGCCGACACTGGTCGCGATCACCGGCACATCGACACCGACATGCAGCGCCGACCGCGGTACGGGTGCCAGCGCTGCCGCACGCGCCGCTTCGAATCGTGTCGCAATTCCATCATCGACCACCGCACCAAGTCCCGCGCGCACCGTGTCGTCATCCAGCGATCCGAATACCGCCTTGCACACCAACCCGCTGCGACGCGTCTCCGCCGCAACACTCGGCAACGTCCCATCATCCCGCGCGACCTGTAGCGCGCGCATCACCACGTCACGCATCACATCCAAGGGCGTCGCTGTCGTCGCGCGCTGAAGCGCCGGCAGCATCGGTGCATCGCCGCGCAGCAGGCGCTCCAGCACACGCATCGCATCCGCACTCAACCCGCTGCGGAATGCATTCACACTTGGGGCAACCCACGGCGATCCAATCGTCACCACTTCACTGATCTGCGTGAC
>JANLPZ010000086.1:0-67581 GCA_031367535.1 Gemmatimonadaceae bacterium
CTTCAGTGGGTCCCACTCGAAGTCCATCTGGGAATGTATGCACAAACGTACACCGATGCAAGCGCCACGTTTCGAATGCTGCGATCTTCTCGCGGTCTGCCATCAGACGTTGCATGCCAACAACGCGCGCTGCCGGCTAACCCTTATTGGACCTGCAAACCACCACAGCATAATTACCAAAAACCCGAGCTGGCGTATGCTGCCGCGGCGCGCACCGCATTCCCGGCAAACCGTGTAACTCATCCAGCGCCAACAGCGTCTCCAGCGCCCCGCCGCGCCGCCGAATCGGAACATGCCGCAATGAACGCAGTATGTCTAGAATTAGCCCGCGACATCGAGGCACTAACCAGCGATGCCGAATGGCCCGCCCGCCTGCCCCGCACGCCGCATCGGATCACCGCAGTTCCTTCAGGGGTTGCACCGGTCATCATCACGCCGTGCAGCATGCCACATGCTTGTGAAGCGTCGATAGCGAGTTGGAAGGCCATGGCACACCGCGCTCCTCCCCCCTCCCCAGATGCCCGGTGCCCACGCGATACCCCGCCGCGACAACTTTCCCCGCGCGATCAAGATCACGATCGCGATCACGACCGCGCCAGGACGCCCCTCACTCCGCCATCGTCCGACCACCGCTTCAACCACCATGGCCAACACCACCCCCTCCGCCGCCCTCCGCCAGGACCGCAAACTCGCCTCCCTCCGCTTCGACGGCCGCGTCTTCCGCAACCTGACCAACGCGAAGTCAGGCCTGAAGCCCGGCACCGTCATGCCCACCATGAAGGACTACCTCTGCGGCGGCGAACGACGTGTCCCCGGAGCGCCCCTTCCGCTGGAAGACCCGAGAGCCACATGGCGCAAGACTTCGGAAACGGGAATGAGAGTCACCTGGCTCGGCCACTCGACCCTGCTGTTCGAGCTCGACGGCGCCAAAATCCTCACCGACCCCGTCTGGGCCCAACGCGCCTCGCCCCTCCCGTTCGCCGGCCCCAAGCGCTTTCACGCGCCACCCGTCCCGCTCTCGGCACTCCCTGAGCTCGACGCCGTCCTCATCTCCCACGATCACTACGACCACCTCGATCGCGCCGCCGTCCGCACGCTCGCCAAGCGCGGTGTGCGCTTCATCACGTCACTCGGCGTCGGCACGCACCTGGAGGCATGGGGCATTCCGGCGGAACGCATCACGGAAATCGATTGGTGGGAATCGGTCACGCTCGAACCCAGCGGCGTCGTGATCACGGCCACTCCCTCGCAACACTTCTCGGGACGCACACTCCTCGATCGCAACGCGACCGCGTGGTCGTCGTTTCATCTGCAGGGGCCTCGGCACACAATATTTCACGGTGCCGATACGGGCCTCACGCCGGAATACAACGAGATCCGTGAACGCCTCGGAAAGTTCGATCTCGTGCTGCTCGAAATCGGCGCGTGGCATCCGGCGTGGGGCGACATCCACCTCGGCCCCACTCACGCCATCGAAGCACACGCGATGCTCGGCAGCGGACGCCTGCTGCCCATTCACTGGGGCACGTTCAACCTCGCCATGCACGCGTGGGACGAACCCATCGAGACGCTCGCGTCGCTCGCGCCATCACACGGCATCGACCTGCTCACGCCGAAACTCGGCCAGGCCATCGAACCATTACGTGTTGATGAACTCACGCCGTGGTGGCGCGCAGTGGTTGCCGAAGAAATGACCACAAGCAAGAATGGTGCAGAACGCACGACGTCCGATGACGACTCGGCGGTGAGTTGGCCCGTGGACTGACGAGCCAATCCGACCACATCTCGTAAAGGAACAGCACATGCTCAAGCCGGGTGTCTACGTCATTGGCCGGAAAATCGACGGGGCCGATTTCGCAACGCACCAGTACATCGTGCTGGTGCCATCGGAACGCGCCGTGCTGCCAGTCGCCAAGACGATCGGCTCGATGCACTATGCAATTCTCGGAGCGTATTGCGTCGACGGGTTCCTCCGAGCGAGCGCATTTGCCCAATCCGATCACGAGCACTTTCGTGCGCTCAAGCACGCCGAAGGTCCGGGCATCCAGTCTGCAAACTTCGTCGTGTGCTGGATCTCCGCAGATGTCCCGATCCGCAGGATCTATGCAGCGTACGAGAAGTATCGGAAGAATGAAGGCCAGCCTACCGAGATTCGGTATCCGGAAACAGCGGCGTCGCAACTGAATTCGGATCGCTACAACAGCAACTCGTGGGCTCAGAGCTGCATCATGTGGGCCGCGGGCAGCGCGGTTCGCGGGGAGAACGACCTGCCCGGTCTCGATATCGGCCGTGATCGACGGATCCCCGAAAAATTCTTCGTCTGATTTTGCGCTGGAACCAGCCGACGTCCGACAACGACTCGGCGGTGAGCTGGCCGGTGGACTGATGTAAACACCTAACCTTCCGCACCTGCGAGCGTGTGATGCCTGAATCATCCGACTCCCCCACGCCCGCACCCGGCGCGCCATCCGACTTTCTGATGGCGCTCTACATGGGTGATCGCGACAAGGCGAAAGTATTCGCCAAGTCGCTCACGCTGACGCTCCCGGAACTGGCGGCGTTCGGTGACCTGGCAAACGTCGCGCGACATGTCGCACAGTCGCCCGCCGATCTGCAGACGTACAGCGGTGACGGATGGACCGCGCTCCATCTCGCGGCGTTCTTCGGCTACGCGAGTGTGGTTGTCGTGCTGCTGCGAGCCGGCGCGAGTCACTCCGCCTCGTCGCACAACGCACAGGGCAACACGGCCCTGCACGCGGCGCTCGCGGGCCGCTGCGAGATGCCGGTGATCACGGCGCTGCTGGCCGCTGGCAGTTCTGCGGCGGCAGCAGACATTCAGGGCTACTCTCCGCTGCATCTGTCCGCATCACGCGGAGACCGCGCGGCATCCGAATTGTTGCTCGCGTGCGGAGCACAGCGCGACGCGCGCACACCTGATGGGAAGTCATCATCCGATATTGCCCTCGAACGCGGGCACGTCGATCTCGCGGAATGGTTGTCGCGTCCCTGATGCGTGCTGCAGTCACAACAATCCGACTGCACGTGATCCAGCTGCGCGCTGTCGTCGCTCTTCTCGCGGCGACGCTCGCGGTCGCATCACATCTTCACGCACAATCGTGGCGTGAGCAGGCGACTCACATTGGCACCACCGCCCGCGTCCTGACCGTCGGCACCCGGCCCGATGATGAAGACAACGCGCTCATCGCCTGGCTCAGTCGCGGGCGACATGTCGAAACGGCGTATCTCTCGCTGACACGCGGTGAAGCCGGTCGCAACGTTGCCGGCGCCGAGCGTAATGCGACGCTGGCGGTGGTCCGCACGGCGGAGTTGCTGGGCGAGCGACAGCTGGATGGTGCGCATCAGTACTTCACGCGCGCATACGACATTGGCGCGACGAACAAGGACACCGTCGTTGCGACCGCGTGGCCGCGGGACTCGGTACTGATCGACATGGTGTCGGTGATCCGTGCGTTCCGTCCACACGTCGTCATCGCGCTCGCATCGGCCGACAGCGGTGACGATGCGGCCCGACGCTACACTGCACGCCTGCTTGCCACCGCGTTCGCAGTTGCAGCGGACACGCTGCTGATGCCGTCACGCACCAGCGGACGGCTGCCGGCGTGGTCGGCGTCGCGACTTCTCACGCTGGTCGACACTACACGAGCTGGCAACACACGCGTCATCCGAGTCGACCTCGGCGAGTTCGATCGCAGTGAAGGTCGCAGCTACGCCGAGATCGGTGCCGAGATCCGTCGCGTCCAGCGCACGCAGGGCATCACACCCGCGCCAGCACTCGGCCCGTCCACACGCGTGCTGCGGCTCGATAGCGCACGCGTGGGCGGCGAGTCGTCACTGTTCGGCACGCTCGACACCACATTCCTGCGCCTTCGACCCGCGGTTCGCACCGACTTCCTCCCGCAGTTCGACACACTCGCCGTCGCACTCGGCACACTCACCACGCAGTCCGCGCGCGTCGATGCCGATTCACTGAGCAATCGTTTGGCGATGGTCGTGCGTCTCGCGATTGCGCTGCGCCTCGAACAGAATTGTCGTGACGTGGCCACGGTGCCGATGTGTGCAGGCGCCGAAGGTGATCTCGCCGTCTCGCTGAAATCAATTCGCGAACGTGCGACCAGCGCGCTTCTTGATGCCGCTGGGATCGTGATCGACGGGAACGTCGAGCGTGAACTCGTCGCAGCAGGAGATTCGGCGGGTGTCGCGCTGACGGTCTACAATGGTGGCGGACTACCGATCATACTGCAGCGGCTCGCACTCTCCGCTGAAGGACGCTTGTCGGTTGTGCTGCGCGACACGAATGTTGTTCTCGCGCCCGGTGCGACGAACCGATGGAACGCGCAGATGCGGTTCCTGTCACCGACGTATCACTGGTGGCAGATCAACGGGCTCGTCGAGCGGACGTTGCTGCAGAAGACACTCGCGTCGAACCAGAATCCGGTCGTGCCGCAGCAGTTGATGGGTGAAGATCGCATCCGCGGCAGCAGCATCGAGGCGACGATCCTGATCGCCGGTGTGCAAGTACCGGTGATCGTGAAGCCGCTGTCGTATCGGAGCGCGACCGCGCTGCGCGGTGACACGAAACACCCAGTGATCGGTGTGCCGGAGACGTCGCTGCTGTTCGAGCGCGGCGGTGAGTATGAGCGGGCAGGGATGAGTGTCGATCGGCTGTTCCGGGTGTTCGTGCAGAATGCGCGGTCCACGGCCGATACCGTCGTGGTCTCGCTCGATGTACCGATGGGTCTGCGCCCGGATTCCGTGTTGAAGACGGTACCGCTGCCACCGTTCAGCGCGCGCAACGTGTTCTTCCGTCTGCATGGTGCGCTTCCGATGGGCACACACACCATCACAGCGGGTGCACGTAGCGTCGCTGCGAAGCCGCCAGACACGCAGCCCGGCGCGCCACGCGAATTCTCACTCGGCGTCGTCATCAATGAGTATCCGCACATTCCGTCGCAACACTTCGTGCGGTTCGCGAAGGATCGTATCGAGAGCCTCAACCTGAAGTTGCCGACGCCATTCCGCGTGGCGTACATCCGCGGTACGGAAGACTTGCGGCCAGCCTTTCAGCAGTTGCGATTGAGCGTGCAATCGCTCGACCTGGCGCTGGTGCCTGTGGCCGATCTCACGAATGTCACCGCAGTATTGGTCGGCGCGGGAGCACTGCGCAGCGACGCGTCGTTTCTGGCGGTACCGGCATTGCGCGCCTTCATGCAGCGGGGTGGTGTCGTGGTGGTGC
This sequence comes from Gemmatimonadaceae bacterium, assembly GCA_031367535.1. Lineage (GTDB taxonomy): Bacteria > Gemmatimonadota > Gemmatimonadetes > Gemmatimonadales > Gemmatimonadaceae > JACMLX01. Next base: position 5,255 of record JANLPZ010000086.1, read on the forward strand.
TGCCTGGAACGCGTGAGCTGGCGCGCAGCCCGCTGTTTCCGTTTCCGGTGGACTTTCGTGAGGCCGCAGGCGCCGACGAAGCGCGCGGCGCCGATCTGCAATTCGTCGACGAACAGTCGCCGCTGTTCAGCTATCCGAATGTGATCAAGAGCAGCGAACTGGAATCGTGGAATGGTGATCGCAATTGCAGTTTCTCGCAGAGCCTGTACGCGCAGTACACCGTGCCGCTGGTCGTCACCGATGCGGCACGGAACTACGTCACGCCATCGGTTCTGATCGCACCAGTGGGCAAGGGACGCGTGGTCGTCACATCACTCTGCCTCGCGCAACAGCTCGAAGGGGCGCAGGCCGGCGCGGCAAAGCTCCTCGTGAACATGCTCAGCGCACCACCGCGCGGACGCTGACGCAGACTCGATCACGTCAACGTGATGCCTTCTCGGTGACTGGCAACCAGATGCTCACCGTGGTGCCGCGACCGACATCGCCGGACAGCGAAACGGCGCCAAGGTTCTGCTCGACGAGATCGTGAACGATGGCGAGGCCGAGTCCGGAGCCATGTGTGCGACCGTTCGCGGACATGCCCTGCCAGCCGCGCTCGAACGCCTTCGCCTGATCCTCAGCGCTCATGCCTGGCCCGTCGTCGGTCACGCGAATCATGACACCCTCGCCAGCCCGTGATGCAGACAGGCGAACTTCGGTGCCCGACGGACAATATTTGACGCAATTGCCGATCAGGTTGCAGAACACCCGTAACATCTGCGCATAGTCCACCGACACAGTCGTCAGCGCATGGTCCACGACGGACAGCCGGAGGCCGGCGTTGTCGCTCACGACCTTCATCGTTTCGACGGTATCGTTGAGCAGCTTGACGGTTGTGACGGGTTCGCGCTGCGCGCTTCTTGGCGCACCGGCGGCATGCTGCGACAGCAGCACATCGACCATCTGCTTCATCGCACGGACCGCATGATCGAGGCGATGCACATGTTCGCGAATCGCCACGTTGCCTTGCCGCGACAGCAGCGACGCCGTGATTCCGATGACCTGCAATGGCGTGCGCAGGTCGTGCGCGACGACGGCGATGAGTTCCTCGTTCGCGCGTGCAAGCGCCTGGGCACGGCAGGAATCGATGGTCGCGGACTTGAGCGAGCGACGGAGGTCGATCTCGCGTTCTGCCGAGCGTGTCAGTTGCACCAGCGTCTCGACCTCGACGCCCGTCCACTCGCGCGGTGTCATGTCGAGCACGCAGAAACTGCCGACTGCCTGGCCACTCACGATCAGCGGCACACCGAGGTACGACCGAATGCCATGCGAGTGCACGGTCGGCACGGTCAGCCACACGGGATCGTCGTGTGTGTCGTTGATGACCAGCGTTTCCTCGCTGGCGATCACCAGTTTGCAGAAACTCGCGCCGGTGATCTGCCGCTCCGACGCGATCGGTTCGGGCATGCCACACTGACTCTTGTAGAAGTCGCGATCCTCTTCGACGAACGACAGAAAGCTGATCGGCGCGCGCAACAGCGCGGCGGCGAGGCGACTGAGCGAATCGAACGTCTCCTCGATCGCCGAGTCGACCAGTTCGGTGCGCCGGACGGCGGCGAGTCGTCCATGATCATGCAGCGCTGCGGTCGCGAGTGAGAGTCGCTGCTCCGGAGTGATCATCGCGATGGTCGAGGAAAAATACGCAAGTCTGACGGTGATTCGAGATCAGTGCGGCAGCGGTACGGCGAGCAGCAGGGCAGGAGACAGCGGCGTCCCGGCCACACGTGCGCCGTTGTCATCATGCTTGTCCCACTGACTGTTGGCAATATAGAGATAGGTGCGTCCCACGATCACGCCGGTGGTCGGCTCGTCCGCGACCGCCGGGTTGCGATCGATGGTTCCGTGTCGCGCAATGCGCGTGCCCAACGCATCGAGGAAGTATCTCACGAGCGCGCGGCGTTCGCGCTGCAAACCCGGCACGCTCGGATCGTGTCACTGCGTGCATTCCTGAGGAATCTTTCAGGGACGCGGCGTCGTCTCGATCCGGTATTCCCGGTGTGCAGGTGCCGCTCGCCGCGATCGTCCGCACGGCAACGCGCGTCATCGCCGACAATCCACTATCGTCCACTGCCGCCGGACTGCAGCTGCTGCTTGGCATCGCTGGTGTCCTCGTGCTCACAGTCTCCCTCTCTACGACGTATTTTCTCCCGTATCGCCACGTCACCAACTCACACCGTACTCCCCACCGGACTCATAATGGACATCGCCGATATCGTTTCCCAGATGGGTGGACTGCGGTCCATCGCCAGTGAACTCGGCATTTCCGAAGCGCAGGCCACCTCGGGTGCCGCCGCGCTGATTCCGGCGATCCTCGGCGGATTCAAGAAGCAGGCGCAGGCGGCACCCGGTGGACTCGATGGCCTCGGCGGTCTGCTGAGCCAGCTCGGCGGCGGCGGATTGCTCGATTCGGTGTTGTCGCCGGCGCCGACCGACGTCAGCAAGGGCAACAGCGTGCTCGGCGAAATCTTCGGATCGAAGGATGTGAGCCGCACCGTCGCGCAGGGTGCCGCCGCCCAGACGGGTATCGACGCGAGTGTGCTGAAGAAGATGCTGCCGCTGCTCGCGATGATGGTCGCCGGCTACATGGCCAAGAACCACTCGGCGTCGTCCGTGACAGCGGCGGACGGCACGCAGCCCGCCAGTGGCGGCGGCCTGGGTGGACTGCTTGGCGGATTGCTCGGCGGTCTGACCGGTGGCGGCGGTGGGTCGGCTGGTGGCGGGCTCGCATCGATGATCGACATGAATCACGATGGCAACGCCCTCGACGACATCATCCGGATGGCCGGCAAGGTGATGAAGTGACATGACGATGCTGACGACACTTCTTGCGATGGTGATGATTTCGCTACCGCTACCGTCGCACGCGGCGAAGCCGGAAGGATCAGCGGTGCCGGCGTCGCACACATCTGCCGCGCCCCTGCGCATTGGGATCGTGGGCATGTCGCACGATCATGTGCACGGGATCCTCGGTCGCGAGAAGCGCGGTGATATCGAAATGGTCGGCATCGTGGAGACGGACAAGGCACTCGCGCGCCGGCTCGCAGCGCGCTACGGCTTCAGCATGGACCTGGTGTTCGATACGATGCGCGAGATGGTCGACAAGACGCATCCGACGGCGATCGCGTCGTTCGGGAGCATCAAGTCACATCGCAGTGTGGTGGAGTTCGCGGCGCCACGTGGGATTCACGTGATGGTGGAGAAGCCGCTGGCTGTGAGCCTGGTGGATGCGCGTCAGATGAAGACGCTCGCCGATCAGTATCACATCACGCTGATGGTGAACTACGAAACGACGTGGTACTCCACGTTGTACGAAGCGATCGATCTGGTGCAGGCAGACCAGATCGGTCCCGTGCGCAAGGTCGTCGTGCGCGACGGGCACAAAGGGCCGAAGCTGATCGACGTCAGTGATGAGTTCCTCAGCTGGCTGACGGATCCGGTGCAGAATGGTGCCGGCGCGCTGATCGATTTCGGTTGCTACGGCGCGAACCTGATGACGTACATCATGCACGGTGCGCGACCGATCTCGGTCACCGCCGTCACGCAGCATCTGCAACCGACGGTGTATCCGAAGGTGGATGACGAGGCGACGATCATCGTCACCTATCCGAGCGCGCAGGTCGTGATTCAGGCATCGTGGAACTGGCCGATCTCGCGCAAGGACATGGAGATCTACGGCACGCGCGGCTACGTGATGACCGACAATCGCAGTCAGCTGCGATTGCGGACGTCGGAAGAAGCGAAGGAAGTGACGCGCACGTTCCCCGAGCGGACCGCACCGATGGACGATCCGTTCGCGTACTTCAAGGCGCTGATCGCCGGCGAGATCACGCCGGTTGCATTCAATCCGTCGTCACTCGAGAACAACATGCTGGTGATGGAGATTCTCGATGCGGCGAATCGGAGTGCGAAGACGGGGCGGACGATCAGGTTGTGAACGGCGCCGAGCGCAACTGTAAGCTGGTCAGCTTCAACTTTCACTGTCTGGCCCGTTTCGCCGGTCCGGAAATGCCGGTCCGAAAACGTCGGACCGGAAAATCCCGGCTCGATCTTCGTGTGCGGCTCCAGACTCGCACAGGACCGGCGACTCGCTCACCGGCTGAAATTCGGCGCGACCAGACCCCCGAACACGATCGCCGAGCGATAGTACTTCACGTTGATCGCATCGACGCCACGCCAAACGCCGCGCACTGACTTTGATCCGTCGCTCTTGCCGGCGGCCACGATACTGCCGGAGATGAGGTAGGGATAACCGTCCTTGTCCGCGCGTGGCAACACCACGGACACGTGACCATTGTTGCGATGATTCGGGACGGAATACGTCTTCTTCACCGGATCGATGGAGTATTGCACATGGTCGGCGGCTTTCAGAACTGCGAGCACCAGATACCCTGCCTGCGCCGCTTTCACGGCAGCGGCACCATCGGCGCCTTTACCGAGGTACATCCATTCACTGGCTGGCGCTGCGATCTGATCGATCAGTGCGTCCGCATTTCCATCGCTGAAGGAAATGCTGAAATTCTTCAGCGTTTCCTTGACGAATCCCGAGCAGTTGTCGGCGAGCAATTTGCCCGACCCGTCCTTGCGGCCGTAGATGTCGCGCAGGACTGCGGCTGGTGCCGTTGCCGTTTCAGGAGCTCCCATCGGTCACCTCGTGGTATGCGCACGAACACTGCTTTGCGCGGCGGCCGGCGCCGCCGCGGGACTACGGTAGCGCCGTGGCGACATGATTCACAATAGCCGTGTTCGAGCGCGATTCATGCCTGGATGAGTTGAAAGCGGGAAGAAGGGACCGCACGATGCGTACTCGTGAAGTCCCTTCTTCCATGCATCGCGCGCGCACTCACTGCGATTCACTTCCGTTGACGGTGGTACACGACCATCATTACTCTTCGCCGACTGCAGTCAGTTCGCCACCTTCCGCAGCAGCACGATCTTGTACTGGTTCGTCCCACTGACGAACTGTGTGGCGATGAGCGCGAGATAGAGCTCCGTGCCCACCGGCATGAGCCTCGAGGAAAACGACTGCACGTCGTTTATTGCGCCGGGCGTGAACTGCACGACCTCGCCGATGCCGGAGCCGATGGCGGTCCAGCCAGCGGGCGTGTTGCGTTGGACAATGACGGCGTTGCCGATGCCCGATCGGCCGTTCGTCGAGCTGACGACCCCATCGCCGTTGATGATCGCAAAACCGAGCTCGTTCGGTGTTCCCGACGTGAGATTGCCGCCTGGCTTATACCCACCGGTCGTCGACCATGTCGTGCCGTCGTAGCGATACACCGCGGTGCCGGTCGATGCCACAGCACCAGTGCCAACCGCGGCGAGCCATGCCACCATCGGCAGCCCGGCATCGGTGAAGCGCAGCTGTGGTGAGTGCAGGCCTGAGGTGTTGGTTTGTGGCAGGCTGCCGCCAATGGTGTCCCACGAACTGGTGCCGGGATTGTACCGGCGCACGAGCGCTGCAACCCCACTGAAGATTGGTGATCCGGTCACGAACCACACTCGGCCCGAGGCATCAACTTTCAGGTCGTAGGTGCCGTTCTGCAATGGAAAGACGTCGCCGCTGGAGTCGGACTGCGCGAGGCCCTTCCACTGCGTACCATCGAAACGCTGTACGACGATGGTGTTGTCGGACTGATAGGCCGCCAGCGGCGCGCCATCTGCTCCAGTGGTGATCGTAGGGAAGCTGGCGCAGGCACCGCCGAACTCGCTCGGCTTCGGCAGCGCGCCGTTGTTCGGACCGATTGCCACCCATGCGCCGCCGACGTACCGTCGTGCGGACACGAAACTCGCATTCGACGGGTCGGTTCGGTTGCCGGAGAGTACGATCGGATTGTTCGCATTGTCGAACGCAATCGCCATCGAACTGCCGACTGTCGTGCACGGCTTGTCGACGAGCAGATCGGCGGCCGCTGCTTCCCACGTGGTGCCTGTCCAGCGTTGCAGCTTGAGGCGGTTGGCGTTGCCGGCCGGCTCGGTGTAGGCCACCACCACCTTTCCATTTCGATCCGCCAGCGCATCGAGGAGCAGGAAGTATCCGGCGGCAGCGTTCGCGTTGATCGCTGGCGCACTCTGTGCCCAGACGGTTTGCTCCACCGTGAAGCGCAGCGACGTCGTGCTGCCCGCGACCCGAGGCCGGATTTCGACGGTGTACGTACCCGCGGCCGGCAGCGTGAGTGATGCACCGCGCTGCGCATCGGGAAGTGTCGTGCCATCGAGGAGTACTGCACCGGTCGCACTCAGCAGGCGCACGTTGGCTTGTCCGGACTGAACATTCCGCGCCAGATAAATCGTCGTCGCAACATTGACCGTCAGCGTGCCATTGTATGTGCCATACGCCGTGATGCTGGGCGAGCGATCTGCTGGCAGCGCGATCGGTTCGGTCTGCACACTGCCCAGGAGATCGACCTGCAATCGGAACGCCGCCGCGGCGTCGCCGGCGACTTCGATGCTGTACGTGGCAGTCGTTGCCACATCCGCGATGATCTGCGCGGCATTGTTCGTGATCGTGGCAGTGGCCACGACGGTCGTACCTTGCAGCAGGCGCAGACGGCCCGTCAGCACGGCGCCGTTGGCAGCCGTGAGTTGCACACGCGCGTATCGCGACGGTGAGCCAGTGAATGTGAAGAGTGCGGTCGGCTGCAACGCCGCGAGGCTGCGTGTACCATCGAAGGGCAACATGATCGCTTCCGGCGTCGTCCCCCCGATCGCATAGAGCGGTCGCATCTTGATGATGGCGTCCGCCTGCACGCCGACCGGTCCGTTCACCACGGCGCTGCCGCCCCAGGTGCCGTTGAGCGCCGTTGCCTTGAGCAGGACGTTCAGATTCGCCGGCACCGGAATCGTCACGCCACCGGCGATCGGTACGACGAATCGCTTGGCGAAGCCCGCGATCTGAGGGGGCAATGCGGCCGCGCCGACGCCGACGGATCGTGTTGACACGCGCGGCGACGGACCGCCGGCGGAAGGGTCGAGCTGCGCCAGCATGTTACAGATCGTGGCGGTGGCGAAAGCGTCGTTGCCGCCCGGAAGGCCGATGTCGGTGTCGTACACACACTTTGGCTTCGGGCCGTATGGGTCGAAGCCGATGTCGGAATTCCACCAGCTGAAGTGCGCGACGGTGGCACGCAGCGCGAAGCCGGACGGTGAGCTGGTCGATGCGACGACCGTTCCCGAACCCTCCTGCACCCACGAGCCCGTGGTCTCGTCCAGCGACCACAGCGGCGTGGTGTCGCCGACTGCGAGGATGGTGCCGTTCAACCGCTTCAAGGCATAGAGCGGGAGTTCAATCATCGCCGTCTTGCCTGGGGCCACCTGCACACTCTGGCCCGCAGATGTGAGCACATACTCGGTCGTGCCGAAGCTCACGATCGGCGTCGCGACACCGTTCTGGGTGAGGCCGCTGAAGTCGCCAGGAAAACCGCCGGCGCCGCTTTGTGTGACATCGACTGGTGTCATCGAGATCTGCACCGCGCCGGTCACCGTGGTGCCCGCTGCCGTCACCAGTGCATTCGGCGGAAGTGACAGGAGTGCACCATCGCGACCCGTGAGACTGCCGCCAGCCGCGGCGTCTGACAGCGTCAGCGCGGCGTCGCGCGTGCGCATCACCACATCGAACGCGGCGTCACTACCCGTCGTCGCGGGAAGCATCAGCGTGAGCAACTGATCGGCCAGGCCGGCCTTGCTGAACTTGAGCGTCAGTCGCGAACCCGTGCCGATGCTCAGGCGCGCCTTGCCACTCGTATCGGTGGATGCGGTCGCGCTTCCTCCGACCTGCGCAATCGTGACGCCGCTGATCGCGGTGCCATCCAGCGCTCTCACTATGCCTTGCACACTGATCGTGGACACGGGCGCCGGTGGTGCGGTGATCGCGATCGACTTGCTCACGCTGCCTGAGCGATTCGCGCCATCGAACACGGTCAGTGTGACACTGCGCGCACCGCCCGAGCCAAAACTGCGCGTGATCGTCTTGCCACCGCCGCGCTGTCCGTTCCCGAAATCCCACACGTACTGCAGCGCACTGCCATCGTTCGATGCAGATCCGGTTGCGTCGAACGTGACCGGATCGAATGCATTCGCACTCGCGGCGGCCACGAACACCGCCGTCGGTACGCCGACGACTACGGGCGGCGTGGGCGGCGTCGGTGTGATCGGACCCGTGCCGACCGATGAATCACCTTTACAGCCGGCCGCACCAATCAGGATTGCGATGGCGAATGCGCTGGACGACAGCGCCGTGAGCACGGGGCGGGCCATGACCATTCCTTGAGTGAGTTCCTGAGAACGACGCCCCTCGCGGGCGACCAGCGCTGCAGACACACACCAGTGCGAAAAGGCGCACGAAAAAGGGCCACCGCGATTTCTCGTGATGGCCCCTCGTCCAGCCGGTGGGATCAAAGTCTCACATTCCGTGTGCCCAGCACATGCCGGATCTGAACTTCACCCGGTTTGGTGGACACGGGGTTTAGGGTGCGCACCATTTGTGTCCGCAAGGAGATGCGGAAAGGCGGTAGCGCGACAACTCCAGCCGAAACCATTCACTCGTTTCCGGCCCGGCGATCGCGGTGAGCATTGTCAGCACGTCAGGCGTCGTTCGCAATCGCTCTGTCATGAAGCGAACCAGCATTCTGTCCATCGTCGGCACACCGATTCTGTGCTCGAGCGAATCCAGAAGCAGCGGCGCCTTTCCGTACGCAACGCGTGCGCCTGGCCGTTCGGTGAACTCCGCGCGCCAGACTGGCGGCTGCCTTGCAGCCTGCTGGCGCCAGTGGGTGAGCACCATTGCGTACGCCGTGTCGCCATACATGCGCCGCACAGCCCGACCAGACGCGTACTCTGCAAACCCTTCGTTCAGCCAGTTGTCTGGCCCTGAGGCGACGGCGCCCTGACTCCAGTTGTGCGCGAGTTCGTGACAGATGAACCACGTCGTCCGCACAGGCGAGGAATCACCACCGCGCGATATGGCGATGTATCGCTTCCGCGCGTAACCCGGTCCGGGACGTGGCGGCAAAACCATATCGACCTGCGTCAGCGGAGTGTGCGCGCCAAACTGCGCATTCAGGTCATCCACGCAGGCATTCGCAATGCGAAGCAATTCCGGCACGTTCGTCGGCGCCTCACCGACGTAGAACGCCCGTGCACGGTTAAGCGTCGACCTTGCGAGATGCGGTGAGGCAGCGAAGGCGAAGTCGACGAGTGGCGCTGTGTTTGCGATTTCGATTGTATCACCTCGCGCGGATACGGCGCCGCTGGAAACAGCGCGGAATTCTGTCGGCAGTATGACGCGAGCGCGACCAAGTATTTCGTGCGCGTGGTCCGCGAACACCGGATGCCAGAATGTGTCGAGCGAAAGCTCGATCCACTCCGGCGATACGATGTTAATACCTTCGCCACTGAGCGCGAGCATACCATCGTAGGCGATATCGAATCGCGTGGCGCGCGCTTCGGGCTGTGAAACGAAGTCACTTACCCGCGCTCGCCGAGCCCGCGTCCAACTCGCATCCCGACTAGAAACTCGTGCGCCGGCACGCAACGAATGCCGTCGATGACGAGCTGTTCGGCGCCACGATACACCAGCACCGGCTCGCATTCAGGATAGTCCGACACGAACGCCCGACGCGAACGCAAATCCTCGCTGCGAACCACGGCGGCGTTCTTTACTTCAATCGCCCAGAACCCCGTTTCGCCGTACACGATAAAGTCCACCTCGACGCCAGCACGCGTCCGCCAGTAGTACAGATTGAATGTCTCGCGTGAATACGTCCCTCGGGGGCCGTGCAGGGCGAAGCTCTGCGCCGGGAGCGCAATAATCACCTGGTGTCGCCATTTTGAGTCGTATTATGGCGGATCAACCGCCATAATCAGGTTCTGACGAGGCCAGTGCGTCAATAAAAGGAGACCGCCGGACGTACTTCCAGCGGTCTCCTTTCACACCTCTTGACCTGCCATGCCTACGCGTGCTGCGCCCACGCCGGATCACCCTTCGTGTACGGCACACACGGCTGGAATGGACCCGGCGACTCCTTGTACCGCAGCGCCTTCGTCATGCCGGGCTCCGAGGTGAAGAAGCCAAGCATCGAGAGCTCCTTCATCATGCGGAAGTAGTGCTGCGGCTGATCCTTGCGGACTTTCTGAAAATCGTGCTGCTCCTTGTCCAGCGCCGTCAGCAACGCGGTGCGCTGCGCCGGCGTGGCGGCGACAAACGTCGCGCCGCCATTGGCCTTCTTGCTCGCCTCATTCAGCGCCGTCATGCCATCGCGGAAGATCTGCTGATCCGCCGGTGTGTAGGTGTCGGTCACCATCACCGCCATGAACGCGCCGGTCTTGGCCGCCTTCGCACCCGGCGACTTCGCGGTATCCGGCAGAATCGTGTCCGCGACTTCATCGAGGAACGCGATGTCTTCGGCCGAGAATGCCGTGGTACCGGCCTTCGCAACCGCCGCACGATCCTGATTCGAACAGGCAGCGAGCAGGCCGGAACTGCTGCCCACCAGCGCCAGTCCGCCGAGCATGAAGCTGACACGCTTCACGGCTTCGCGGCGGTCCATCGTTGACTGCTCTTCGTTGTTCGACGACATGCTCAATCCTCAGTGGTGAGCGGTGTCCGTGACACCGGGGACGACTGCAGCGAACGGGACCGCATCAGAGGTTGTTCTTCTTCAACTCGCGGACGGCAAAGTCCGCCGCGCGTGCTGTCAGTGCCATGTACGTGAGCGACGGGTTCACGCAGGCCGCCGATGTCATGCAGGAGCCATCGGTGACGAATACGTTCGGTGCATCCCATACCTGGTTGTTGCCATTGAGCACCGACGTCTTCGGATCGCGACCCATGCGGGCCGTGCCCATCTCATGGATGCCCATGCCGGGCGAGTAGCCGCCGTCGTACGTCCTCACATTCTTCACGCCACACGCCGTCAGCATCTCTGCCATGTCGGCCATCATATCCTTGCGCATCAAGGTCTCGTTCTCCTTGATCTCGCAATCGATGTTGAGCACCGGCATGCCCCACTTGTCCTTCTTCGTGGCGTCGAGCGAAATCTTGTTGTCGTGGTTCGGGAGCATCTCGCCGAAGGCGGTGCTGCCGACGCTCCACGGACCCACCGTGGCTGCATCGTCCTTGTAATCACCACCGATGCCGAGTTCCGCCACCGCGCGGCCCCACTCACCGCGGCTCGCGCCACCCTGGTAGCCGAAGCCGCGCAGGTAGCCACGCTTGTCGGTGCCGATGTTCTGGAAACGCGGGATGTAGAAACCGTTCGGCTTGCGGCCGTAATAGTACTTGTCTTCCATTCCTTCGATGTCGCCGCGTGCGCCGAGTCGGAAGTGATGGTCCATCAGGTTGTGCCCGAGTTCACCCGAGCTGCTGCCCAGACCACCCGGCCAGATGTCGGTGGCCGAGCGCATCAGCAACCAGGTCGAGTTGAGCGTCGAGGCACAGACGAAGATGATCTTCGCATTGAAGTCGCGAGTCTTCATGGTCATCGCGTCCATCACGCGAACACCCGAGGCGCGCTTCTTGTCCTTGTCGAAGATGATTTCCGACACGATCTGGTACGGCATCAGCGTCAGGTTGCCCGTGGCCATTGCGGCCGGCAGCGTGGACGACTGCGTGCTGAAATACGCGCCGTAGATACAGCCGAGCGAACAGGCGTTGCGCGACTGACAGGCGCCACGACCATGATGAGGGCGCGTGATGTTGGCGGCGCGACCGGGAATCAGGTGCCGTGCACCACCGAACTGCTTCTTCAACTGACCGGAGAGCATCTCCTCGGCGCAGTTGAGCGCGATCGGCGGCATGTAGTTGCCGTCAGGCAGTGACGCGATACCGTTCCGCGTGCCGGAAATACCGGCGAACGTTTCAGCATACGTGTACCACGGATCGATGTCCTTGTAGCGGATCGGCCAGTCGACGGCGATGCCATCCTTCGCATTCGCTTCGAAGTCGAGATCACCGTGGCGATAACTCTGGCGTCCCCACATCAGCGAGCGTCCACCGACGTGATAGCCGCGATACCAGTCGAAGCGCTTGGTCTCGGTATACGGTGAATCCTTGTCGCTCGCCCACCAGTCGAGATTCTTCTCGTTCAGAGGATAGTCGCGCTTGAGCACGGGATAATCCGCTTCCATGGCCTTGGTGCGACCACCGCGATGCGGATACTCCCACGGCGCCTTTTGCGTGTTGGTGTAGTCCTTGATGTGCTCGATGTTCTTGCCACGCTCGAGCATCAGAACCTTCAACCCTTTTTCGGTCAGCTCCTTGGCAGCCCAGCCGCCTGAGATTCCTGAACCGACGACAATCGCATCATACTGCGGCTCTTGCACTCCGACCTCCCTGGTCGATGGCATTTCTGGTGGTACGTCGCTCGCAGCCCGGCTCGGTGTTGTCCGGGTCAACCAGACAGAAATATGTCGACGTGCACAGGTAAGGGGACCTGTGCGCATCCGTCACCGATCAGCAACGCGTCAGGCCGCCTGATCGCTGAGCTGCTGGCGGTGCTCGGTGGCACCGGCCGCCATGATCAGGAATGCCTCGGCCACATGCGGGTCCAGTTCGACGCCGGCCAGCTTGCGAATCAATTCCAGCGCCTTGTCACGCGGCCACGGATCGTGGTACGGCCGCTTGGAGCTGATGGCGTCGTAGATGTCGCTGACGTGCACGATCCGGCTCGCGAAGTGGGTCTCGCGCGGATAACTGAGCTTCGGATATCCGCCCTGCCCATTGAACCAGATGTGGTGCTCATACGCGACAGTGGCGGCGAGGCTGTTGCCGAGGCCTCGACCTGTCAGGATCTTCGCGCCTTCGACCGGGTGCGCCTGGATGATGCGCCGTTCCTCGTCGGTCAGCTTGCCCGGCTTGGTCAGGACGTCCTGCGGAATACGCGTCTTGCCGATGTCGTGCAGCAGGGCGGCGGTGCCGATGGCGCGGGTATCCGCATCCGACAGGCCGAGCTGATCGCCGATGCCCATCGACAGCATGGCCACGTTGCAGCAGTGCGACGTGGTGTATTCGTCGAAGCTGCGGATGTCGAGCAGCGGCATGAGGCAGCCCCGCTCGCGCCGGATGGTGACGGCGAGTGCTCGCACGATGCCATCCACTTCCGCCAGTGGAATATTACGCCCCGCTTCGACCTCGCTGTGCAGGTAGCGGACGGCGTCCACTTCGGCGCCGAGGCCGATGTGCCGCAGTCCGTCATCAACGCTGTTCGCCAGATCGCGCTCGGCCTTGTCGGCGACCTGCACCGAGAGCGGACCGACACGGAAACCTTTGTGCGTCCAGGCCGAGCCGGAGCCGGGGCCCTGGCCGAGTCGCGTTCGGATCGCGGCGAGCATGGAGGACACGTCGTCCAGTGTCGGGGCGGGTTCGACGGCGATTTCGAGACGCTGCACGCCCACGGCCCAGAGTTTCGGGCTCCACTCCCAGCCGCGCATTTCACTGATCGGGCGCGTGCCGGCGATCACTTCGTTCTCGAGGAACGACAGGCGCAGGGGACCCGATTGCAGCACCGCGCGCAATGCGGTGTGCAGCCGCGTCAGTGCCGTCTTCTGGCTCGGATGTTCCTCGCTGTAGAGCGCCTGTGCCGAGAACGCCTGGCCCAACGCGGTGAGGAATGCGATCTCGTGTTTCATGTCGCGCGCTCCGCGCTGCTGCCCGTGTCGCGCACCTGCCACCGTGGATCATTGGCCACCCTGGCAGCGATCGCGCGTACACCGCGCGCGGCCGGATCGTCGGCGTAGACCCTGTTCAGTACATGCAACGCGCTGACCGCCGGCAGCGACGGCTCGACAAGTAACAACTGGCGAATAATCGGACTGCGCTTGCTGACGATGTTGATCAGCCAGTCGCGGACGGCGTCGCTGCGCACGTGCACCAGCGTGCGGATGGCGCGCGCCCGCACCGGCTCACTTGGCTTGCCGCTGTCCACGAGTGCCATGATCTGCGACACGAGTGCATCGGGCACCATGCCACGTTCGGCGCTGGAATCGGTCAGTTCCTGCAGCGCCATCACGAGCACACGTTCATTTTCGTCCGTCAGCGCACGAGCGAAGGCGGCGGTGCGGGTGTCTTCATTCATGCGCACCAGCACCCGCAGCGCCTCGATACGCACCTGCACCTGTGCGTGTGACTGCAGCGCGATGAGTGCCTCCATGCTGCCGCTGCCCTCACCATCGGCCGTCGACATCTCCACCAGCAGCGAGAGCACGTTGCGGATCAGATACCAGGGGCCATCCGTGAGCCGTGCGACGAGCCGCGATGTGATGGCGTCGCCGAATTCGGCGAGGCGCTGACGCACGAGCAAACGCGTGCCTTTGCTGGTCGCTTCCCCCAGCACATCGAGCAGCGTGTCGGCGGAGCTGGCGTCGAGTTCATCGAGTAATGCACGCGCCTGCAACCGATCGACAGGCTCGGTAAGCAGCAGCTGCCGCACGACACGATCGCTGACGATGATGGCACGCAATTTCAGGGCGGCGGGCGTGCCGCCGGCGGCCGTGATCCACGCCATCATCGTGCGGCTTTCGCCAGCTGCCACGAGCGCCTCGACGGCCGCGACGGTGTCCTCGCCGACCACGTCGAGTTCGAGCGCCATTTGCACGATGCGTGAGGATTCGATGGTGGAGCCGTTCCGATCAGTGCGACGTGGTGTGCCGCCCTTTGATGTACGCTCGAATCCGGCAATGCGGTCGAGCAGTTCGACGTGTTCGGCCGGATTCGGATTAGAAAGTGACCAATTCGTCACGATCTCGCGGGCGGCGTCGCGGAAGGCCGTCTCGGCGCCTACGTCGCCACGATCGTCGGCGACGGTCGAGAGTTTCGACATCAGTCGCACCAGTTGATGCGAGATCTGCTGGTCGCTGGCCCCGGCAGCGGCTTCGAGCCACGTGACGGCTTCGGCCACCGGCAGAATCTCCACGACTTCCGACACGAACTGCAGCTGCTTCGCGCCCTCGGCGAGGCCTTTGACGATGGGGCCGAGCGAGGACTGGCCGAGGCGCTCGAGCAGCGTCAGCATCTGCTCGCCGATCAGCTCCCGGCCTTCGCGCGTGGTGGTGACGCCGTGATTCGTGAGCTCGAGCAGCGCCACGGCGGTCCGACGCGCGACGGTCGGATCGGTGAGGGTGGTCGTCAGCGCTTCGAGAATCGCGTCGGTATCGAAGCCGTGATCGCCCGACGGCGCGTCGTCGAACATCAGGGGCAGGCCAGCGTACTCCTCGGCCATCGCGGCGTCACGCGCCGACTGCTCGTGGTGATCGGCAAAGATGCCGGTCACTTCGGCCAGCGTGCGCCAGAGCGATGCGATCGCCGACTGCGCATCCCGGATCGCGTCGTCCAGAATCAGCAGGTCATACGCGGTGCGCGTGATGTGAAATCCGCCCGTGGTCGGCGGGACGTCATTCGCTGCGCCAGGATCCAGCACCAGCCACGCCAGCGAGCTCTGCAGATCCTCGAGTGTCAGGCCGGCTTCGAGCGCCAGGGCGCCGACACCGCGACGATGCAGCCGATTGGCGAGCTCGCGGGCCACGCCGTTTTTCAGCTCCCACAGCTCGCCGTCGACGATCAGCTCGTTGCGCGCCACGCCGATGCTCAACGTTGACCGCTCGCGCAGCGCATCGCTGATCGAGGCCAGCAGCTGTTGCTCGGCGGCGACCACGATGGGATGCAACGGAGAGTAGGCACGCCGTCGATTGAGCGTGCCGGCAAACCGGATGAGCAGCTGTTGCCTCGTAACGTCCATCAATCAGGCAGCGACGAGCGAAGAGTGAGGTGAGAGGACCAGCGCGATCACAAAGGTTACAAACCCTTAATCCAACAAGATGAGAGGGTCGACCGACAAATCAAATGTTTACTACGAACACAGCATGGCCGGTATCTCGTCGACAGTCTGCCTGAGCTCGGTAGCGCTGTTGAGCATCGAGATGAAGGCGATGGCGATTGACGGATCGACTTCTGTTCCCGCAACGGACTCGATCAACGTGTGTCGCGGCGTAGGCGCGACGCCGATTGAGTTCGCCAGTGAATCGCATCAGCAACTGCTGCAGCTCCGGATCGGGCGTCGTCGATTGCACCGGGACGATGGCCACGCTCATGCGAGCCAAGCCGCGGCGTTCTGGGGGTGGCTGTACCGGGATGGATTGCGGTCTCCGTGAATTCACGGGAGGTGTCGAGCGTTCATGTGTTTGTGGTATCGACACATGGTGAACGCGGCTTCACCCTGCGAACTCGTTGGTGTGCATTAACTTGGCGAGGGTTGACCGAATGGCAGCGGCACGGGTCACAGCGCCGGGTCGTGTCATACTCCCCTA
Source organism: Gemmatimonadaceae bacterium (assembly GCA_031367535.1). GTDB lineage: Bacteria > Gemmatimonadota > Gemmatimonadetes > Gemmatimonadales > Gemmatimonadaceae > JACMLX01. Next base: position 21,590 of record JANLPZ010000086.1, read on the forward strand.
CGCCTGCTCTGTATCCATGTCCTCGGTTCTACCCGTCCGTCGAGTCGTCATCGGCCAGAACGCGCATGCCGCGATGACGCGCCTGATCACCGCCAGCCGGCCGGATCTCGAGATCCGCGGCAATGTGTTCACGGAGATTTCGGGCGAGGATCTGGCCTGGGCCGACGCGTACATCGGGTTCAAGCGTCCACCGCTGCCGACGATGGGCAACGTGCGCTGGGTGCAGAGCACGGGCGCCGGCGTCGACTCGTGGTTGCAGCCGGTGGAGCTCTCGCGCGACATCGTGCTGACACGCACGCCGGAGTCGTTCGGGCCGATGATTGCGGAGTGGGCGCTGTCCCGCGCGCTGGCCTTCGTGACGCAGATCGTGGAACTGGCCTCCGCGCAGCGCGAGCGCAAATGGGCGCCGGGCGACATCGGCATGCTGCGCGGCACTCACGCGGTGGTGGTCGGCACGGGCGACGTCGGTACGCAGGTGGGCCGACTCTTCGCGGCGCTGGGCTGCACGGTCACCGGAGTGTCGCGCACGGGTCGCGGTGACAGCGCCGTGTTCGAGTCGGTGCACACGAGCGACCAGCTGGCGAGTGTGGTCTCGACCGCAGACTGGGTGATCCTCACGCTGCCGCTGACGCCGGAGACGCGTGGCCTGGTGAACGAGTCGGTGTTGCGCGCGTGCAATGGTGCGGTGCTGATGAACGCAGGTCGCGGCGCCGTGATTGACGAGTCGGTGCTGCCGCGTGCCCTCGACGAAGGCTGGATCCGCGGCGCGGCGCTGGACGTGTTCGAAGTCGAACCGCTGCCGGCCACGTCACCGCTCTGGGATCATCCGCGCGTGATGATCTCTCCCCACGTCTCCGGCCTCACGACGATCGACGGGGCAGTGAACGGCTTTCTCGAATGTCTCGCCCAGTTCGAGCGCGGCGAGACACCACGCTGGATTGTCGATCGGGATCGCGGGTACTGACCCAGCGCGCCAACTGCGGAATCGCAAGACTGCAACAGCCGCTAAACTGCAGGAGCAACGGCTTCAACGCAGAGGCGCAACGACGCAACGGAACTGAACGGCTTTGACGCAAAGACGCCAAGGCGCCAAGCGATCTGCGTGCGAATCATTGATCCGTCGCGCACAGAGCCATCGAAAATGCTTTGGAAACGGCAACGGCAAGAGCAGTTCACAAAACATTCTTGCCGTGACGTGCGCGGACGGTCGCATCAGCGACAGAGAGCTTGGCGCCTTGGCGTCCTTGCGTCAAAGCCGTTCAGATCCGTTGCGCCGTTGCGCGGTTGCGTTGAAGAGTTGAAGAGCTGCTCTCGCGGTATGGCGTCAGTTGCAGTTTTGCGATTCTGTAGTTGCAGTCAGGACTTCGCCGAGCCGATTGCGTCGCCGACGGCGTTGCAGGCGAGGACGGTGAGGAAGATCATCGCGCCGGGGAAGATCGCGAGCCAGGGTTCGCTGGTCATCGTCGTCTGCGCCTGATACAGCATGTTCCCCCAGCTGGCCGTCGGGGGCTGCACGCCGACCCCGAAGAAACTCAGTGCACTTTCGAGCAGGATGCCGCGACCGACGGCGAGCGTTGTTGCAACCGCCGCCGCAGGAAGTACACCGGGCAGCACGTGGCGCAGCACAACACGCACCGGTGACGCACCCATCGCACGCGCCGCGCTCACGAAGTCGCGTGCGGCCAGCGACATCACCTCGGCGCGCACCACACGTGCCGTCTCCATCCACCCCGCCAGACCGACCAGCAGCACCAGTACCGGCACGCTCGGCTGCAACACGGCGGCGGTAATCATCAGCAACGGCAGGCGCGGGATCGCGAGCATCGCATCAGTCAGCCGCATCAGGATGTCATCCGCCACTTTGCCCGCGTACCCCGCAATGGCACCGATGGCCGCACCGATCGCGGCGCTGACCAGTGCGGAGATGAGGCCGATCGCGAGCGACACCCGCGCGCCGAACAGCACTCGTGTCAGCAGGTCGCGCCCCAGTTCGTCGGTGCCGAACCAGTGCAGCGACGACGGTGCGGCGCGCCGGTTCGCGAGGTCGAGTGCGTCCATCGCGTATGGCGCGAGCGTCGGCGCGAGTGCGGCGCCAAGCAGCAGTGCGGCAAGCAAACAGGCGGCCACGATCGGCGCGCGATTCTTCTGCGTACCGCCGCCGGACACCGCAACGGCGCCACTCATGCTGCATCTCGCGTGCGCGGATCGAGCGAATGCACCGCCAGGTCCGCCACCAGATTCAGCACCATCACCGCCACCGAGCCACACATCAGGAACGCCATCAGCACCGCATAGTCACGCTTCGCGAGCGCCTCGGTGAACAGGCTGCCGATACCGGGCCAGGCAAAGATGCTTTCAGTCACGACTGCACCCGACGCCATCATCGAGACGTCGAGGAGCACCACCGTCACGAAGGTCGGCAGGGCATTCGGGAGTGCGTGATGCAGCAGCAGCGTGCGTTCGCTCAGGCCGCGTGATCTTGCGGCGCGTATGAACGGGCGCGCGACCGTATCACGCATCGCGCGCCGCAGATACCGCGACCACGCCGCCGACAGCGCCGCGGCCAGCACAGTCGCGGGCAGGATCAGGTGCGAGACCTTGTCAGCAAAATCTCCGCCGTCGAACGACTCGCGCCCCGACGACGGCAACCAGCCGAGCGCGCCGGCGAAGACGAGCTGCAGCAGCAAACCAAACCAGAACACCGGCAGCGAAATTCCGGCCACGGCAAACACCGAACTGACTCTATCGAACGGACGGTTGATGGCCGAGATGATACCAGCGGGCAGGGCTGCAATGAGCGCCATCACACAGGCCACGCCGACCAGCTCGAGTGTCGCCGGAATGCGTTCGACGAGTCGATCGAGCACGGGGCGGCCGTCGGCGTAGCTGAATCCCCAGTCGCCACGCACGAAGGCGCCGAGCCACGACAGATACTGAAAGCCGAGCGGTCGATCGAGGCCCATCGCTTTCCGCAGGCGCTCGATGTCCTCCGGGCGCACGTTCGGATTTTCGAGATACGTCGAGAGCGGACCGCCCGGCGCCGCATGAATCAGCGTGAAGATCAGCAGCGAGATCACGAGCAGCAGCGGCACACTCTGCACGATGCGCCGCACGATGAAACGAATCATGTCACGACTCCGCTCATCGGCGCGGTCGCGCTACTTCGCGACCAGCTGCCACTGCCACACGTTCCAGAACGGTCCGGCGTTGGTCGGATTGCCAGTAAAACCCTGCAGGCGCATTGGCACCGCATCGACCTTCGATGTGTTGTAGAGCGGCAGTTCCGGCACCAGTGACGCCACTCGGCGCTGCGCCGCCTTCAGCAATTCGATCCGCTTCGTTTCGTCCGCTTCTCGGTCCGACGCGTACAACATCACCGTCAGTGAATCGTCCTTGAAGTAGTTCACGTTGCGACCTGCCGGTGGCATGCGATCCGAGGCGAAGAACAGCGTGATCTCCGGGTCCGCGCCCGACTGCCACCAGTGCAGCATCGCGTCGAAGTCGCCCTTGAACCAGACGCTGCTGATGGTTGTGCCGTCGATCAGCCGGATCTTCGCGTCGATGCCGACATCGCGGAATTCCTTCTGCAGCGTCTGCGACACATTCTCTCGGATCGCGAAGCCGGACTGCGTGATGATCGTGAACTCGAGGCGCTTGCCGTCCTTCACGCGAATTCCGTCCGCACCGACTTTCCAGCCCGCCGAGTCGAGCATCGCGCGGGCCAGCGACGGATCGTACGGATACGACGGCACGTCCTTCTCGTATGCGCTGCTGAGCGGCTGGATCGGGCCGTTCACCACGGTCACGAGACTGTCGAGCAGTGTGTGCACGATCAGGCTGCGGTCGATCGCATGCGCCATCGCGCGACGCACCGTGACATCGGCGAACGGCGTGAAGTGCTTCTGGTTGAGCGAGACGTGTTCGTAGCCGTTGCCGACGACCGTGTTCAGTCGCACCGCCGGCAGTCCACGCAGCTCGCGCACCTTGTCCCACGGCACCAGCGCCACCATCTGCACTTCGCCGGACTTGAGCTGGTTGATGCGCGTCGTCGTATTCGGCAGGAACTTGAACAGCAGGCGCTTGATCTTCGGGAACTCGGCGCCACGCCAGTAGTTCGGCACCGCTTCGAGCAGGATGTACTCACCGGTCTTCCACTCGACGACGTGGTACGGACCAGTCCCGAGTGGGTTGCGATTGTAGTCGGCGGCGGCATCGATGTTCTTACCGTCGAGAATGTGCTTCGGCAGTGTGCCGCGCACGAACTGCAGCCGGTACGGTGCGTAGACTTCCTTGTAGTGTACGACTGCCGTCAGCGAATCCGGCGTGTCCACCGATGTGATGCGATCGAAGCCGTCGACACTCTCGGGCTTCCAGTCACCCTTGTTGATCGCATCGACGGTGAATTTCACGTCGGCCGATGTGTGCGACACGCCGTCATGCCACTTCACACCCGGCCGCAGTTTCCACGTCACATCCATGCCACCATCCTTGCGCAGCGTGACGTCTCCGTTGGCGATGGTCGGCACGTCGAGCGCAAGCACCGGGACGATATTCATCTTCTCGTCGTTCGTGACGAGGCCTTCCACCACGCAGCTCTCGATGTCCTCGAGAATGTGTGTGGCGTAGCGATTCATCGTGTCCGGCTCGCGGTCGTAGCCGATCGTCAGCAGGTCGGGGGCAGCGCCTGATGCGCGTGGCTTGTCGCTTTTGCCACAGGCAGCAAGTGCGAGTGCGAGCGTCGAGATCAGGAGCGTTTGCCCGGTCGGCATTCGCGTCACGCGACAGACTCAGTCATTGCAGGCGCGGTCATGTCAGGCTCGGTCATCAGCGTGGCCACCAACGACACGGGAATCGCGCCGCGGCTCAGCAACTCGTCGTGGAACTCGCGCAACACAAACGCCGATCCGCGCTGCGACTTCACCTGCTCGCGCAACGACAGGATCCGGCTCGTACCCAGCCAGTACATCAGCGCCGTACACGGAAACATCGAATTCTTGGTCGTTTCGGCGGTCGCCAGTTCCAGCGGCATACCGACGATCTCCTCATAGTACTGCACCGCCTCAGCGAACGTGCAGAGACCGTGATGGAGACGGATGTCGACGATCGCGCGGGCAAGCATGCGCACCCGCGTATGCTGCTCGGAGAGTTGCTCCAGTGCCGTAAGCATGCCCAGCTCTTCCATCAGCTGCGTGGCGTAACAGGCCCAGCCTTCGGCCATCGAACCGCCCAGGAACATCGCGATGCGGCTGGCACAATCGGTGGCGGCGATACGGCCGATGCGAGAGGAGGAGCGATAGCGCGCGTGCCAGTTCTGCACGTGATGCCCGACGGCGCCGTGATGCACGACGTGATTGAGCGTGATGGTGCTGTTGTTCCACGCACGCAGTTTCTTCTCCTGCTCCTCGACAGTCATCGAGTCATCGATCGGTGTCACGACGTATTCGTACACATCGTACGGATCGAATGGCGCCGGCGAACGATAGAACAACCAGTAGAGCTGTGATGCGTACGGCTGCGCCCAGGCGGGAATCGGCACGTACCGGATCGGCCAATCGCCCCACGTCACCGCGCGATGCTCATTGGCGATCCGATGGCAGTCATTCCAGCGGCGCTGGAACGTGGCGTAGTAGTCGTCGACTGCTGGATGATCGGCGGCCATCGCGGCTTGCACCGCGGGCCATGATTCGTATGTGGATGCGGCAGTCAGCGCGGCGAGTTTCTCCTGCTCGGCCGGCAATTCCGCCAAGGCCCGATCGAGCAGCGTGTGTGCGTCAGTGGTGCAGTAGTGTCCGCGCCGCAGCAGCAGGTCGAACGCTTCTGCGCCGATGGCGTAGCCGCTGTCGGATGAGGGCAGGGACGCGAGTGATGCGGCGGTGACGGTGAACGCGTCGCGCGCCCGTTCGGCGGCTTCGTGTACGATGTCGGCGGTGTCCTGCGCGACGCCGTTGGCTTCCATCCAGTCGTGCAGGCCGTGATCGAGGAAATCATGCGCGGTCGCACATTCACGCGCGGCCCGCGACATCCACTGCGTCGGTACCGGCGCCGTGATGGCGTCCGGCATCGCCGCGAGGAAACGCGGAATCGCATTGAGGCGGGCGATGATCGCGCGCAGGCGCTCCTCCACCGGCGCGAAGTCGCGGATCATCAGCGAGACGATCGCGAAGATCGCCTCGCCGGTCCACAGCGCCGGATTGCGTGCGTGGAAAAACGCGGTGTCATGTTCCGCCAGCCGCACATCGAGATTGGCGCGCGCCAACTCCGCATCGAGTGCGATGCTGCTCGTGCGCAGCTGCGTGAGCGACGGATTGGCGGTGTCGTTAAGGTCCGCGCGCAGTCGCCGCATCTCGGTGGCTTCACGCGTGCGACCCGCCAGCGACCAATCCGGCAGACGGTCATCCAGCGCGTGCAATCCGGTGAACGTCGCGTTGACCGGGTTGCGCGAGAAATACTGCGCGAAGTACCGCTCGAGTGCCTTGCTCAGGATCCCGCTCCGGGCGCGAGCGGAATGTTGATCCACTTGCGCTGGCGGAACGACAACTCGACGGCGTTGATCAGTTCCTGCACGTGCGCACCGTCGTCGAAGTTGCCTTCATTCTCGGGGCCATCACTGATGATTTCCGAGATGAACGAGCTGACGAGGTTCGCGTAAAAGAGTGATCGCCACGACTCCTCGCGATTGCCACCGGGCGGATAGAACCGTTCCGGAATCTCCAGCTCGCGGAACTCCACCTGGTCAGCGCTCGCCGCCTTGAGCGTTTCGCAGATGCCATTCTCTTCCACCAGTCGACAGATCAGCGCACCCTTGCTGCCGTACACACGTGCTTCGATGCCCGGGTAGTTGCCGACGGTCACGAAGCTGGTCTGGATCGAGCCGATCGCACCGTTCGCGAACTCGCCGATGAAGATGTCACCGTCGTCGATGTTCATGCGCATCATCGTGCCCGTCTGCCGCACCATGCGCTCCGGGATGAAGTTGCGCATCGTGCCGACGACCTGTTCGAAGCGGCTGCCCATGAACAGGTGGCCGATGTCCATGATCGGCGCGCCATACCCTTCCAGCGACGACACCTGGATGATCGACTGGTCGGCCTCGACGTCCACCTGGCGCAGCGGATTCTGCGGATCGAGCCACTGCGAGTTCTGCTCGTAGCCGTTGAAGATGAACGGCGTGCCGATGAAGCCCTGATCGATCAGCTCCTTCATGTAGCGCATCGACGGCGCATACCGGAAGGTGAAACCGAGCTTCGTCTTGAGGCCCTTCGACTTCGCGAACGCGGATGCGCGCAACGTTTCGGTGTAGTCGTACGCCACGGGCTTCTCGCACAGCACATGCTTTCCAGCCTCGAGCGCCGCCCAGCTCAGATCGAAGTGCGTCGCACTCGGCGTGCACACATCCACCAGGTCGATGTCCTCACGCGCAATCAGCTCTGCGTGTGATCCGTACACACTCGGGATGTTGAACTCGGCCGCGAACTCCTTCGCGCGCTCGAGGATCGGATCGGCAATCGCGACGAGTTCACAGCGCGGATCGCGCTTATAGCCCGGAATGTGCGCGAACTTCGCCCACGCGCCGGCGCCCAGCACACCGACGCGGACTTTCCCTGAACGAGGCGTCACTGGACCACCTGGGCGGTGTCGCCGGGAAGAAAGAGCTGACGGTGAGCCCAGATCGGTGCGATGCCGTTGGTCATGAAACGTTCGTGGAAGGTGCGGAGATTGAACGAAGAGCCCATCTTCGCGGCCACGTCTCGCCGGAGCGTGAGGATGCCGCGCTTGCCAAGAAAGTACCCGCCATACGTCGGATCGTAGGAGGCACGCTCCGATTCCCGCTTTGCCGCCGACGTCGGGACGTACGCACGCTGCTCGAAGCAGGCCTGCGACTGCGCCAGCGTCCACTCACCGGAGTGCACGCGAATGCCGGACAGCAACCGGCAGACACGCGTCATCGCGTCGCTGAGCTGCGCCAGCTCGATGCGCGGATCACCGCCGCCGAACTGTTCCTCGACCATCAGCTGCTCGCTGTAGTGCGCCCAGCCATCCTGCCCCGATGAGGGCTGCGGAAACGGATTGAGTCCAATCCAGATGCGCCGCACCTTGCCCGGCGTACGGCGCATGTACGTCGAGTGCAGCCAGTGACCGGGCATTGCTTCGTGCGCCGATGTATTGATCAGTGACGCGTAGTTGTACCGCTCCAGCCACGCCTCCTGCTCGGCGGCGGGCATGCTCGCGCTGGCATCGGTGATGTAGTAAAAACTTTTCACCGGTGGATTCTCGAGCGGCGGCGAGGCGTGCATCGACGCGAAGCCGAGATCGAACGGCTGCGCCGGTGCGACGACGACGCGTTCACCCGGTGGCACCACGGCCAGTCCCTTCCGCACCACGAAGTCCGTCAGCGAGTCGACGAGCTTCTGAGTGGCCGCTACGACATTGCCAGCCTTCGGATGATCGTGCCGCACTTCACGCCACACGACTTGCGGATCGCGGCCCGGTGCGAGGCGCGCCGCAGCTGCGCGGAACTGCGTCTGATAGATGCTCAATTCCCGTTCACCGATGGCGATCAGTGATGGCAGCGGCTGATCGATCAGCTCTTCGGCCTTGTAGCGTCGCGCCACCGCAGCGGCGCCGATGCGGAAGTCGCCGGTGGCGGTCGGCAGCACGTCCTTCTCGAGCCAGTCAGCATACGCCGTGATCAGCGGACGTGCCGTGGCTGCCGCGCGCATCAGCGAATCCATCAGCGGCGTGCCTTTCTGCGTCGCGAAGGCGAGCGGCACGTCGTGATTCAGCATTTCCGCGGCACCACGCATGAAGCCGATGCCACGTTGAGTGAAAAGCGTTGGCGGATTCTTGAGGTTCGTGCGGGCCGCCTGCAGCAGCTGCGACACCGACGCGAGTTTGCTGATGATGCGACGCATCCGGACCGGCGCCGGGGCATTTTCCATCGTCATCAGGTTGTTCACGCCGTCGGAAAGCGCTGAGGCGTACAGCATCGGGTTGCGGCGCCAGTTCTGGAGCGTTTCCTGCTCCAGCAGCCAGCCGTCGATGATGCCGTCGAGGATGTTCTGGTCGACGCGTTCGTCGGGCGTGAGGCGTGCCGGGTCGAAGGCATTCAGCTCGCGGCGCTGTCGCTTCAGCGTGACAATTTCGGCCTTGATCGCCGCGGCGCTGAAGTCGTCGAGCAGGTCATCATGCTGGTGCAGTCCGTTGCCGGCGGCGATCGACGGATGGCGTTGCGCGAACCCGTCGAGGTAGCGATCCACGAATTGTGCGAAGGCCTCGGATTGCGGGGCGGGCGCGGCGGCGGTCGGTGCGAGGCAGAGCGCCAGGACCGCGAGGGAGACGAGGCGGGATCGCATGCGGGTGGGTGGGCGGAGTGGGAGGCTGCCAGCGTCGGCCGCCGTGCTCTACGCGGGAATGGCCCGGATCGCTCAGCCAAGGTAGAGCTTGCCAGCACGGGTCGGCAACGGTCGATATGTCAGCGCACTCGAGTATGTTACCAAGACGCGTCGAATGCCGGCCCGCTGAGCTTGGGTCGTTTTCGCGGGTGGCGCGCCCATGCACGGCGAGCTGATGATCGTGACGAGTGACACGTCAGATGAGTTTGATGGCCGGGCGCCTGAGCCGGAATTTGCGCTGGAGTCGGATGCGCGACGATTCCATGATGTCCTGCTGGACCTGTCGGTCCTGAATCGCGATGACCTCCTGTCGGTATTTGCGACAATAGCCGAGGCCGGTGCGAAGGCGCTCGACGTTGAGCGGGTCTCGCTGTGGCAGTACGACCGCGAACGGTCCGCCATGATCTGTCCCGCCGCCTGGGTGCGCGGGACGATCGTCGAAGAGCCGCTGGTGGTGACGCGGACCGACCATCCTGCCTATTGGACCGCGCTGCACGCCGGACGCACACTCGCCATCAGCGACGCCAGCGTCGACGCCGCACTGGTGGAAATCCAGGATCTCTACATCCGCACGCACGGCATCGGTGCGATGCTCGATAGCGGCGTGCGACTCGAGCGCGCGACGTTCGGCATCGTGTGCATGGAGCATCTCGGCGGCACGCGCCAGTGGACCGCGATCGAGGAACAGTTCGTGGCGTCGCTGGCCGATCGCATGGGGCTCGCGATTCTGGTCGATGCGCATCGTCGACTCGAGTCACAGCTGCGACAGGCACAGAAGATGGAAGCGCTCGGTGTGATGGCCGGTGGCATCGCGCACGACTTCAACAATTTGCTCGGTGTCGTGCTCACGGCGTCGGGTCACGCGCGTGTGGTGGGTGCGCGCGGCGGTGATGCGACCGAGGATTTCGACGCTATCGACAGTGCCGTGCAACGCGCGACAGCGCTGACTCGCAAGCTGCTCTACATCAGTCGGCAGGAAAGCATCGGGCTCGAAGTGCTCGACCTGAATGACGTCGTGAGACAGTTCAGTGACATTGCGCGACGACTCGTGCCGACGACGGTGCGCTTGCAACTGCTGCCGTCATCGCAACCACTGCTCGTCAGCGCCGAGCGCACGTTCATCGATCAGGCACTGCTCAACCTCTGTCAGAACGCCGTGCAGGCCATGCCGAACGGCGGGTCGCTGACGGTTGCAACACGCCTGCTGCACGTGGATGGCCCGCGACATGTGCACGGCATCAGCATTCCGCCCGGCGCGTATGCACACCTGCGTGTGCTCGATACAGGCAGCGGTATTTCGACCGACGTGATTCCGCGCGTGTTCGACCCGTTCTACACGACGAAAGGAAAGTCAGGCACCGGCCTTGGACTATCGGTCGTGTACGGCGGCATGCGACAGCACAGCGGGTACGTGTCCGTGGAGAGTGTCGCCGGTCGCGGGACGGTCTTTCACCTGTTCTTCGTCATCGCTGGCTGATCGTCGGCACGTTGACGGCGCCGACTCTGACACGGGCATAGGTTACGCCCTCGGCACGCGGCGCACCGGTGCTGCATTCCGTGATCCGGACTTCCCACTCCCCATCAATCATGCCATCGACTGCCCTTGGCGAATTCCTCGGCACCGCGGTTCTGATTCTGCTTGGTAACGGTGTCGTGGCAGGTGTGCTGCTGGAGGAATCGAAGTCGAAGGCGGCGGGTTGGATCGCGATCACCGCCGGATGGGCGGTGGCCGTACTGTGTGGTGTGCTCGTGGCCACTAGTCTCGGTGCACCGGGCGAACTGAATCCGGCCGGCACGATCGCCAATGTGTTTCTGGGAGCGCGAACGGCCGGAGATGCCGTGTGGCACATCGGAGCGCAGCTGCTCGGCGCGATCGTTGGCGCGACGCTGGTGTGGATTCACTACTTCAATCATTGGCGCGTGACGAAAGACGCCGCCGCGATCCGGGCCTGCTTCTGCACCGGTCCGGCGATTCGCAGCACGGTGCCGAACCTGCTCAGCGAAGCGATCGGCACGGGTGTGCTGATTGTCGTTGCGAACGCGATCGGCAGCAAACTGGTGGCTGGCGCATCACCGGCGACGAACGTCGGTCCCGCACTGGTTGGCGCGCTGGTGTGGGGCATCGGCCTGAGCCTCGGCGGTCCGACGGGCTACGCCATCAATCCGGCACGCGATCTCGGTCCGCGCATCGCGCATGCGATCCTCCCGATCGCGAACAAGTCGCACAACGATTGGGGATACAGCTGGATTCCGGTGGTGGGCCCGGTGACCGGTGCACTGGCGGCGGCCGCGTTGTGGAAGGCTGTCAGCGGGTGAGCTGCCGCTGATTGCGCGCAAGTAGTCGAGGAGCCGGATACAACAGTTTCCAGTCAATCCGTCCGACAATAGAAGGTGAACCCTTCCTTTGCCGACGTGATTCCCATGATTCGATTTCCGCACGCCGCGCGCGTCGCGGCCGGCCTCGCCGGCTGTCTGGTGCTGGCGCTCAGCGGCTGCAAGAAAGCACTCGAGCCCGAGTCGGTCGAAGCGCTCACGATCGTGTCCGGCAACTTGCAGACGCGCCAGGTTGGCCGCCAGCTGCGAGCACCGCTGGTGTTTCGCGCGACCGATGCTGCCGGCAAAGGTGTCGGTGGCACGGCGATCACGATCGTCGTGGTGCAGGGCGGTGGTGCGGTGGATTCGGCGTCGATCAAGACTGACGCGAACGGCGAAGCGCGCGTGAAGTGGACGCTCGGCCCCGAGGTCACGCAGGGTATTCAGGCCACGATTCCCGGCGTCGAGCCGCTGCGCGTGAATGCGAGTGGAATTCTGCCGAGTGATATCGTAATCGCGCAGGGTAACAACCAGAGCGCGAAAGTGGCGGTGGCGCTGGCCAATCAGATCGTGGTGCGCGTGCTCGGTGGCAACAACGTGCCGATGGACAGCATCAATGTCACGTTCCAGATCACGGGAGGCGGTGGCGCGATCGCCCCGCAGAGCATCCTGACGAATGCGTCGGGCGAAGCGACCGTGAAGTGGACGATGGGACCCGTCGCCGGCACCAATTCGGCGCTGGTGCGCGCTGCCGTCATCGATCCGGTCACGATCACCGCGACGGCAACGCCGTAATCCGGAGCAGGTCGCACAGCCCTGGCGCTGTGCGACTGCCGCGCGCCGCGTTGACGCCGCACTCACGGGCAGCCATCGTTGGCGGATGGTCAACGGATACGATGTGATCGTCGTGGGACTGGGCGCGATGGGCAGCGCCACGCTGCATCAGCTCGCACATCGCGGGCATCGCGTGCTGGGGCTCGAGCAGTTCACGCCGGCGCATGCGCTCGGCTCATCGCACGGCAAGTCGCGCATCATCCGCGAGGCCTACTTTGAGGATCCGCGCTACGTACCGCTCGTACAACGCGCCTACGAATGCTGGCATGAGCTCGAAAAGGAAAGCGGCGTGACGGTGTTCCGTCAGACCGGTGGCCTGATGCTCGGCGCACCGGACAGCGCAGTGGTGTCCGGCGCGCTGCTCAGCGCGCAGCTGCACAACCTGCCGCACGAAGTCATCGGCGCCGATGAGGTCCAGCGTCGATATCCGGCGTTCCGGCCGCGCCCGAGCGACATCGGAGTCGTCGAACCGCGCGCGGGAATGCTGGCACCGGAGCGTGCCATCACGGCATTCACGACTCTCGCGAAGCAACATGGTGCCGATGTGCACAGTGACGAGCCGATGCTCTCGTGGCGCGCGGTCGGTGACGGCGTCGAGGTGACGACCGCGAAGGGCACATACTCGGCGACGCGACTGGTGTTGACGGTTGGTGCGTGGGCCGGCAAGGTGCTGCGTGAACTCGGCGTGCCATTTCAGGCACAGCGCAACGTCGTGTACTGGTTCACGCCGGCGCGAAATGCCCACTACTTCACGCCCGAGAAATTCCCGGTGTTTCTGCAGGAGCTCGGACCGGGCCTGACGTCCTACGGATTCGCCGATACCGGTGATGGTGTGAAGTTCGCGCTGCACCACTTCGGAGAGTCGGTGGATCCCGACACGGCGCGCCGCACCGTTGGTGACGACGAGATCGCCGTCGTCCGTTCGTTGCTGGCCGAGTGGATGCCTGATGCCAACGGTGCGCTGCGCGAGGCGGGCGTGTGTATGTACACCAACGTGCCCGATGAACACTTCGTGATCGATGTGCATCCTGATCATCCCGCCGTGATCGTGGCGTCGCCCTGTTCAGGACACGGTTTCAAGTTCTCGAGCGCGCTTGGCGAAGTGCTGGCCGACATGGCCACGAACCTGCCGGTAGGTTTCGACACGTCGCTGTTTTCGCTGGCGCGATTTTCTCAACGCTGAAAGGAAGCAACCATGCAGGCGTGGATCTGTGAGACGGCGACCGATATCGAGAATCTGCGCTGGGCCGACGTTCCGACGCCGCTGCCTGGTGTCGGTGAAGTGCTGGTTTCCATCGAGGCGGCGAGCCTGAATTTTCCCGATCTGCTGATCGTGCGGGGCAAGTATCAGTTCAAGCCGCCGTTGCCGTTCACGCCCGGTGCGGAATTCGCAGGGCGCGTGACGGCGGTGGGAGACGGTGTCACGTTGCTCAAGGTCGGGCAGAGTGTGGCATGTCTCTCGAACATCGGTGCGTTTGCCACGCATGCCGTCGTCAACGCGACGTTGTGTGTGCCGCTGCCGCCGGGGTTTCCCGCAGTCGATGCGGCGGCGTTCATCATGACCTACGCCACGTCGTATCACGCACTGATCGATCGGGCGCAGCTCAAGGCCGGCGAGACGGTGCTGGTACTCGGTGCTGCTGGCGGTGTCGGCACCGCTGCGATTCAGATTGCGAAGACGGCCGGCGCGCGAGTCATCGCGGCTGCATCGACTGCTGCGAAATGTGCGTTCTGCCTCTCGCTGGGTGCCGACGCCACGATCGACACGTCGTCGCAGAATCTGCGTGACGCGCTCAAGTCGATCACTGGCGGCACGGGACCCGATGTGATTTACGATCCCGTCGGTGGTGAGCAGACGGAGGCCGCCTTCCGATCGATTGCCTGGCGCGGTCGGCATCTCGTGGTCGGATTTGCATCGGGGCCGATTCCAGCGATTCCGCTGAACCTTGCATTACTCAAAGGTGCATCAATGGTCGGTGTGTTCTGGGGCGACTATGCGCGACGTGAGCCAACGGCCGCTGCGGCAATGATGCTCGAGCTGATGATCTGGTACGGTCAGGGGAAGATCAAGCCGGTGGTCGATAGGACACTGCCGATGACCGAATTGAAGGCGGCATTCGCGCGCATGGCTGCGCGGGATGTGCGCGGAAAACTGGTGCTCGTGAACCGCTGAGCGACGCGCGCTACGGTTTTGTGTGACGTGCCGCTGCGGCCGCGTGAATCGCGGCACGGATGCGTGGATACGTGCCGCAGCGACAGATGTTGCCAGACATCGCAACATCGATGTCGCGATCGGTGGGCGATGGTGTTGCGCGGAGCAGGGCACACGCACTCATGAGCTGCCCGGTCTGACAGTATCCGCACTGCACGACGTCACCGTCGCTCCAGGCGGTGTTCAGCGCGTCGGCGTCCGCGCCCGACAACCCTTCAATCGTGGTCACGGCCCTTGTCCCGACTGTGGAGAGCGGCGTCACACACGAACGAATCGGCTGCCCGTCCAGATGTACGGTGCATGCACCGCAGGCCGCGATGCCACAACCGAATTTCGTGCCCGTCAGCTTCAGTTCACCACGCAGCACCCAGAGCAGCGGTGTCTCCGGCTCGGCGGAGACCTCGAATGGCTTGCCGTTGACGATGATGGTTGGCATCAGCTGTGTGTCCGGGGCGTCAGACGCAGCGGTAACGTGCGCAGGCGCCTGCCCGTGGCCGCGAACAGAGCATTCGCGACGGCAGGTGCGAGCGGCGGCAGCGGCGGTTCACCGACGCCTTCCGGATGATCGGCGCTCGGCATGATGTCGACCTCGATCTGCGGCGCGTCCTGCATGCGCAGCATCTGATAGTCGTTGAAATTGCCTTGCTGCACCTGGCCATTCTCGATCGTGATCTCGCCGTACAGCGCAGCCGAGAGCGCGAAGATGATTCCACCCTCCATCTGCTGGCGGATCAGCATCGGATTCACCGGCAGTCCGCAATCGATGACCGCGACGACGCGCGTGACGCGAAACGAGTTGTCGGGCGCGACAGACACCTCCGCGACCTGCGCGACGACACTGCCGAACGATTCGTGCAGCGCGATGCCGCGGCCGACCCGGCTGCCGTTCGTCGGCGTCGCGAGTGGCGTAGACCACGCTGACAGCGCCGCGGCTCGCATCAACACACGACGGTGTCGCGCGTGTGACTTGAGCAGCGCCAGACGAAATGCCACCGGATCCTTGCGCGCCGCGATCGCCACTTCGTCCATGAACGATTCGGTGAAGAACGCCTGATGCGAATGTCCCACCGACCGCCAGAAGCCGACCGGCACGGGCAGGTCCACGGCCTGGTGGGCGATGCGCGCGGCAGGATATTCATACGGTTGATCGAACGCGCCTTCGTTGGCGGTCTTGTCAATCGGCAGGCCGGGGAGCCCGAAGTTGCGCTTGAGTACCGTGCTCACCAGCGTCTGACTGGCTGACGTGGTGCGCCACGCCGTCAGGTTGCCGTCTTTATCAAGCGCAGCGGCGGCCTGCGACACACACGCGGGCCGATAGAAATCGTGGCGCACATCCTCCTCGCGCGACCAGATCGTCTGCACCGGCACGCCATTCGCAACCTTCGCGATCTCGGCGGCCTGCCCGATGAAATCGACATCCAGTCGGCGGCCGAATCCGCCGCCGATGAGCTGCACTTGCACGTCGACAGCTTCGGTGTCGATGCCAAGTGCGCGCGCCACCGTCAGTCGTGCAATGGTCGGCACCTGCGTCGACGCCCAGACGGTGGCGCGGCCGTTCTTGAACTGCACTGTGCAGTTGATCGGCTCCATCGTCGCATGCGCGAGATACGGCGCGCGGTATTCGGCCGTGACGATCTTCGCTGCCGATGTCAGCGCGGCGTTCACATTGCCGTGAGAGGCGTACGCGTGGCCCGACCCGAAGTCGAGTGATTCCGAGAGCTTCTGCATCAGTTGTGCGCTCGACACGCCGGCCATCGCGCCGTGATCCCAGGTCACCGTGACCGCCTTCACCGCGTGCATCGCGTGATACGGGGTCTCGGCGATCACGGCTACGCCGGCGGTGCCGCCGTTGTGACCCGCGACACCCGTCACATAGCGGACACCCGGCATGGCCAGCGCCACGGCGCTATCGAACGCACGCACTGTGCCGCCGAGCGTCGGGCACATCACGACGCTCGCGTACAACATGTCCGGCAGCACGATGTCGATGCCGAACGTCGCGGACCCATTCTGTTTGGCGCGGCTTTCGATGCGATGCTGCGACGTGCCGATGATGGTGAACTTGTCTGGCGTCTTGAGTGGCGCTGACGCCATCAGTGGCAGCTGCGAGGCCGGTTCGATCATCTGGCCAAACGTCGCGTTCCGGCCGGAGCTGTGGCGCAGGATGCCGGATTCCACGGTGATCTCGTCGGCCCGCACCTTCCACAGGTCCGCTGCGGCCGCAACCAGCATCGCACGCGCCGACGCGCCAGCCTGTCGCATCGGCAACCAGAGATCCTTCACGCTCGACGAACCACCGGTGATCATCACACCACTGGTGCGCATCGTCTTGGCCGTGAACCACGCCGCCGTGCGCTGGACTCTGCCGTGATCATCCGGATGAAACGGCAGGCCGTCCACCACGTTCACGATGTTGTTGTAGATCGCGCGCAGTGGTGACATCTCCGTGCGCACCTGCGCCCAGTCGGCGTCGAGTTCATCGGCCAGCAGCATCGCAAGTGTCGTATGGATGCCCTGGCCCATCTCCGACTTCGACATGATCACCGTGACGTGATTGTCGGTGCCGATCTTCACCCAGCCGTTGAGTGCGTGCTCACCCGGATCTTCGGGAAGGTCATTCCGGCTACCCAGCCGACTGCGCGGTGGCAGCAGGCTCCAGCCGATTCCAAGTGCACCAACCGCCGCGACCGTGCGCAGCACGAACTTCCGACGATTCACGACGTGACCAGCTCGCGATAGTCGTCCGGCGTGTCGACGTCGCGCAGCGCCGACTCGGCCCAGTCGTGCAGCACGGCCTCGTGCTGATGCGCCTTCACGACGGCCTTGCCGCAGCCTTCGCCATGCCACGCCATCAGCTCCGGCCACAGGGCGCGGCGGAAGAGCAGGGGTGGCGCCAGCACGTCCGCATAGCGTGACACGCCCAGTGGTGCATCGGACGTGGCGTCGGCGTCGAGCAATGCGCGCACCATCGGCGTCGTGACGCGGACCATGTCGGCCAGCATCACGATGGTCGCGCTGACCGAATCATCGAGTGCCTCGAGTCCGGCGTGCAGCGATGTGCTGGTGGGGCCGATGAAGTCCGGATTGACGGCGAACGTCACCGGCAGATCGTGCAGCGCGTTGCGCACCTGCGCTTCATCCTTGCCGACGACGACAACGATTGGTGCACATCCGGCATCGTGTGCGACGAGCACGGCGCGCCGCACCATCGGGTCACCCGCAACGTCCAGCAGCATCTTGTTGCGGCCCATGCGACTGGAGGCGCCAGCTGCGAGAATCACCGCCGCGACGCGCGGTCTACTCACGGTGCGCGTGGATTGGCGCTCGCCGCTCACGCAGCGATTGCGGGTGCCGACCGGAACGCACGGCGAGAATTTCCGCCAGCACCGCCAGCGCGACCTGCTCGGCGCCGTCAGTCCCGATATCGAGACCCACCGGTCCGTAGATGCGCGATTCGTCGATCGGCGACTCGGTACGCAGGTGTGTCAGGATCCGCTCCGTGCGCTGGCGCGGCCCGAGCATGCCGATGTAGCGCGCCGAGGTGCGCAGGAGCGCGCGCAGGTAGGCGGTGTCGTCAGCGAAATCATGGGTCATGACGACGCAGAACGCGCTGTCCTCGAGCACGAGTCGTTCGTTCAGGCGCGCGGCATCGGATTCGACGAGTGTGATCGCCGACGGGAATCGCTCATTCGTCAGCAGGCCCGGCCGACGATCGACCACCACCACACGAAAGCCGACCTCCGACGACAGCCGCGCCAGCATTCGCGCGTCGTCGCCAGCGCTGATGATCACCAGTCGCGGTGGCGGCACCAGCACGTCGAGTGAGAGGCGATGGTCACCGTACCGTTCGATGCGCGACTCGCCCGCCTCACGCCACGCGGTGGCGTTCACGCGCGCGAACGCGTCCAGCGTTGCATCGCCGAGAGATCCGAACGCGCCCGCATCCGTGATCACCATGCGCGGCGCTTCCCCGCATTCCGTGCTCTCGCGCAAGAGCGTCACAGCCACGTAGCCGGTTTCATCCTGCAACGCACGCCGTTCGAAGACCCGTGCCGACGAGACAGGCTCGATCAGGATCTCGACGACGCCGTCGCACCCGACACCGAGATCCCACGCCGAGACCTCGTCGGATCCGCCACAGTAGGTTCGCAGCTCGGCGACGCCGGTATTCGCGACGCGCATCGCCACTTCACGCACATCCGCCTCGAGACATCCGCCACTCACATTGCCGACACTTCGTGCATCGTCACCAACGACGAGTTTCGCACCTTCGTGGCGGTAGGCTGACCCGAACACGCGCACCACCGACGCCAACGCCGCGCGCCGACCCGCGGCGTGCAGTGACGCGAGTTGTGCGAAGACTTGCCCCGTTTCGAGCCACTGCTTCACGCGTGTGGCCTCAGGTCCAGCTCAAGTCGTGCTTCGACAACGGCAACGACCGGATCCGCTTGCCCGTCGCGGCGAAGATGGCATTGCAGAGGGCCGGCACGACTGGTGGCAAGGCAGGTTCACCCATGCCAGTCGGCGGGTACTCGGTGGTGCGGAAGCTGACGTCGACCACCGGAATCTGATTCAAGCGAATCAGCGGGAAGTCGTGGAAGTTGCTCTGCTTTGTGCGACCCGCCTCGATCGTGATTTCCTGCGCCAGCGCTTCGCTGATGCCGTCGATCACGGACCCCTGCACCTGATTGATCGCGCCGGACGGGTTGATGATCTGGCTGCCGACGTCACCGACCACCCACACTTTCTTCACCGTCAGTTTGCCGGCGCGCGTGACACTCACTTCCACCACTTCGGCGAAGTAGCCGCGGTGTGAGTAGTAACTCGCCACGCCAACGCCGCTGCCCTTCGGCAACTTGCGCGTGCCCCATCCCGACTTCTGCGCGAGCTGTTCCAGCACACCCTTCATTCGTGACGGTACCATCGCACCGCGCGGTGTTTCGGCCGGCAGCTGTGAGAGCATCTCGAGACGAAACTGCAGCGGATCCTTCTTCGCCGCGTGCGCCAGTTCGTCGATGAACGACTCGTGCACGTACGCGAGTGCGTTGCTGCCTGGCGCGCGCAGATAGCCGGTCGGTACACCGAGCGGCATCGTCGAGACGCTGACGTTCCGGTTCGGCGCCGCGAGCGATGGGAATTCGGTGCCGTCCATTCCCGCACTCGGCACGAAGTCGGTGCCGTTGTTGGAGAACGTGACGAAGTGATTCTGCCACGCTGACAGTTTCCCGCTCGCATCGACCGCACCCTTCAGCTTGTGGAAGCCGGCGGGGCGATAGAAGTCATGGCGGATATCGTCTTCGCGCGTCCAGAGCAGCTTCACCGGCACGCCGGCCATCTTCGCGATCATCGCCGCTTCGACCATGTAGTCGTTGTTCAGGCGACGACCGAAGCCACCGCCGCTGCGCGTGATGTGGATCGCGACATCCTTTTCCGCGATGCCGAGTGTCTTCGCGACGAGCACGCGACCCGACTGCGGGTTCTGCGTCGGTGCCCAGATCTCGATCGCGTCGCTCCTGAAGCTGGCGGTGCAGTTCTGCGGTTCGAGCGTGGCGTGTGCGAGGAACGGATATTCGTACGTCGCTTCGACGGTCTTCGTGGCCGCTGCGAATGCGGTGTTCACGTCGCCGTCCGCGCGCAACGCACGCGCTGGTGCCTGCGCGAAGAGTTCCGTCGCCTTCGCCTTGATCGACGCAGAGCTCTGTTGCGCGGTCGCACCTTCTTCCCACGTCACCTTGAGTTTCGCGCGTGCCGATTTCGCAGCCCACCACGTGTCGGCGAGGATCGCGACGCCGCTCAACAATCCGCTCAGGACCGTACCGCCGTCGACGATGAATGCGTTCTTCACGCCCGGCAGCGCCTTGATCTCCTCGAGGTTCGCGCTGACTGCCTTGCCCGCGAACACCGGGCACTTTTCGAACGTGCCGTACAACATGTTCGGCACCACCACGTCGATGCCGAACAGCGGCTGGCCAGTGACGACCTTGTGATTGTCGACGCCCGTCATCGGCTTGCCGATGATGCGGAAATCCTTCGGGTCCTTGAGGGTGACGGTGGCCATGTCGGGCGCGGGCAGCGCGGCCGCGGCAGTGGCCAGTGCACCGTACGTCATCTGTCGGTTCGATGCCTTGTGATACACGACACCCGATGCCGTCGTGCATTCAGCCGCCGGCACGCTCCACGACTGTGCCGCGGCTGCGACGAGCATCTGTCGACCGGCCGCACCAGCCTTGCGCAGTGGTTCCCAGTTCGTGGGCGTGGCGGTGCTGCCGCCGGCCACCTGCGAGCCGTATTTCGCCGGCTCGCTCATCGCCTGCTCGATCGTGACCGCACTCCAGTCGACGTCCAGTTCTTCCGCAATCAGCATCGGCAACATGGTCTTGATACCCTGACCGATTTCCGGATTTTTCGCCACGATCGTGATCGCACCACTCGGCGCGATACGGATGAACGCGTTTGGCGAGAACTCACCAGCATGCAGTGGGGCTTCGGCCGCTTCGAGCACACCATTCGTGCCGAAGTCGAGCCATGCACCGAGCAGCAGTCCGCCGCCGGCCAGTGCCGAGACGCGCAGGAACTCGCGGCGATCGAGTGGCGGGAAGAGTGACATCAGTTGCCTCCCACCTGTGAACCGGCGCGCGGCGTGCCGGCGGCCTTCTTGATGCCGTCGCGAATGCGCGTGTAGGTCGCGCATCGACAGAGGTTGCCGTTCATCGCAGTATCGATCTGCGCGTCGGTCGGCTTGGGCGTGGTGGCCAGCAGCGCCGCAGCGGACATCAGCTGGCCGGCCTGGCAATACCCGCACTGTGGCACGTCGAGCTCCTTCCACGCCTTCTGCAGCGGATGGTTGCCGTCAGGCGAGAGCCCCTCGATGGTCGTGACCTTGGCGCCCTGCACCGCAGTCGCCGGGATCTGACACGATCGCGTGGGCGCGCCATTCAGGTGCACGGTGCAGGCGCCGCACTGCGCGATGCCGCACCCGAACTTGGTGCCCTTCAGGTCGAGTACGTCACGCAGCACCCAGAGGAGCGGCATGTCGGCAGGAACATCAACGGTGCGTGAAGTGCCGTTGACAGTGAACGTGACCGGCATGCGCGGGCTCCAGGTGTGGGTCGAACTCCCAATTTCGCGGCCCGACGGGGCATTGGCAACGATACGCGCTCCCGGCCGGGGCTGTTCCATCCCCTTGGCCTGGGCATTTGTGACCGTGGAAGTCCGAATTTCACGCGCCGCAAGCGCGGCGCTCGCGGAGACGCGTTCCGTGACCGTGCGAGCTCCGTTCTTCCGAGGGGCACCGAGAGAAGGTCAACGGCAACGGCAACGGCTTTGCTTTGGAACTGCAACTGCGCAACCGGGCTAACTCCACCTAGAGAGTTGCTGTTGCTGTTGCAGTTGCCGTTGCCGTTTCCAAAAAAATCAGTTGCAGTTGCTCTTGCCGTTGACCTTCGCGCTGTACCTCTCGAAAACGCGGAGCCTTCACGGTCACGGAGCGACTGCTCCGCGGGCGCCGCGCTTGCGGCGCCTTACAAAGGCAGGCTTCCACCGCGCAAGAAAAAACGAGTCGAGATCCGACCGAGCGTTGGCAGCGTTTGATCGCAGAACACACGCACCTCGCGACTCCACCGTCAGCAGATCACCGTCATGCATTCCGTCACGAGATGACCGTGCCACCGGAACGCCAACTTCGACTCGAAACACACCTGAAGGCCACACGCTCACTGATGTCGCCGGAACGTGAGTCGTCGTTGCGCGCACGCATTGCGCAGCGTGACGAATCAGCACTCGCCGAATTGATCGAACTGACCATTCCGTGGCTGCTCGGCGTCGCACAGGCGATGTTGCAGGATGCCGACGACGCCGAGGATGTGGTGATGGACACGTTCCGCGTCGTGTGGACCAGTATCACGCCCGCTGAAGATGACACTCAGGGGCTGATGCCCCTGCTGCTCCGCATGACCCGTCAGCGCGCAATCGATCGATTGCGGCACCGCAAACGTCGCGTTCGGCTGGTCACGGCCCTCACGCCCTCGGAGTTGGATCGATCGACGGTGGCGCCGGTCGAGCCGAATGAGGCCGCGCAGCCCGGCTGGCACATGCACACGCAGGTGCACGCCGCGCTCGC
Organism: Gemmatimonadaceae bacterium; assembly: GCA_031367535.1. Lineage (GTDB taxonomy): Bacteria > Gemmatimonadota > Gemmatimonadetes > Gemmatimonadales > Gemmatimonadaceae > JACMLX01. The sequence continues at coordinate 44,460 of JANLPZ010000086.1, forward strand.
GTCGCTGCCTCCCGAACAGCGTGTCGCCGTGTCACTCGCATTCTTCGAAGGACTCGCACATTCTGAAATTGCCGCCACACTCGGTGTGCCACTCGGTACCGTCAAGACACGCATCCGGCTCGCGTTCGGCCGCCTGCGCACTGCACTCGCCCCTCTGAAGGACTGGGTTCCATGACCGCGCATGACTGGTTCATCGAGCATCGCACGGAATACGCCGCGGGCACACTCAGCGCCGCCGAAATGTCGGCGTTTGCGGAGCACATGACGGGTTGCGATGCGTGTCGGGCGGCGGTGGAGCGCGCCGAATCGGAATTGCGATGGCTGCCGATGGGTGTCGCGCCGGTCACGCCGCGACCAGGGTTGCAGCGTCAGATTCTCGAACACGCCGTCGGTCGTGCGCCCGGTCGATTCCGCCGGTGGAGCCTGCCGATTGGCATCGCTGCTTCTCTGCTGACTGGCTTCGCAGGGTGGGAACTCGGTCGGGCGTCGACACGGGACGCGATCGCACCGCAAGTCGCGGCCGCGCCTGCATCCGCGGCAGACGTTGATGCGCGGCTGCTCGCGTTGCAGGACACCGTGTCGATCATGCGTCAGGCGGCCCGCGTGATGCAGGCGAAGATCATGATGCACGGACAGGAAGGCGGCATGGTGATCTTCGACGAACCGCGCACACATCGCTGGAACGTCGTCGTGCACGGCCTGCCCGCCGCGCCGGTCGATACCGGCTATCAGTTCTGGTTCATCTGCGCCGACGGCATGGTGCGCGGCACCCGCGTCAGCCTCAATCGCAGCACGCCGATGCTCTTCACCACCGGCATGCCGGCGCCGTCCTGCAAAGTCACGGGCGCCGCGCTGACCATGGAGCCAATGCAGAACGCCGACGGTCCGCCGCGAGGAAAGACGTTGGCGCATCTCATGCTCTGACACGCGCGCCAGACTGACTCCCTTTGCGGTGAAAGTCTGCTGGTCCTGACGCCGCACGCGCGGCGCTCGCGGTGAGGTCGCTGAGTGACCTTGCAGGCTCCGCATTTCTCGAGGGCACTGAGGGAACGGCGGACAGTGCGCGTTCAACCAGTCCGGGAATTGCTGTCGCACACCGGATTTATATGAGTCGACATGCGCAAAGGCCACCTTGAAAACGCCACGCCTTGCAGGCAGCTTGCGTGCTGACCGCTCGATTCAATCCTTTCTCAGGGCAGAGTGCGCACTCCACCGGATTCGCGATGCCGCCTCTGTCACGGATCGACGTTGCGGCGACTGCGCACATTTGTCGTCGATCCGTCCGACGGTCAGAACCTCGAGTTGTGCACGTGCCGTGTGTGCAGCGCACTGGCGCTGGAGCCGCAGCCGTCTGAAACGCTGCTTCAGGCGCAGTATGCGGAATACTTCGAGCGACGATCGCGTACCGACCCGCGCTCCAAGGTTTCATACTTTCGCTGGTTGCTGGCGCGCCTGGACCTACCTCTCGACGGCGCTCGTATTTTTGAACCGGGAGCTGGCGAAGGCAATCTCGTTCGTGCGCTCAACGCTGTGTATGCTACCGCTGATGTCACGGTCGCCGAACCACTCTGGCGCGACAGCGATGCTTCGGATCTGCGGGTACGCGTCGTTCCAGAATCGTTCGACGCTTTTGTGAAATCGTACGAGGGGGCGAGGTTCAATTTCATCTTCATGCTCGATTTTCTGGAGCATGTACGAGACCCGCTGGCCGTACTTGCGGCAGCGAATGACCTCCTCGCGCCCGGCGGAAAGATCATCGTCACGACACCGAACGCTGATGCATTTGGGCGACGGCTCTTTGGCGTGCTCTGGCCGCAGTACAAGGTTGAACATCTGTTCTACTTCTCGCGCGCTTCGCTTGTCAGCATGGCTGCGGAGGTCGGCCTTCGCATCGACGTCCTGTCGACGCACGTGAAACGATTGCCAGTTGGATATCTCTTGAACGTGGGCAGCGCGTTTGGACCACAGTTGTTTCAGCGTGCGTCACGCGGCCTCGCCTCCGCACTCGGGCCATCGTTCACTGATGTGAACGTCGTTGCGCCATTCGGGGAATGGTTGTGCGTCCTGGAGCGACCACGAGACGACGTGCCACTGTGAATCTGACGACAAAGAAGTGTATTGATTATTACTTTGGTGGCTGTCTGGTGGCGTTGCTGAAGCCATTCGCCATGCTCCTTGGCGCTGTCCTCAAGCGGGACCACTCCGTCGTCGCCACAGGGGATATCGTCGTGATCAAGATGCAGGGCGGGGGCAGTCTGCTGGTGGCGGCGCCGGCGCTTCAGGGTATTCGGACTGCGTATCCAGGGTGCCGCATGATTCTGATCACGACGAAAGCGCTGCGGCCGTTTGGCGAGACCGTGAATGCGTTCGATGAAATTCGCTGCATTGATGACTCCGGAATCATACAGTTGATCACGTCAGCATTCCATGTTCTCTGGAAGTCGCGGACTGCCGATTCGATCATCGATCTGGAAGTCTACAGTCGCCTGACCGGCGTCCTTGCGCTGGCAACGTGCGCCCGGAATCGACTCGGGTTCTATCTCGAAGCGACGTTCTGGCGGCGTGGCGTGTACACCCATCTGCTTTTCTTCAATCGATACGCCCCGGTTCATTTCTTTTATGATCAGATCGCATTGACCATGTCGGCCGCTGTGACATCACGTGCCGACGCCGCGTCGCGCGTCGTTGAGCGACTTCCAGCAATGCTGCATCGTGAAGAATATGTGACAATCGGACCTGGGTGTTCCGACCTGGCCGTCGAACGACGGTTGCCCACGGATGGTTGGGTGAAGCACTTGTCGGCGTACCACGCCCAACACCCGGACACTGCGCTCGCCTTCGTGGGAAATGCCGCGGACAGGCCACTTGCGTCCGAGATCATCGGCGGCTTGCAGCGGGAGTATCCGCGGATTCGCTGCGAGAACAGGTGTGGCGAGCTGTCGCTGCCTGAATCGTTGTCAGTCGTGCGAGGTGCCGTTCGCTACTTCGGCATCGATTCCGCACTGCTGCACTACGCTCGACTGTTCGCGGTCCCATCCGAGTCGTTCTGGGGACCAGTCATGCCAGGCCAACTGCTGCGTCCGTGGGCCGATGTCGAAGATGTCACCCACTATGTGCAGTTACCGTGCTCCCCCTGCGTGCACGTGGCGGAAACGCCGCCATGTCGCGGGAACAACGCGTGCATGCGATGCCTGTTCGATGAGGACCTTCGCGATCGCATGCCGGAGTGGATCCATTCGCACACCCCATGGACACGACTCCAATAGAGCAGCGGCGGGACGTAGGCCGGCTGCTCCTTTCTGGCGTCGTGGGATCGCTTCCACTGATATACCGGTTCGCAACGCATGAGCCGATGCATTGGGAAGAGCTTTCGCACTACCTCGGCGCGATGCAGCGTGCGCTGGATGGCCAGATCGTGGTGAAGGATTTCAACTTTCTGTTCGGCCCGACATTGCTGTGGACTCTACGACGGTGGATGGAAGTCTTCGGCGTCGGCCTGGCGTCCGTGACATGGTTTTTCATGGCTGGTTGGTCGCTATTTCTTGTGCTGCTCGGCATTGTCGTTGCGCAGTGTTCCAGAAGCATCGTGATCGCTGCTCTGATGTGCCTCATCTTCAGCACATTCTGGATGTCGACGTCGTTCGATATCCTTGCCAGTTGGGGCGGGCCGCGATACGTGCCTGGTGTACTCGTCCTTGCTCTTGGAAATGAGATCATACGTCGGCAACATTCGACGTCGGCCGCGTTTCGATTGAGTTTTTTTGGCGGAGTATTGCTGCCGCTGGCTGGCAGTTTGTCGCCCGAGCAGGTCACAATCGCCCTCGCTGCTCACGTGGGTGGATGGCTGCTGCTTCGTCGCCGAGCCATCAGTGCGACAACAGCAGACGTCCAAACCCGGTCTCGGTGCGCTCTCTCCTGCGCCAGCGGATTGATGCTCGGCACTGGCTTGCTCCTGATGGCCGTCCCGGCTGGTTCGCTGGTGCAGCATCTGCGTGAACTCCCGGCGTACGCGAGTTGGCGGCAGCCGCTGAGTGAGTACGCAAAGGATCGGGTGCTTTTCGCGGTTGCCATGTTTCTGCCGGCGATGACCGTATATCTGATGGGGCTGCGGAGACGTGGCCTGCGTCTCACGTCTGGCGAGGACCTCGTACTGATCTTTGGATTGTTTTGCGCTGCGCAGTTCGTCTACGCGCTTCGGGCATTTCAGCATTCCCAAGGCCTGATGGCCACCGGTTATTTACTCCTTTTCGCCGGCTGCCTGCTGCAGCGGACATGGGCGACTTCCGCGCTCCGCCCCATCGTATCCATCATTGCCGCCGCCTACCTGGCGATTACTGTTGTCGTCCGTGCGGAGGCAGGGCGTGATGCTCTTGATCGGATCGTGTCGAACTTCAGCGGCGTGCCAGTACGATGCGCCACTGGATGCAGAGAAAGTTCCGCATCTCGCTTGCGTGGCGTCTGGTTGCCGTTGGCTGATGCGAATGCCTTGGATGCGGTACTCGTGGGCGTGCGCGCGGAGTGGCGGACGACCACTGACTCGACATACTTCGTATATCCGGAGGATGGCTTCCTCGAGTTCGCGCTCGCGCACTCGGCAGTCGGTCGTTTTCCTGTGGCTGCGCTGGCGAACACGAAGCCCGAGTGGCGCTCACAATTGCTTTCGGTACTTGCGGCTGCGCCGCCGCACATAGTCGTGCGCCGACGGACGATTGGACTGTTTGCGAGGTCGGTTGGCAGCAAGACTGAATTGCTTCCTGAGATCGCAGCCTTTGTCGCGTCGAACTACATCGTGTTTGCACGCGGTGGGCAATTCGAAGTGCTTCGTCACTCATCACCGCGGTGAGTGGCATGAGGTGAGACAATCTGCTCGCGCTCCGCTGGGTACTGAAAGCGCGGTGTAGTTCTCGGGAATGCATCCACTGCAAAAGCCATCTAAAGCGCGAGCGCAGTCTCCACGAACGCAGGCGCCATCAGCCCCGCCAGCGACGAGCCGTGCGCATCGTGAATGGCGCGAACTGCGTTGACCATCTGCAGCGCGGTCTCGGTACACGGCGGCAGAGTGCGGGAAGACGTGCCGAGCGGTGTCACGCGGTCACCCCACTTCACCAGCAGCGAGCAGTACGTCAGCCCGCCGCCGAACGCCGGCATGAGAATATAGCCGCCGGGTGTCACGCGCCCTTCCTCGAGCGCCTCGACAAGCGCAACAGGCACGGTGGCCGCACTCATGTTGCCGTACTTGTGCACCGTCACCATCACACGCTCCATCGGAATGCCGCTGTACTTGGCGACCGACTCGATGATGCGCAGGTTCGCCTGATGCGGCACCACCAGATCGATCTGGTCAGGCGTCTTGCCACACTCGTGCAGCACCTTCTTCGACGCTTCCGTCATCGCATGCACGGCGCGCCTGAAGATCACCTGCCCATCGAAATCCCACAGCGTGTCGCCGAACCGCACATCGCTGTTCGCATAACACAGCCCCAGCCCACGCACACGCAGCGTTTCACGCGCCTCGGCGTCGCACCCCAGCGCCGTACCGATCAATCCTTCCTCGTTGTCCGTGGCCTGCAATACCACCGCCGCTGCGCCATCGCCGAACAGCACCGCCACGTTGCGATTGCTCCAATCCAGGAAACGGCTGATCAGTTCAACGCCGATCACCACCGCATTTTTCGCCATGCCGCTGCGGATCATCGCAGTGGCTGTCGCGAGGCCATAGCAGAAACTCGTGCACGCGGTGTTCACATCCATCGCAGCGGCATGTGTCGCACCGAGTGCGATCTGCACGCCCGACGCACTGTTTGGCACCCCTTCGTCGTTGCTGCAGCTGCCGTAGATGATCAGATCCACGTCCTTGCCCTCGAGACCCGCGCACGCCAGTGCCTGACTCGCGGCCACGATCGACATCTCGATCGCCGGCACATGTGACACACGCCGCTCGCGCATGCCGGTGCGTGACGTGATCCATTCATCCGACGTGTCGAGAAACGTGGAGAGATCGTCGTTCGTGAGCACGGCGGGGGGCATGCACTTGCCCCATCCGGTGATGGCTGCGTAGGTCATGATGGTCGCTGAGGTTGACTCAACAGTACAGGCCGGAACTGCGAAGGGCGATGGGTCTCAGATGCCAAGTGTCTCCATCGGCAGTGCGTCGCGGGCGCGTACGGCCGCCGTGTAGGGCCCGAGCAGATGCGCGATGCTGTTGGCGTAATAGCTCACCAGTTCCCGGCCATGCGGGAGCACCAGGTAGCTGTCACCCTGCGTCAGAATCACATGCCGCATCTCCAGCATCGTGAGCGCAAGTTCGAGCGTTTCGGTCGCGTCACGATCGGTGCGCACGACGCGGGCATTCAGATCCAGCAGTTCGTCGCGCAGATCCGCGATGCGCGTCAGCAGTTTTTCGCGCGGCAGCAGCTCGCCACCAAGACTCTGGATGGCGGCGCACACCAGCGGTACCGGCGTCACTGGAATCAACGCGCCGATGCGTTCCATGATGCGATCGGTGAGTTCCGACACGAGCGCCAGTCGTTCAGGGCGGGGAATCGTGAACAGGTCCGGTTGATTCTGGTACCACGGCGCCAGCGGCACCGGCGCGCCGATCATCACCGCCGCTCTCCCGTAGCGCTTCCAGCGACGCGTCACGATACGTCCGAGATTCCAGAACACATACGGCACCACTTCCGCCAGCTGGGTCAGCTTCCCCGGCGGTTTGCCGCCAGTGGACGTGTCCAGTTCGCGCAGCAGTGACCGATCCTCGAGCACGCGGTCATAGTTGATCGCAACCGGAATGACGTGGATCCGGTGATGGTATGCCGGATCGTGACCGATGCCGAGCACGTAGTCCAGTAATCCGATCTTCGGTGGGCGCAGTTTGCCGTCACGCGTCAGTCCCCCTTCAAGGAAGATGCCTTGTGTGACGCCTTCGCGCGTGATCAGCTGTACGTAGCGTTCCAGTACGGTGTGATAGAGCTTCTCGCGATGCCGGCGCCGCACGAAATAGCCGCCGAACGCCTTGAAGATCTGCTCCAGCGGAAAGGCACGCGCCCATTCACCGACGGCGTATGATATCGCGACCTGTCCCGAGAGCGCGAAGCCGACCAGCACATAGTCGGCATTCGAGCGATGGTTCATCAGGTAGACCACTACCGCATCCTTCGGCAATCGACGCGACGCGGCGCGATCTTCATACTCCACCGTGACCTTGTAGAACAGTCCGAGCAGCATGCGGGAGAGTCGGAACCCGACTTCGTAGTACGCGATGATGTTGAAGAACGGCACGATCTCGCGCACGTACGCGTCGACCATCTTCCACGCGACCTCGCGACTCGTTCCGGTCGTCGCGACATGGGCTTCCACCGCGGCCGCGATGCCGCTGTCGGCGAGCAACAGCCCGCGCACGTGTGCACGTCCGAGCAGCTTGAACCGGTCGAGTCGTCCGCGGTACTTCATGCGCGACCGGGCCGCGAGCCGATTCGTCGCGCGCTGGAGCCGCGTCCGGAAGATCCGGGCCAGCACCAGCAGCGCCACGAAGAAGGCCAGCAGGGCACGGACGACTGGGGACATGGGGCCGAACATCGGGCGCGTCGCAGCAGTGGGCAAGCGTTGCCCCGCGATTCATGCGCGCGGCTTGTCCCGGGAAGACGTCACGAGTTGGTTACGACAGCCCAGGAGACAAGGCATGCTGCGTCGTATCGTGAAGGGAACATTGGTCTTGCTCGTCGTGGCCGTCTTCGCGGCATTCACGCTGCTGCCCGGCATCGTCGACAAGCGCATGAACAAGGTCGTGCCGGCCGCCCACGTCACCGTCAGCGACTCAGCCAAGGCACTCCACGGCACACTCGTCGTGGCGGATATGCATGCCGACGAATTGTTGTGGGCACGTGACCCGCTGGTGCGCGCCGATCATGGACATGTCGATGTGCCGCGCATGACGGATGGCAATGTCGCGCTGCAGGTGTTCTCGGTCGTCACCAAGACGCCGAAGAACATGAACTACGATCACAACACCGGGGAGACCGACAACATCGCGCTGCTGGCGCTGGTGCAGCGCTGGCCACTCGCCACACGCACCAGCCTCCGTGCCCGCGCGGTTTATCAGGCGTCGCGATTGCAGGACGCCGTGGCGCGCTCGAACGGCGCGTTGATGCTGGTCACGGACAAGGCGTCGATGGATGCGTTTCTCGCAAAACGTGCAACGACGCCGGGCACACACGGTGCCGTGCTCGCGATCGAAGGCCTGCATGCGCTCGACGGAAAGCTGGAGAGTGTCGATACGCTCTACGCGCATGGCTTCCGCATGATGGGCCTCACGCATTTCTTCGACAACGAAGTCGCCGCCTCGGCCCACGGCGTGACACACGCGGGCCTGACACCACTCGGCCGCCAGGTGATCACGCGGATGGAAGCGCTGCACATCCTCGTCGATGTCGCACACGCGTCGCCGCAGACCGTGCGTGAAGTGCTCGCGATGGCCACGCGCCCGATCGTGGTCTCACACACCGGTGTTGCGGCGACCTGTCCCGGTCCGCGCAATCTGACGGACGAGCAGCTGAAGGCGATCGGTGCGAATGGTGGCGTGGTCGGCATCGGCTACTGGGACGCGGCGGTCTGCACGCTTGGCGCCGCGTCGATCGTTAAGGCGATCCGCCACGCCGTCGATGTCGCCGGCATCGATCACGTCGGACTCGGCTCTGACTTCGACGGCGCCACCTCGACCCCGTTCGCAACCGATGGACTGGCGGAGATCACGCAGGCGCTGCTGGACCAGCAATTCAGTCGGCCTGAGATCGCGAAGATCATGGGTGGCAACGTCGTACGCTTGCTGGGGACAACGCTGCCGTAAGAGTATTCGGGGTGTCCAGCTACCATCCACAAAATCGCCGCGGGGTGCCGGTGTGCTGATCCTCTACGCCTGCACGCTGTTCGTCGGCGGCACGCTGCTGTTTCTCGTGCAGCCGATGTTCGCCAAGATGGTGCTTCCGCTGCTCGGAGGATCGCCATCCGTGTGGAATACGGCGATGCTTTTCTATCAGGTGGCGCTGCTGCTCAGCTACCTGTACGCGCATGGTTCGCGCCGGTGGTTGTCACGGTCGCAGCAGGTCGTCGTGCATCTCGTGCTGCTGCTGCTGCCGTTGGCGGTCCTGCCGATCGCGATTCCTGCCGGATGGGCGCCTCCGTCCGACGCCAATCCGATTCCGTGGATGCTGCGTCTGCTGACGGTGGCGATTGGCCTTCCATTCTGCGTCGTCGCCACGACCAGTCCATTGATGCAGGCGTGGTTTTCGCGGCTGCAGCATCCGGCGTCGGCTAATCCGTATCCGCTGTACGTCGCGAGCAACGTCGGCAGCATGCTGGCCCTCGTGAGCTATCCGCTGCTCATCGAACCGGTCCTGCCACTCGGCGCGCAGAGTCGATACTGGGCGTTCGGGTACAGTGTGTTCGTGCTGCTTAGCGCGGGATGCGCCGCGGTGGTCTGGAAATCGCGCGACGCGTCGGCGGCACTCGAGTCCCCTGCAATGGCGGTCGGCTCGCCGATCCGGTCGAACGTGCCGGTCACGACTCCGAGACGCATGCGCTGGTTGCTGCTGGCCTTCGTGCCCTCGAGTCTGATGCTCAGCGTGACGATGTACCTGTCCACGAACATTGCTCCGATTCCGCTGATGTGGGCGGCGATCCTGGCTGTCTATCTGCTCACCTTCATTCTCGCCTTCGCGTCGCGGCCACTGGTGCCCAGGCAGCTGGTCTCGCGTGTCATGCCGATCGGTGTGCTGCTGTTGCTGCTCACCATGCTGGCGCCGTTCAAGCTGTCGATCTCTGTGCTGATCGTGTTGCATGTGGTGGTGTTCTTCGTCGTCGCGCTGGCGTGTCACGGCGCGCTCGCCGATGACGCTCCGGATGCAACACGTGTCACCGAGTTCTATCTGTGGTTGTCCATCGGTGGTGCACTGGGCGGCATCTTCAACGCCATCGTGGCACCCATGTTGTTCTCCTCGGTACTCGAGTATCCGATCGTCCTGGCGCTTGCGTGCCTGATTGTGCCTGCGTACGCGGAGGCCTCCGATCAGCGGGCCGCCGCCGACGGCGCGAACCGCCACTGGCTGGGTGCCGATCGATTCGTGCCGATGGATGCCGCGCTCCCCGTGCTGCTCGCCGCCGGCATGTTCGGCATGGTGGTGCTGGCGCAACGACTCGACATTCGCGCGCCGCAGCTGCGTGTCGCGCTGACGGCAGCACTGCCGGTGGTGCTCTGCTTCACGTTCGCACGGAGACCGGTGCGTTTTGCCCTCGGTGTCGCCGTACTGGTGGCGGTGAATGCGTACGGCAACACCAATCCACGTGAGTTGCTCGCGGTGCGGAGTTTTTTCGGCATCAGTCGCGTGGTCCTCAGCACGGATGGCGCATACACGCAGATGGTACACGGCACGACGCTGCATGGCATGCAGGCCCGCGATCCGGCGCGCCGGCGCGAAGCGTTGGCGTACTACTTCAGGAATGGCCCGATCGGGCAGCTGATTTCGTCACGGCAGCGGATCGATGCCGTGCACAACGTCGCGGTGGTGGGGCTGGGCAGCGGTGCGCTGGCGTGTTATGCGCAACCGGGGCAACGGTGGACATTCTATGAAATCGATCCGGCAGTGAAACGGATCGCGCTCGATCCACGCTGGTTCACGTTCCTGCGCGACTGTGCGCCCGGCGCAGACATCGTGCTCGGGGACGCCCGTCTGTCGCTTGTCTGTGCGCCTGATGCGGCGTATGACATGATCATTCTCGACGCGTACAGCTCGGACGCCATCCCCGTACACCTGATCACGCGCGAGGCGCTGGCGCTGTATCGTGCGAAGCTTGCCCCCCGCGGCACGATCGTTTTCCACATTTCCAATCTGTACTTCAGCCTCGCACCAGTCGTTTCCTCGCTGGCAGCCGATGCCGGCTGGCAGACGCGGCGCATGCACGACTCACCGATTGCCGCATCCGATGAGGCAATCGGCAAGTGGCCGTCCGAATGGATCGCCGTGGCGCGCGACACGGCCGATTTCGGGGTTTTGACGCAGGATCCGCGGTGGGTGCGTGACACGGTCCGCTCGGCGACGAAGGTCTGGACCGACGATTACTCGAGTACGCTCAGTGCGCTGAAGCGTAAATGACGTGACTCGGCGGCTTCTGCCAAGGCTGCCACCCTCCATTCAACCGAACAAACGCCTGATTCCGTGACGAGCTCGACCTTTGCGAGTCAGTATCTGCAGGGGTTGGTCCACATTCGAATGGGAGACGGAAATGTCGAACAGGTCCACTGGTCACAGGGCGCGCGCCGTGGTCGCGTCCGCGCTGGTGTTGCTTTCGATCACCGCGTGCAGTCCGGAACAGTCGACGGGCGTCGCCGGCAGCACGGAAGTCGCGCTCAGTCTGGGAACGCCGCTGCTGATCGGCGCGCAGACGTCGGGCGCTGGAGTCGTACCGATCGTGTACGGCGGTAACGTCATCGACATCGTGAACGCCGGCCCGGAGCGCATCAATCGCGCCTGTGTCGAACTCACGGGTATCAGCGATGCCCTCGGCTACAAGATGGACTCGCCGCCGCTGGCGTCGCTCGCCAGCGGCGGACTGCCCTTCGGGCCCGTCGGTGTCTACGGCAGCGATGGCACCAATTTCGACTGGCGTGCCTCGAGCAGCATCGGTGTACTCGCCGTGCTGGTGAAGGGCGGGCCGCAATACAGCGTGTACTCCTACGGCGGTCTCGCGACCGACAATAATCTCGCGTCACCGTTCAACTCGAGTGGCGCCCCGGCCCTCATCAGTCACGTGGTCATCTGCTACAAGAACGGACCGATCGGCGGCGGTGGTGGCGGTGGCGGTGGTGTTGTCCTGAACTGAACTCGCTCCGAGGCGTCTCGATCGAGGCGGACGGCAGGGCGGTCGCGACACATGTTCGCGGCCGCCCTGCGTGCCGTTCTGACGGCAGAATGTGCCGACAGGCGCGGCGTCGTGCCTACGCGATGCCTTGCTTCATCGCCCACAACACCTTCTCGGCGAACACATCCACCTCGGATGGCGTCGTGTAGACGTTCGGCGTCACACGGATGCCCATGAACTCCTTTTCGTGCACGATTGGCGTCGTCACGATGTTGTGCTTTGAGTACAGCCACCCGCCGAGCTTCACCGGGTCGAGGCCGTCGACATTGAAGAAGCCGATGCCACCGCCGTTCGGTGAATCAAGCGGCGTCAGCACTTTCACGCGACCATTGCCTTCGGCCAGCAGGCGCTTCGCCCAGCGGTCGCGCAGCCAGCGCATGCGTGCGATCTTGCGATCGGCGCCGATGCCGCGATGGAAGACGATCGCCGCTGCAATGGCATTGAAGTTCGCCTGCGGATGGGTGCCGATCTCCTCGTACTTGCGGATGTCATTGTCCTGACTGACGTTCGCCGCCATCAACGGCCACAACGCCTTCTGCTTGTCCTTGCGTACATACAGGAAACCCGTACCGATCGGCGCGTACAGCCACTTGTGGAGGCTCGTGCCGTAGTAGTCCACCCCGAGGTCGTCGCGCTTGAACGGGAAGTGCGCGAACGCATGCGCACCATCCACGAACACCTCTATCCCCTTCGGCCGCGCCATGTCGACGATCTTGCGCACCGGCATGATCTGGCCAGAGAGGTTCGTGATGTGTGGCACCTCGATCACCTTCGTGCGCGGGGTGACCGCGGCCGCGAACGCCGCCACCACATCCTCGTCCCGCACCACCGGCACCGCGAACTGCACCTTCTTCTGCACGATGCCTTCGCGCCGGACCCGCTGCTCCCACGCGTTGGTCATGCGTCCGTAATTCTGCGTCGTGATGATGACTTCATCACCGCGCTTGAGATCGAGACCGAAGATCATCGTCTCATTCGCTTCCGACGCGTTGCGCACGATCGCCATCTCTTCCGGATCGCAGCCGAACTCCGTCGCCAGCTCGCGGCGCACGCTCTCCATGCGCGGCTGCAACTGACGCCACATGTGATCGACCGGAATCTCGTTGCAGTAACGGATGTCGCGGATCATCTGCTCGATCACCAGCGACGGCGCCGGACTGACGCCGCCGTTGTTCAGGTTGACCCACGTGCGGTCCACCTCGAACGCGCGCTGAATCTCGAACCAGAATGTCTCGTCATCCGCCAGATCGAGCGCGGTGCGGCTACCCGCCAGGCTCTGCGCGCGGGTCAGCTGAGCGAAGGCGCGCGAGCTGAACGCAGGCGCTGCGGCAAGCGTGGCGGCGGCAGCGAGGAAGTTCCGACGGCTGGTCATCAGCGGGCTCGGCAGGGGAGTGTGAGCAGCGGATCGTGCGGGCCTCCGGCGTCAGACTTCCCGGCAGGGGAGCGCGGGAGACCGACCACAGATGCTATACGGGAGCCGCCTCTCCCGGTAGGACTCGAGGCCGTTGGCCTCTCGGCCAGACCAGTTCCGCGGGGACGTCGCAGACTGTTGCCGTTAGTTTTCCGGAATGACCAGCCCCAGCAGCACCTCGCCGCTCGACGGCCTGACCGCCGCCGACGTCGCCGAGCGCGTCCGCGACGCCGCGGCCCTGCTCGAATCGCTGGTCGACGACCGCGCGCTGCTGGCGCAGATCAACGCGTCCGATCGTACACGCCTGCTGGCCGCCGCCGGTCAGGTCTCGCGTCCCGATGCGCTGGCCCGGCGCCGACTGGTGAAGGCCACGCGCAACCAGCGCAAGGCCGAGCGCACGCAGCGCGCCGAGTCGGTGCTGCAGGACACGGGTATCAGGAAACTGCGGCGTGAAGAGGTGTTCGTCACACCTCGTCTCTTCGCACCCGCCGACTTCGTGCAGGAAACGGTCGAGGACGAGGCGCCCCTGCACGCGCCGGAAACGCTCAACTGTTACGTGTGCAAGCAGGACTACACCGAGCTGCATCACTTCTACGATCAGATGTGCCCGAGCTGCGCAACGTTCAACTATGCCAAGCGCACCGAGACGGCTGATCTGCGCGGCCGGGTCGCGCTGCTGACTGGCGGGCGCGTCAAGATCGGCTATCAGGCGGGCATCAAGCTGCTGCGCGCCGGCGCGCAGCTGATCGTCACGACGCGGTTTCCGCGCGATTCGGCCGCACGATACGCCGCCGAGCCTGACTTCGGCGAGTGGGGACATCGTCTTGAGATCTTCGGGCTCGATCTGCGTCACACGCCAAGTGTTGAAGCGTTCTGCAGTCATCTGGTGGCAACGCGTGAGCGGCTCGACTTCATCGTCAACAATGCCTGCCAAACGGTGCGCCGCCCGCCCGATTTCTATCACCACATGATGGACATCGAGAACGCCGCTCTCGGCACCATGCCCGAACCGCTACGCAAACTGCTCGGCGCTTACGAAGGCGTGCGTGGATACAACATGCTGCCGGAAGGGAGGGCGACTGCCGACGCCGTGCTCGCGCCGGAACTGCGCGACGCTGTTGGTATCACACACGCTGCACAGCTCTCACAAGTGAAGCTGCTCGATGAAGAGCACACTGCGCAGCAGGCGCTCTTTCCAGTGGCGCGTCTCGATCAGGACATGCAGCAGGTCGATCTGCGCGACCGCAACAGCTGGCGGCTGCAGCTGGATGAAGTGCCGAGCGTCGAGTTGCTCGAGGTGCAGCTGGTGAATGCAGTCGCGCCGTTCCTCATCAACGCGCGCCTCAAGCCACTGATGGTTCGCACGCCGGGTCGCGACAAGCACATCGTCAACGTTTCGGCAGTGGAAGGGCAGTTCTATCGCCGCTTCAAGACCACGCGCCATCCGCACACCAACATGGCGAAGGCCGCGTTGAACATGATGACACGCACGTCGGCGGCGGACTATCAGACCGATGGCATTCATATGAACAGCGTGGATACCGGCTGGGTGACCGATGAGGATCCGGCGGAGATCGCGGCGCGGAAGACGGCCGAGCATCGGTTCCATCCGCCGCTCGACATCGTGGATGGGGCAGCGCGTATCGTCGATCCGATCATCGACGGTGTGAACACCGGCCGACACGTGTGGGGGCAGTTTCTCAAGGATTACGTGCCGACCGACTGGTAGCAGATCTGGCAAGCTTCCGCTCTCGCTGCGGTGGCCGCGTCACTCCCACACGACCCCGCTGTCATGCCTTCGGACCGGCCGCATCACCTGCATTCGCTGGACGTTGCGCGCGGTGTCGCGGCGTTTGCCGTGGTCTTCTGGCACTGGCAACAGTTCTTTTATGTGGGCCTCGATCAAGACGCTGGATTTCGGTCGGATTTGCAACCGCTGTTCAGAGTCTTCCGGCCATTCTATCTGCACGGTCACGAGGCAGTCTCGCTTTTCTTTTCACTCTCCGGCTTCATCTTTTTCTGGCTTTTCGCTCATGAGATCTCCGCTGGATCGCTGACACTGCGAACGTTCTTTCTGCGCAGATTCTCGCGACTGTATCCGTTGCATTTCGTAACGTTGGTGGTTGTTGCTGTCGCTCAGCCGATTTATCGCGTGCTGCACGGCTCATTTTTCGTGTACGCGTGGAATAACCCGCCGCATTTCGTGCTGCAGATGTTGATGCTCTCCACGATAGGCCGTGATACGGGTTTATCGTTCAATGGCCCGAGTTGGTCCGTGTCTTTGGAGATGATTCTTTACGCGATATTCTTCCTGAGCTGTGCCATGCTGAAGGCACGATGGCTGCCGATGTCACTGATTGCCGTATCGGGATATCTCATCCTTGGTCAGTGCAGACCGAGTTTTGGTAGTGCTGTCGGCGCGTTTTTCATCGGCGGCTGCCTCTCGCTACTCTACACAGCAATTACAAGTAATCCGAAGCGTGGCAGGCACCTGATCTTGTTGATGATATGTGCGCTGGCTACGTGCATTGCGCTGGTCAGTGTGTTCGGCACTCCGACCGAAATCGTGCAAGGCGTCGTCCGACCAGGAGACGCCCCCGATGTGCTGACAGTAGTGATCTTCCCGTGCTGCATTCTGACGCTCGCGCTGGCAGAGTTCCGTTGGCCGGCAGTATTCGCGCGCGTAGCCCGCGCCACTCGGCTGGGCGAGCTTTCATATTCGGTATATCTCATCCATTTCCCGCTGCAACTTGTCGTGATGATTCTCCTTGGTCGGCTTGGCATCGACGCGAGAATCTTCTACTCACCTCTTTCGCTGGTGGCGTTCTTCACGATACTGATCGGGCTTGGCCTGCTCAGCCACTATCGTTTTGAAATGCCCATGCAGCTTTGGCTCCGCAAGCGCCGAGGCGCTACCCGAGGCGGATGACAGGGCCTCAGCGCGATGCACGATTTGTGGGTGCCACTTTCATGGCGTCACGCCTCTGGCTTGGCCTGTGCGCCTACGCCGGTCACCGCGCCCATCCGTTCCGCGAACCGATTGTCGGCGGCTACAGCGGCGTATCGAACTGGTGGCTGAACGTCTGGACCACGTACGACTCGACCTACTATCTCGAGATCGCGCAACACGGATATCGCCCGCTCACGTGTGCGTTCTTTCCACTGTATCCGCTCCTGCTCCGACCGTTCGCGGCCGACGAGAACGTGGCGGCAGTCGCCGGTATCGTCGTTTCCAATGTGTCGTTCCTGGTCGGGCTGTGGATTGTGTTCCGACTGGCGACCTCACAACTCGGCCCGGCAGCAGGCCGCCGCGCGGTGCTGGCGCTGGCCTTCTTTCCGTCGGCCGTCTTCGCCATGGCAGTTTATACGGACGCGCTGTTTCTGATGCTGTCGCTCGCCGCGTTGTATTCGGCGCGGTTGTCGCGATGGTGGCTGGCTGCCATTTTCGGCGCGCTCGCGGCGCTGACGCGCAACGCGGGACCGGTACTCGCGGCAGCCTTGCTCGTCGAATGGTGGATGCAGCGACGCGATTCGCGTGCGCAGGCCACGCTGCCGAGCGGCCTGCTGCTGCTTTCCCCGATGCTCGCGTTCGTGGCGATGCAGCTCTATTTTCGTGCGCGCTTTGGCGGCGTCACGCTCCTCGATGCACAGGTCGCTTTCGGCCGGGCCGCGTCCATGCCATGGACGCCGATCGGGCGTGATCTCGCAGAAATGATGCGACATGGTCCGTCGCTGTTCTCATTCGTGACGCTCCTCAATGTCGGCGCGTCGTGCTTCGTATTCGTGTTTGCCTGGTGCTTTCGCGCCCGGCTCGCGAAGGCTGAGAGTGTCCTCATGGTGGGAATCATGTTGATGCAACTCGGCTGGTCCCGCACCTGGCCCCCGTACACGATCTCGTCGATGCGTTACACCCTCGCCACCTCTGCGTTTCCGGAGAGTCTCGCACTCGCATCGCTCGGGCGCCTGTCTCGGCCGGTCGAAATGGGCCTGGCCATACTCGGGGTTCTGACGAGCGGCGTTGTTGCGTATCTGTTTGGTCTCAAGGTCTTCATTTCGTAGACTGCGGGGTCGGGCGTCGGCTCGATCAGGCCAGCGCCGTCAGTATCGACACTCACTTTCATCCGCGTCGCGATGGAACGGGATGCATTTGCGCTCATGGCGGCGGCCGAGCGCGATCACTGGTGGTTCAAGGGCCGACGCGAATTCATCGCGGCGGCCATCGCGCGGGTGGCACCTCCACGCGACGCAAGAATTCTCGACGCAGGCTGCGGGTCGGGAGGCAATCTGGCGCTGCTGACGCAATTCGGGAGCGTGTGGGGCTTCGAGTACGATCACGACGCGTTGCGGGTCGCAGCGGAATCGGGCCTCGGAACCGTGGCGCACGGATCGCTCCCTGACGGCGTGCCGTTCGAGCCGCTGTCGTACCACGTGATCGGCCTGTTCGACGTGCTCGAGCATCTCACACTGCCGGTGGAATCGCTTCGCAGCCTTGCCGCGCGCCTGACTGTCGATGGCGCGATCGTCATCACCGTCCCGGCCAATCCGTGGCTGTGGGGACCACACGATGTGCGACATCACCACCAGCGCCGCTACACTGCGTCATCGCTGCGCACCCACGTCGCCGCAGCCGGCCTGCGCGTCGAGTATCTGTCCTACTTCAATTCGCTGCTGCTCCCGCTGGCCATCATCCAGCGACTCCGGGAGCGATTCTTCGGCTACTCCACTGACGACCTGATGCCGGGACGCGCGGTCAACAATGCGCTTTTCCGAATCTGGCGGGCCGAGCGCCGCTGGATTCCCCGCCTGTCGTCACCGATCGGACTGTCGCTCCTCGCCATCGTTCGGCGCACATGACCGATCGTGAGCTCACGCTGGTCGTGCCGTGCTTCAACGAAGCGGCCCGGCTCGATGGCGTCGCGTTTCTGGATGCGTTGCAGAGCCGACCGTGGCTGCGCCTCTGCTTCGTCGATGACGGTTCGACGGACGACACGGCGGGAACGCTCGCGGCACTGCAGCATCAGGCACCGGATCGCGTGAGTATCGTGACGCTACCGCGAAATGCCGGCAAGGGCGAAGCCGTTCGGCGGGGGTTGCTCGTCGCCTGTGACCGCACGCCGTACTGTGGTTTCTGGGACGCCGACCTTGCCGCTCCACTGCGCGAAGTGGAGACGCTGTTCGATGTGTTCACGCGCGAACCGGGCGTGGAGTGGGTCTGGGCAATCAGGCTTCGATCGCTTGGCCGTTCGGTGACGCGCGGCGCACTGCGTCACTACGCGGGCCGCATTTTCGCCACGGCTGCGTCCGCAGTGGTCGGCGTGGCCGTGTACGACACGCAATGCGGAGCGAAGCTGTTTCGCAGCTCGGCGTTGCTGAACGCCGTGATCTCCGAGCCGTTCAGTTCACGCTGGATCTTCGATGTCGAGATGCTCAGCCGTGCGACGGCCATGATGCGTGATTCTGCGCGGCCCATTGAAAGTATCGTCTACGAGCAGCCGCTGCGCGAGTGGCATCATGTACGCGGCTCCAAGGTCCGCGCGATCGACGCTGTGCATGCGTTCGCCGGGTTGCTCCTCATTCGCTCGCAACGACAGAAATGGCTGGCTCGGCGAGTTGTGTCCTGATTCTGCAGCCGTCGTGCAACTACCGCATCGCGGCAGCACCGCTCTCTCGCGCCGCGCGCAGGAGGTCGCGACGCACATGGACGACCGCGACCGAGTCACCGTATATGCGCTCCCATGCTGCCAGGTGATCCAGCAGTTCGACCGCCGGTGCATGCGGTGGCAGCAGCGTCCAGCCGATGTCGTATTTCGTGAACAGGGTTTCCAGCGACCGCGGCCTGGTGAGGTTGATCGCGCGCGACCATTCCAGCAGGAACGCATCGCCGTACATGTCGCCGCGACCGTCGATGAACACGGGAATGCCACGATGAATGAGGTAGCCACCCATCACGTAGTCATTGAAGACGCGTCCGGTGACTCCGGTGGCATCGAAGGCATCGACTGCGCGCGTCGGTGTGACAGCCGGGTTGGTGTCGTCGAACCTGCGCAAATGAATCAATTGTGCCGTCGCGATCATGAGGGTGAGACACAGCACGAGCCCGATGCCGTTCGCAGGGCGCTGTGCCCAGGCTTCCCAGCCGGACCGGGGACGTTCAGCCGGCGCGGGCTCCTGCGACGAAGTCCCGAACACGTCGGCCAGTGGCCGAGCGACGAGGAAAGGTGATACGACGCCAAGTGTTGCCTGATACCGCTGATGCTTGAGCGTCAGATACACGAGACCGAGCAGGACGCAGATGCGGACCGGCGACAGGCGCAACCGGCCGCTCAGCGCCGCCGCGAACAGCAGGCCGAGCCAGACGAGCATGATGTTGAAGTGATGAAAATCCGGCGACAGCCATTCCCGGACGATGTCGAGGGTGGCCGACATCGCCATGACACCCGCAGCGTGGGTGATGGCGTTGATGCCGCGCGGGTTGACCAGCGCACAGAGCACACAGACGGCGCCAAAGATGGCCCATCGTTTCGCCGTCGCCAATCGCAGTTCGCCACTCGGCTCCGACATCACCGCGTCAAGCGCGAGTGCGCCAGCGAGTCCGATGCCCAGCGTGAAGCTGGCGTGCATGTTCGCCCACACGATGAGGATGGGCAGCAGCCAGAGTGGCGGCGTGCGACGCGATTCGACTGCGTCGACGAGCGTAGCCACCCACACCGCCGTGAGTGGCCACACCAGTACATGGGGCCTGATCACGAAATGAGACCGCATTGTTTCGATACAGAGCAGTGCGGCGGCCAGTGCGACTGGTGCTGAGACGCGCCGCAGGAGAAAGCGGAGCATCACTGCGGCAGTCAGTGCATAGGCAGCGCTGGCGAGGATCTGGACGCCATACCAGCCACCGGTCTGAACCGCCCTGAACATGAGCAGTTCCGACAGCCACTCGTGCGCTGTCCACGAGATGCCCGGCACTGAATGCGACCAGACATCTCGTGTCGGCACCGCCGCGTGCTCGGTGATCCAGCGCCCGACGGCGACGTGCCAGTACGAATCGCCGTCGATCATGGTACCGGCGTCCGCGAGCCCAACGGCGAACAGCAGCACTGCCAGCAGTGCAGGCAGCGAAACGAGCGTTGGTGAGGGTCGCGCGACCGAGGCCATGACGCAGGAACAGTGATGGAAACAGGGGTGCGCACTCGAAGCGCGGCGGGCACGCGATAAGCTAGTATGTTGCCGCATGAGCACGATTGATTTCGCCACCTCCCGACATCCGCACGCCGGCATCACAGCGCCGCCTGCAATACGGTGGCGACTCATGTTTGCAATCGTGCTCGGCGTCGTCGCGGCGCTGTACGCGTACGACACGCATCGGATGTTCCTGTCCCTCGGTCAGTCGCCCGATTCGCTCTTTCTGTGGCGCGGCGCGCGAATCCTGATGGCCGGTGGTGACCCCTACGATTTCGCCACGTGGCGCAGCATGCCCGTCGGCGAAACCGATGTCGCAGCCTGGAGCAACGTGATCGAACCCCTGTACTATCCGTTGCCGGCACTGCTCATCTGGATCCCGTTTTCGATCGGCTCATTCCTCGTGGGTAGCGCGGTGTTCGTCGGTATCGGGGCGGCGCTGTTCGTGTACGCCATCTCGCAGGCGGGGTTGCACCGCATCTGGCTGTGTGGCAGCCTGCCGTTCATCATGGCGCTCCGATTTGGCCAGTGGTCCACCTGGCTGACGGCTGCTGCCTTGCTGCCCGCGCTCTCGTTCCTGCTGCCGGCCAAGCCGAACATCGGACTGCCGCTGGTGCTCGTCAAGCCGACGCGCGTCATGATCGTGAGTTGCATTGCGATACTCTCGCTGTCACTGATCGTCATGCCGCGATGGCCGCTTGGCTGGTATGGCACGGTCACCGGAGCATTCACGCAGACTGTCCCGCATCCGGCACCTGTCACGACGTTCCACGGTGCCGGCGTTATCGTGCTGCTGGCGCTGTGCCGATGGCGTCGGCCAGAGGCACGGCTGCTTGTCTTTCTGGCATGTGTGCCACAATTACCGTTCTGGGCCGATCAGTTGCCGATGGCGACGATCGCGCGGACCCGCCGCGAAGTAATCTGGAGCATGCTGGGTGGGCAGATGTGCTTCATCGGCTGGTTTTTGTTTGCGCCCAAAGTCGTGTACTACGTGCCTGTGATGCAGCCGTACGCGCTGATCGGGACATATGTCCCGGCATTGGTCATGGTGCTTCGTCGCCCGAACGCAGGCGTGATTCCGTCGCGTATTGAACCATTCGCAATGCGGTTGCCCATATGGCTTCGCGGGAGTGACGCTGGCGCGTCGGGTGGCGCGTGAGTGACGTCCGGTCACGCGATGACGTCGCCGAGGCTGTGCCATCGCGACGCAGTCGACTTCTGCTGGCGATGCTGATTGCGTCAGTCGCGGCGCTGTTCACGTGGTATCAACACGCATACCTGATAGAGAGACTCGCAGCGCCTGACTCGCTGAATCTCTGGAGGGCAGCCAATGTGTTGTTGGACGGGGCAAATCCGTGGGCGGCCCAGGCCTTGAATTATGCGCCATCCGATTCGGCGCGTGGTGTCTTCGAGTCACGCATTCGTCTTGCCGAGCCTCTGTACTATCCGTTGCCGGCAGTATTGCTGTGGGTGCCGTTCGCGAAGCTGCCGTTTCTGCTGGCATCCACGCTGTTCAACGCGCTCGCTGCATTCATTTTCGTTTTCGCGATGACGCGTGAGGGTCTGCATCGTGCGTGGGCGTGTGGCAGCGTGCCTTTCATGGTGGCAATGCGCTTCGGACAGTGGTCGCCGCTGCTGGCGGTGGCGTGGATCTATCCGTGGCTATCCACATTCCTGGTGGCGAAACCGAACCTGGGACTTTCGCTTTATCTGGCGCGCCCTTCCCGGGCATCGACGGTGATCTGTGCGTTGGCAGTGGTCCTGCCGACGCTGATTGCGCCATGGTGGGTGCACGATTGGTTGCGGAATGTGCAGACTGACATGGGACGGACAACACCACATCCGGCGCCCATCACAATGTTTGCCGGCGCCGGCGTGCTCTGCCTGCTGGCTTTGTCGAAGTGGCGACGACCCGAGGCGCGACTGCTGGCGTTCATGGCCTGCGTGCCGCAATTGCCATACTGGGCCGATCAGTTGCCGCTGTTCGTCATCCCGCGCCAGCGTCGGGAGATGCAGATGCTGATGCTCGCGACCATCGTGGGATTTCTCTGCTGGTCCGAGTTTGGCCGAAGCGATCCCAGTCGGGATTTCATCGATAGCATGCGTCCGTTTTCTGTCGCATTCACCTACGCGCCTGCGCTGCTATTGATATTGCGCCGAAAGAACGTCGGACCACTACCGGCTTGGCTGGAGCGAAAGGCGTCGACGCTACCACCGGCGATACGCGGAAACCCTGCCTGATCAGGCCGCTGACACTTCGTCACGCATGAAATTCCGCATCCGGCCTGTGGATCGCTGTCAGCAGGCTGTTGCGTGGGCGCATCATTTTGCGCGAATAGCGTCGCTGACGGCATGCCCGTTTTGGAGTGGCCGCCCAGAACGGTACAATTTCATAAAAGGACACGCGTGCATTGAATTTCCCGCGTAGCGCCGCATGGCAGGCTGGCTCAACCTTATAATTATTAGCTACTTACGCGCTGAACAGCTTGCAGCGCTTTGAGACCGAACTCCGCTGTTTGAGGGAATTGCGTTCAGAATCACGCGTGACTTGTACGGGTTGCTGGCATGGCACGGTGTATGGAGCGTAAGTTGCGACTCCCCAGTGCAGCGTGCCAGGCTGCCGGC
>JANLPZ010000037.1:0-20438 GCA_031367535.1 Gemmatimonadaceae bacterium
CTCATCTCGCTGCATGAGCACGAGCTGGGAGCCCCGCCGCTCACCGAAGAGCAGCTGGAAGCCAAGCGCCGCGCTGAAGAAGCCGGCGATGACGACGACGACGAGGATTAACCCATGGCCCGCCGCAACAAGAAGCCCAGCCCGGTGAACGAGGCTGGTATCCGTTTCGTGGACTACAAGGACGAGCGTTTCCTGAGCCGTTTCATCACGGAGAACGGCAAGATCCTGCCGAGCCGTCTGAGCGGAGTGGATGCGCGTCATCAGCGTCAGCTGGCATGTGCGATCAAGAAGGCGCGCTACCTCGCGCTCCTGCCGTACACCCGCTCGAGCAAGGCCTGATTCTGCAATGACGGACGCCACTGCTCCCGCGCCGCGGCGTGGTTGGTGGTGGCTTGGGTTGGGGCTGATCGCCTACATCATCGCCGCCGACCTGCCCGTCGCGCAGACGTTGTTGCCGATCCATCACGCGCTGTTGCTGCTGCTGCCGTCACTGGCTGCGTGCGCAATGGTCGGGTGGTGGAAGGGTGGAAGTCCGGTGCGGGCCCTCGCGGCGGTCGCCATCGCGATCTGGCCCGTCTGGACCGCAACGCGCGGTGGTGTGAGCAGTGAAGTGCTGACGGCAGGATGGTCGGTGATTGCAGGCGCCTGTCTCGGTCTGTCGCTGCTGGCGTCCCGCTCGACCCGGTTTCTCGGCAAGGGTGTCGTCGCGGTGCTGTCGGCGTTGATCGTGGCGGCGGTGCTCGTCGTCGTGACGCCGTCAGGTCCGGCGGCGTTCGGTCGCACGGTGGATTCGGTGCTCGAGGTGCGCGGCAACGCGGATCTCAACAATTGGCGGATCGCGCGCTCGCAGATGACGCGAGGGAGCACGACGCGGGCGGACAGTGCCACGACGGCGGTGCTGGACCGGTTCGAGCAGAGTGTAACGGGCTTGCCGCAGCTGGCGCGGCTGGTACTGCCATCGATGCTCGCGCTGCAATCGCTGGTCGCGATGGCGCTGGCCTGGTCGCTGTTCCACCGCTTCAGTCGCACCCGGCTTGGCGACGATCTGGCGCGGTTGCGGGACTTCCGGTTCAACGATCACTGGATCTGGTCGGTGATCGTGGGCCTCGTGCTCGCGTTGCTGCCGGCGCTCGACGCGCTGCGGCCGCTGGGTGTGAATCTGCTGGTGTTTTTCGGTGCGCTGTACGCGATGCGTGGTGCTGCCGTGCTGGCGTGGTTTCTTCGGCCGGGGCGTTCGTTGCTCGGCCTGGTGGTTGGAGTGGCGCTGTTGCTGCTGCTGCGCGATGGCGCGGCGATCGCGCTCGGTCTCGTGGGACTTGGTGATACTTGGGCCGACTGGCGACGCCGGATCCGGCCAGCGGTTTCCTGATTCGAGGAGGGTGAGAGAATGGAAGTGATTCTTCGGCAAGCCGTGGACAGTCTGGGCCACGCCGGTGACCTGGTGAAGGTCTCGTCGGGTTATGCCCGCAACTTCCTGCTGCCCCGCGGCATGGCACTGCCAGCCACCGAGGGCAACAAGAAGCGCATTTCGATGGAGAAGGCGAAGCTCGTCGCCGCCGAGCAGGCGCGCGTCGCGTCCGCAGAAGAGGAAGCGAAGAAGTTTGCCGATCTCTCGATCACCTTCGCCGCACGCGTTGGTGAAGAGGGCAAGCTGTTCGGCTCCGTCACGGCCGGCGACATCGCCGAGCAGTTGAAGGCGCAGGGCCTGCACGTCGAGAAGCGGCAGATCGACCTGCACGAGCCGATCAAGGCGCTCGGCGTCTACAAGGTCGCGATCAAGCTGCACGCCGACGTGAAGCCGGAAGTGAAAGTCTGGGTGATCAAGGGCTGATGGGGACGGAGTTCGTGAGCTCATGGGGTCCGACCCCTTGAACGTGGCGCCGGGAATGGCTGTCGGGCACGGGGCGTCCTCCGGATGGGGGGGCGCCCCGTTCTGCGTGTCTCCAGAGTGTTCCCACTGTGACCGGCCCCGCACTCGCGGAGTTCTCTCGGAGGGAAACGAATGGAACAGTGTGTGGTTGTGAGGGCGACGGATTAACCTGTGGGGAGTCGCCCCCGTCATTCCTGTCGTGACGGGCTCTTGTGTCATGTGGTGGGCTTGCGCTCGCCGTTCCATTCTTCGATGACCGCATTGACGCGTACGACCCGTGCTACGAAAGCCGCCTCGGAAGCGCTCGCCAAGCGCGCCGCGCGACTGATGAGCGATTTCAAGGGCACGGACATTCAGGTGTTGTCGCTGGATGGTCTCACCGACATGACCGATTTTTTCGTGATTGCATCCGGTACGTCCGACACGCACGTACGAAGCATGGCGGACCATGTGGTCCGGTCATTGCGCGAGGAAGGCGAGCGCGTCACCCACGCGGAAGGTGTCGAGCAGGGCCGGTGGGCGTTGCTCGACTATACCGATGTCGTGATTCACGTCTTCCATCCCACGCTGCGGAACTTCTATCAGCTGGAGCGGTTGTGGAGTGACGCCGAACGCGTGGCGTTCGAGTAACACGCGACGCGTGAATGTGGAGCTGAGGCAAGTGGTCTCGATCGGTCCGGGAGGACTGGGAATGCGGATGCGGCGGAACCTCGTGGTGGCGATCACCACTTCGATTGCACTGGCATCGTCAGCCGGCGCGCAGGGGTACTTCGGGCAGAACCAGGTGCAGTACAACCGGTTCCAGTGGCGGGTGCTCGAGACTGAGCACTTCCGCGTGCACTACTACAAGGAAGAAAAACCGGCGGTCGAAGACGCCGCGCGCATGGCCGAACGGTCGTACGCGCGACTCTCGCGCATCCTGGGCCACGAATTCCGCGAGCGCAAGCCGATCGTGATCTTCGCCAGCCGCACCGACTTCGCGCAGAACAACATCTTCGGCGATCTCGGTGAAGGCACCGGCGGTGTCACGGATGCACAGCGCCAGCGCAACGTGCTGCCACTGACGGGCGACTTCCGCACGTTCGAGCACGTGCTCACGCACGAAATGACGCACCAGTTCCAGTACGACGTGTTCTCGCGCGGCCGCGCCGGTGCGAACCTGCAATCGCTGCAGGCCGTGAACCCGCCGCTGTGGCTGATGGAAGGCATGGCCGAATATCTGTCACTCGGCACCGATCATCGATTCACCGACATGTGGCTGCGTGACGCAGCGCTGAACGGTGACATCCCGACGATCGAGCAGATGACGCTCTATCCGGACAAGTTCTTTCCGTATCGCTTCGGTGAATCGCTGATGCGCTACATCGGCGAACGCTGGGGCGATCAGGTCATCGGGCAGATTCTCGAAGCGTTGCCGAACGTCGGTGTCGAACGCGCGTTCAAGCGTGAACTCGGCCTGTCGCTGGAAGAACTCAGCGACGATTGGAAAGACGCGCTGCAGAAGCAGTTCCTGCCCGCCGTCGTGAACCTCGATCGTCCGCGTCGCTTCGCTGACAATCTGCTCAGCCCGAAGAAGAGTGGTGGCAACATCTTCCTCGCACCGACGCTGTCGGACGACGGCAAGAACATCGTCTTCCTGTCGAACGGCAATTTCCTGCGCGGCGAAGTGTTCATCGATCTGTGGCTGGCCGATGCCCGCACCGGTCGCCGCATTCGTCGCCTGGTGAAAAGCACCACCAATCCGAACGCCGAAGAACTGCGCCTGCTCTACAGCCAGAGCGCGTTCTCTCCGGACGGCAAGCAGGTTGCGTACGTCGGTCAGCGGAACGGAAAAGACGTGTTGTACCTGACCGCGACCCGCGGTGGCAACACGCGGCGCATCGATCTGCCGGTGGACGGTGTGTTGAGCCCCGTCTTCACGCCGGACGGTTCACACATCGTGTTCAGTTCGAACAAGGGTGGCATCACCGATCTCGCGATCGTGGCCGTCGACGGCAGCGGCTTCCGTCAGCTGACCACCGATCGCTACGGCGACTTCATGCCGAGTGTGTCGCCGGACGGGCGCACGATCGCCTTCGCGAGTGATCGCGGCGCCGAGACGGACTTCGATCTGCTGCGATTCAGCCGCTGGAAGATCAGTCTCTATGACATGGCCAGTGGCAATATCACGGTGCTGCCGAATCAGCCGGGCCTGAACATCAATCCGCAGTGGGCGCCGGATGGCAAGAGTCTCGCCTACATCACTGATCGCAACGGTGTGCCGAACGTGTTCCTGTACGACTTCGGCAATCGTGAGCACTACCAGCTGACGAACGTTGCGGGCGGCGTGTCGGGCATTACGGAATTCAGTCCTGCGCTGACGTGGGCGCGCACTGCCGATCGCATGGCGTTCGTGCACTTCGAGAAGAAGGGCGAATACACCGTGTGGACGGTGGACAATCCGCGCGCGATGAAGAAGGAGCCGTATCGTGCACCGGTCGCAGCTCCGGCAACGATGATTGCATCGGCGAACGGCATCTCGATTACGCCGACGGCGCCGCCGGCGGTCACCACGCCAACACCGTTCCCGTCACCCACACCGACGACGCCCGCGGTGCCTGGAGTCCGTGTGCCGGGCACGCCTGGCAGCAACACGCCGATCGTCGGCACGTTACCGCCGCAGAATCCGACCGACCGCAAGCCGACGCCGAACACCGGTAGTGGCACGCCGGTCGCAAAACCTGTCGGAAGCTCGCCCGCAACACCGAACGGCACTGCGCTTGATCCAGTGAACGTGCCGAATTCGGCCAATCCCGGCTTCGTGTACGGTCGCCGCATCGGTTCGCCGCGCTCTGTGTACCGCGGTCCTGATGGACTGCGCGCCTCGGATTCGCTGCCGAATCGCGGCGAACGTGATTCGACGGTCGTGACGGTGAACGAGATGCTCGACAGCGCCGATCTTGCGCTGCCCGATCCGACGCGCTTCCGCGACGCGCCGTACAAGGTGAGCTACGAAGCGGACTACGTCGCGCGGCCCAGCATCGGCTACGCGCAGGACAACTTCGGGCGCGGCCTGTTCGGCGGCACGACCGTGGTACTGAGCGATCTGCTCGGCAACAATCGTCTCGCCTTCACGGCGCAGGTGAACGGTCGCATCCAGGACGCGATCTTCTACGCCGGCTACACGAATCTTGCCGGAAAGCTGCAGTACAACACCTCGATCTCGCAGTATCCGTATTTCTTCTTCGCCGGTCAGAATGTCTCGCAAGTGTCCGCGGGCGTCTATCAGGAGACGCAGACACTGGCGCGCTACGTGTTGCGCGATGTGGCCTTCACGTCATTGCTGCCGCGCAATCGCTTCAAGCGTTTCGAACTCGGCGTCGGTCTCGAGAACATCGGCCGCTCGCTGGTGGATGTGGCACGGCAGTTCAACACCTTCGGCGAGTCGACACAGTTCCAGATCGTCAACGAGCAGAATCTCGGCTCTCTGACGTTCCTGCAGCCGAAGGCGGCGTTCGTCTCCGACAACACGCTCAACGGCTATACGGCGCCGATCATGGGACGCCGCATGCGCTTCGGCTATCAACCGACGTTCGGCAGCAAGCAGTGGCATGAGTTCGTGGCGGACTATCGCCGGTACGATCCACTGCTCTTCAACTACCTCACCGTGGCGACGCGCTTCACGAGCCTGTTCCGCACGGGAAAGGACGAGGCGTTCTTCCCGAACTACATCGGCAATCCGAATGGGCTGATGTGGCTGCGTGGCTACGATCGTGTGAATGCGCTGGACTACGGCTGCCAGCCGACGATCGGCGCGTCGTCGGGGTGCAGCAATACCGAACTGCTTGGCTCACGCGCGATGGTGGCCTCCGCCGAACTGCGCTTCCCACTGATTCGTCGCTTCGAGCTCGGTGTGCTGCCAGTACAGCTCCCGCCGGTCGATGGCGCCGTGTTCTACGATGCCGGAATTGCGTACAGCGCCGGCCAGAAGGTCTCGCTGTCCAAGCCCGAGAACTACAACGCCGACTCGCAGCGTTTCCTGCTGCGCAGCTACGGCTATTCGATCCGCGTGAACCTGTTCAACTTCGCGCTGCTGCGCTGGGACTACGCCATCCCGCTCGATCGCCCCGAGCGCAAGGGCTTCTGGCAATGGTCACTGGGCACGTCGTATTGACTTCGACCGACTGACCGATCGCACAAAGGGCGCCTGCAGATACGGGCGCCCTTTCTGTTTCCTGACGTTTTCTCGCTGCTGTGTCACGGCTAGGTTGTGCAGGTGCGATCCCCTTTGTTCGCCCTCGCCCTGGTGCTCGCAGCCTGCAGCGCCTCTGAGGATCACGGGGCGACGGCAGCCAGCGCTGCCTCCCTCGGTCCCGATGCCATCGTGCTCCGCGTGCCTGCGCTGGGCGGCGCGGCGCGCGCGTATCGCTACCCATCGCTCGACACGATCATCTGGAGCACGAAGGCCGCGCTGCCGCCGGCGATTCATCCGCTCGCCTTCAGCATGGATGCGGGCACACTCGCGCTTACTGACGGTGCGGGCCTGCCCTGGCGCCTGACACTCGGCAGCGGTGCGCTGGAACGTGCGATGTCGACCGTGCTCGGCGAATCCGTCAGCCTCGATGGCAGCGGCATCTACGGCACCAGTGGTGGCGCGGTGATTCGCCTCACCACCAGTGACGCAAAGCCGTGGCAGGTTCGCACGGCCGCCACGCTCAGCCAACTGCAGCCGCTGCGTGATGGCGGCGTGCTGCTGATCGGACAGCGCGGTGACGAAACGGTGCTCACGCGATTTCGGCCGCCCGCCACGACCGCTGTCGACAGCGCAGTTCTTGGTGGCGCGGCACGTCTCATCTCAGCGGCCGGCGGCGATCGGTACTACCTGAGCGATGGGCCGACGCGACTGGTGAGTGTACGCGCGCGCGACCTCGAGAAGCTCGGGACGATTTCGATCGGTGATTCGATCCTCGCCACCGCATCGTCACCGAGCGGTGACCGCGTGTACGTGCTCGGACGCGATGGCGCCAATGCACGCGTGCAGGTGATCAACAAATACGGCGACGAAGTCGTCGCGAAGATTGCCGTGCCCGCGGATGCCAGCGCGCTTCGCATGGATCCACTCGGTCGGTATGTGCTCGTGCGGCACGGCGGCGCGCGTGACTCGGTGCTCGTGATCGGCATTGCGACCGACGCGGTGCTCGGGCGATTCACGTCGGCCTGGCGCGCCGATCTGCCATTGGTGTTCCCCGACGGCCGTCTGGCGACGCTGCGCGGCGGTGACGTGGTCGTGCTCGCCGCCGGCAATTTCAACCAGGCGTCGGTGGTCGCGGGCGGCGCGAAGGACATCTGGACCGTAATCCAGTGGAACGGCTTCCGGCGTCGGGCCGGTGACGCACCGCTCCGCGCGTCCGGCACGCTGGCCGACACGAGCAAGCGCGATCCGACCGCTGACTCCTCCAAACGGCGCGTAGCGACTGACAGCGGCCGTCGCGACACGACCAGCATGGCGGGCCGTGCCGACTCCACCAGGGCTCTCGCGCGCTCCGACTCGGTACGACGGGCGGCGCTGGCCCGTGCCGACTCGCAGGCGCGCGCCCGCCCCGCTCCGGAGCCACCGAGCCAGCTGGGAGAGCGCGGGAGCTACGTGGTGCAGTTCGCCGCCCTGAAGGCCGAGGCGCCTGCCCAGCAGCTCGCCTCGTCGATCAAGGCGAATGGCGAAAAGGCGCATGTCGTGGCCACGTCGTCGAACGGCATCGCCCTCTACCGGGTTATTCTTGGTCCTTTCCGTTCGCGCGCGGACGCTGAGCGCGCCGGGCAAGCCGCGGGACGCGACTACTGGGTTTTTGAGGGGGGATCGAACTGATGGCAGGTGGACTCACGCTGGGGCTGGACTGGGAGGCGCTCGGCGCTGAATCGTCGGCGGCCCTCAATGCAGCGCATGCGGTGCTGGTGACGGGCAACGATCCGGTCGCGGCAGCGCGGGCGGCGATCGGGCTCGGTCGCGCGCAGGCACGCACCCGTCGCGTCGCGATCGGCGACCTGGTGGGTGAGGTCGAGCCCCTTCAGCGTCTCGTCACTGGTGATGATCCACATGGTATCGTCGACAGCTTCCTCTACGGCGTGTCCCTGAACAAGATCGCGCGACAGGTGGATGAGTCGGGCATGCTGTTCGTGATGCCGAGTGGCACCGAGCCAGTCGTGACGCCCGACATCATGCGCAACGAACGTTGGCGCCGTCTGGCGGCGGGATTCCGCGAAGTCGGTGCGCTGCTCCTGCTCGTCGCATCGAGCGATGCGGAAGGGGTGCACGAACTGGCAATGATGCTCGACGGCGTGGTGGTCGTTGGTGATGCGGCCTCGGTGCTCGCCGTGCCGCGCAATTCGGTGCTGGCACATGTCGACGCACCCGCGCCGGTTCCGGCGCCCGTGCCTGAAGTGCCCGTCGTCGTACCCGAGCGCGCGCCGATCGCGACACAGAAGCCGTCACCCGTGCTGTTGCCGGCGCAGGATGTGGTGGAGAAGCGTGTGCTCACGCCACCAGCGCCTGCGCGCACGATTCCAAAGAACGCACTGATCGCAGCCGGTGTGGTCGTCGTTGCGATTGCGGCGGCGTTCTTTCTCGGTCGTCCAGGCAGCACGAAGCCCGGAACGAAAGGCGGCACGGCACCCACGACCTCCGCGGTGAACGTGCCGGATTCCGCCGGTCCCGGTGACGAGGCGGATCCGACGTCGCCCTCGCGCGGTGTGGATTCGACGTTTGCGATTCGCGTCGCGAATCCGGGCGACTCGTTGAAGGCGGCGGCGTATGGTGTTGTGATCGTCGCAACGAATGACGAAGCGCAGGCGCTCGCGCGCTGGGCCGATCTCGGGCTCAAGCTGCCGGCGGGCACCGTCTCGATGGTCCGCATCCGCGGCGAACGTGGCCGCTTCTTCCAGATGCAGGCAGGTGCTTTTGCGAAGGCGCGTCAGGCCGATTCCCTGCTTGCCGCATTGCGCACCACTGGCAAGCTGAAGTCCGACGCCGGTCGTGTCGTCGCGACGCCGTATGCATTGGTGCTCGAGAGCAAGGTGTCGCGACGTGCGGCGCAGAACGTGGCCGATGGCTATGGACAGCGCCAGATCGCGGCCTATCCGCTGCTGCAGACCGATGGCAGCGCGACGATTTTTGTCGGCGCATTCGAATCGCCTGAACAGGCGATCCCGCTGCTGAACGAACTGAAGGCAAAGGGCGTCACCGCGACGCTCTATTACCGGACCGGGAGAAGTCTCTAGCGTGCGTCTGACCAAGCTCACTCTGCACGGCTTCAAGTCGTTCGCGGATCATACAGAAATGCTGTTCGAGCCCGGCGCGACGATGATCGTCGGGCCCAACGGCTGCGGCAAGTCGAACGTCTCCGACGCCGTGCGTTGGGTGCTCGGCGAACAGCGCGCGCGCATGATGCGTGGCGCCAAGATGGAAGAAGTGATTTTCCAGGGGTCGTCCGCGCGTCGCGCCGTGAATGTGGCCGAAGTGTCGTTGCACTTCGACAACACCGATGGCGTGTTGCCGGTGGCGTTCAAGGAAGTGGTGATCACGCGGCGCCTCTCGCGCTCGGGTGAAAGCGACTACTTCCTCAATCGCACGCCCTGTCGTCTGCGCGACATTCACGATCTCGTGCGTGGCACCGGTCTTGGCGCCGACAGCGGTGTCGTGATCGAAGCGAAGATGATCGACGCCCTGCTCAGCGATCGCCCCGACGACCGTCGCGAACTGTTCGAGGAAGCGGCCGGTGTCGGTCTGTATCGCGATCGACGTCGCAGCACTGAACGCCGGCTCGAGGAAACAACGGTCGACCTGTCGCGCCTCGATGACCTGATCGAGGAAGTACAGAGTCAGGTGCGTTCGCTGTCGCGTCAGCGCAAGAAGGCCGAGCGCAATGTGGAACTGACATCGCGCAGGTTTGCGGTCGATGTCACACTCGCCGCGCGTGAGCTGGAGAGCTGGGCCGATAAACTGACACAGTTGCAGTCGCGGCTCGAGGAATTGCGTGATGCCGTGCCGGCCGCCGCGGAGCAGGCGGAAACAGCCGCGCGAGATCGTGAAGCCGCCCAGCGCGCGCGCGCCGCCGCCGAAGGCATGCGAGCGGAGCTTGCGCGCATGGCGCAGTCACAACGCGACCACGCGAACCAGGTGGAGCGTGAGTTGCGCGTGGCCGAGGAACGCCAGCGCAATGCGATGTCCCGCCGCGAGCGTGCCGACACAGAGTTGCAGGATGGTGAAGCACTGGGCCAGCGCGTGGTGGCGGAGCGCGAGGATGCGGAGACGGAACGTCTGCGCCTGCAGACGGAGTTGGCGGCGGCGGTCGAGCTGTTGACGGAACGCGCGGCGGCAGAAGAGGAAGCGCGTCGCAGCGTGTCGATGGCGCGGCAGCAGGTGGAAGCCGCCGAGAAGACACTGCGCGATGCACGCGATCAGGTGCGTCGTCTGGAACTCGATCGGGAAGGTACGGAACGCGAACTGGCGGAAGTGCTGGCGCGCGAATCGGTGCTGGAGTCGGAAGTGGCAACGCTGGCCGATGCGCTCGCCTCGGTGGCGCGTGACAGCGAAGCGGCGGACGAAGCACTCGAGATCGCGCGTGTGGACGTCTCACGTGCGCAGACCGCGCTCGAAGGCGCGCGCGCGGCGGCGCAGACCGCACGCACCGCCGAAGCCGATGCGCGGACGCGACTCGGTGATGCGGATCGTCAGCGCACGTCACTGCAGGGTCGCATTCACGGCCTCGAGGCACTGGATCGCGATCGCGTGGGTCTGGCTCCTGGCGCGGCGTCCGTGCTTCGCGAGAAGGAACGTTTCGGCAGCGGCGCCGTGCTTGGGCCGCTCTCCGACTTCCTCTCGGCTGACAGCGATGCGGCGATTCTCGTGGAGCGGTATCTCGGCGCAACAGTGCATGCGGTCGTCGTGCGCGATCGCCAGGCTGCGAGTGCGGTGGCGGAGTGGCATGCGTCGGCCAAGCCTGGCCCGGTGTTGCTGCTGCCCCTGGACGCAATCAGCGATGTGACGAGTGACGACGCGGCGCTTGCCTCACGTGTGCGTGCCACTGAGCCTGCACAGCGCTGGGTGCGTGCACTGCTCGGCCAGGTCACGCAGTTGGACGGTGGCAGCGGATTCGTGGATTCACGCGGCGCGATCTATCTGCCCGGCGGTGAGTCGGCGCAGGGTCCGATTCAGCGTCGCGCGGAACTGGCGATGCTGCGTGATGACCTCGAGCAGCTCGACGCCGCCCGTGCGCGTATCACACGCGAAGCACAGACCGTCAGTGCCACACTGCAGGCGGCCGAATCGGCGGTGATGGCCGCGGCCGACGCGGCGACACAGGCGCAGGGTGAAGTCCGCCGCGCCGAAGAAGCGCGCGCCGAGATCGAGCGTCGCAGCGCCCGTGCGCAGCGTGAACGCAACGAGGCGCAGCAGCTGACCGAGAAGCTTGGCGAACGTCGTGCCTCGTTGCAGGCGCGCGCCGCCGACGATGATGCGAAAGCGGAAGAACTGCGCGCCGGCCTGGCTGGGTACGAAGCGGTGATCACCAGCACGCGTCAGCGGCTGGCCGGCGCCGACGAGATGCTCGAGGAAGCTCGCGAAGGGCGCACTGTCGCGCAGGTGTCGCAGGCACAGGCACAGGCGCGTGTGCAGGTCGCGCAAGATCGTGCAGCACGCCTGTTGCAGGAACAGGCCACAGCGACGGCGCGACTGGACACGCTGCGCAACGAACTGATGCAGCTGGCGAATGCCGATTCCGCGCTCGCCGAGCAGATCGCGACGCTGACAGTGCAGCTCGAGGAACGTCAGCTGGCGTTGTCGGAACTCGACACACGGCTGATCGAGGCCGAAGAAGGGCTTCGCGCCGCCGACGTGTCGCTGCAGACCGGCGACGACGCGCTGGAGCTGGTGCGCAAACAGGCCGTGCTGATGGCCGAGGAACTGCATCACACCGAGTTGCGTCACACGCAACTCGAGGCGCGTCGCCAGAACATCCGCGAGCGTCTCGAAACGGAATGGCGGAAGCCGATCGCCGAACTCTTGGAAGGGTTCGAACCGCTTGATCTGGATGCTGATTCGCTGCGCATCGAGAACGAGCAGCTGAAGCAGCAGCTCGAGCAGCTCGGACCGGTGAACCCGCTCGCGGTCGAGGAGCACGAGGAAGAAGTGAAACGTCTCGACTTCCTCGCCGCGCAGCGCAACGATCTCGCGGGAGCGAAGCTGTCGCTGCTGCAGGCGATCAAGGAAATCGACGCGACGGCGCGCGAGTTGTTCCTCGCCACGTTCGCGAAGGTGCGTGACAACTTCAAGCAGATCTTCCAGACGCTGTTCGGTGGTGGTGAGTGTGATCTGCGGCTCGAGAATCCGGATCAGCCGCTGGACTGCGACATCGAGATCCACGCCAGCCCGCGCGGCAAGAAGACGCAGCGCATCCATCTGCTCAGCAGTGGTGAACGGGCGCTGGTCGCGCTGTCGCTGCTGTTCGGCATCTTCCTCACGCGTCCGAGCCCGTTCTGTCTGCTCGACGAAGTGGATGCCCCGCTCGACGACCAGAACGTGGGCCGGTATGTGAAGATGCTGAACGAGTTCAAGGAGCGGACGCAGTTCATCGTCATCACGCACAATCCGCGCACGACCACCGAAGCGGCCGACGCTGTGTACGGTGTGACGATGCAGGAGCCGGGCGTCAGCTCCCTCGTCAGCGTCCGCCTCCGCAACCGAAACGGCACCATGACCAATGGTGGTGTCGAGGATGATGCGGGGCGGAACGAACTATCGATTCCGTCAGACGCTGCATCAGAAGCAGTCGAGGCGGTCGCGTAGCCCTGCTCTGCGTTTGGGCAAGGAAAAGTTTTCGCGCGGGGCCCGCGGAGGACGCGGGGAAGTGCGACGGCGTTGGAACGGCAACCGCAACGACAACAGTGTTCGCGCGGAGGCGCTGCATCGCGGAGCCGTGCAACTATTTTTTTGAAACTGCGTTTTGCGAGCGCAGTAACAAAGCATTTGTCGTTGCTCTTCTCCGCGATTCGGCGCCTCCGCGCGAGAAGTGCTGCAGTTGCCCTTCCCCGCGTCCACCGCGCGCGCCGCATGAACATTGTCAGCGATGCCAAAGAGCGCGCAGAACGCACAGGAGGCGCGATGAAGTTGACGGTGATTGGATCGGGCACGATCTCGCTCTCGGCGACGCGCGGATGTGCGGCGTATCTGGTGGAGGCGGGAGAGGCTCTGATTCTGATGGATTGCGGGCCGGGTGCGGCGCATACGATGGCGCGGCATGGCATCGACTGGTGGGGCGTGACCCACATCGTGCTGACGCACTGGCATCTGGACCATATCGGTGATCTCCCGACGCTCGTCTTCGCGTGGCGGCATGCGCGGCTCCAGCCCCGGATTGCCCCGCTGATCATCGTCGGGCCAGCCGGTACCCGGGACCTGATCAGCCGCTGGGCGGCGGCGCTCGGCGACTGGCTGGCGATCCCCGGATTCCCGGTCGAGATCATCGAAGCAGTGCTCGAGACACCATTTCAGCTTGGCCAGAGCGTCACGCTGACAAGCCGGAGCGTGCCACATACGGCCGAAAGCGTGGCATATTCCCTGGAGCACGACGGGAAGCGGCTGGTGTATACCGGCGATACCGGAGACGATCCGTCTCTCGGCGTCTGGGCAGCCGGCTGCGACCTGTTGCTGGCGGAGTGTTCCCTGCCCGACTCGATGCCGGTGTCAATTCACCTGACGCCGTCCGAGACGGGTGCGCTGGCCGCTGCGGCGAATCCAGGGATGCTGGTGGTGACCCATATGTATCCCCCGCTCGAGGGGATCAATCTGCGCGCCGAGCTTGGCGCGCGCTGGGCCGGCCCGACCGTGATCGCCACGGACGGACTCGTGCTCGACTGCTGAGGACGCTCGCGATGCTCGTGATGATGCAACGGAATGCCACGCCGCAAGAAATCGAAGCGGTGTGTGATGCCATCAAGCTGCTGGGCTTCAATCCCCTGCCGATGCCGGGCGCGATGCGCACCGCGATCGGTGTGGCGGGCGACGACGGGCAGGTCGACACGTCGCACTTCGAAGGCATGGCTGGCGTGGCCAGTGTGCTCTACGACTCGAAGCCGTACAAGCAGGTGTCTTGCGAGTGGCAACCCGAGAAGTCACTGGTCTCGATCGGCAACGGCGTTGTTTTTGGTGGCACCGAAGTGCCGGTGATCGCCGGACCATGCAGCGTCGAAGGCGAAAAGGAGATTTTGCACATCGCGCATCTCGTGAAGGCTGCCGGTGCCGTCGCGTTGCGCGGTGGTGCCTACAAACCACGGACGTCGCCGTACGCCTTCCAGGGACTCGGCGAGGAAGGGCTGCGTCAGCTCGCGCTCGCGCGCAACGAGACCGGGCTGCCGATCATCACCGAAGCGATGGACGAGCACCAGGCCGATCTGGTCGCGAAATACGCCGATTGTATCCAGCTCGGCGCGCGCAACATGATGAACTTCTCGCTGCTCAAGCACCTCGGAAAGTTGAACGTGCCGATCCTGCTCAAGCGCGGCATGTCAGCCACGATCACGGAGTGGTTGCTGGCGGCGGAGTACATCGTGTCGGAAGGCAATCGCAAAGTCATCCTCTGCGAGCGCGGTATTCGCAGCTACGACACCGCAACGCGCAATGTGTACGATCTGTCGGCGATTCCCGTGATCCAACGGTTGTCGCACTTGCCGATCATTGGCGATCCGAGTCACGGCGTGGGCATTCGTGATGCGGTGCCACCACTGGCGCGTGCCACTGTGGCGGTCGGCGCGGACGGTGTGATCGTCGAAGTGCATCAACAGCCCGACAAGGCGTGGAGCGATGGCGCGCAGAGTCTGCATCCGCCGCAGTTCGAGGATATGGTGCGGAGCCTGATCCCGATTGCCGAGGCCGTGGGCCGTTCGATCATGGGCGCGGGAACGGCCGTCGTCTGAGGGGTATCACCTTGGGTGCGTTGTGCCTGAGCACTGCGATGGTTTTCTGTGTCCCGAGAGTCTGATGAAAAATATTCGTGCGATGTGCGCGGCTGCGCTGCTGGTGCCAGTGATGGTGTCAGCGCAGGCGCGGCCTGCCGCAAGTGTCGCAGCATTGACGCCTGCAGCCGCCGCCGCGCTGCTCGAGCGCACGGCGGGCCTCTACACCGGATCACGCGGATTGCGCGCCGAGTTCACGCAGCGAGTGAAGAATCCGATCACGTCGAGTGAAACTCCGAGCGCGGGCAGCTATCTGCAGCGCGGGCCCGGCGTATTCAGCGTGAATTTTTCGCAGCCCGCCGGCGATCGCATCGTCAGCGATGGCAAGACGCTGTGGGTGTATGTGCCGAGTGCGACACCGGGTCAGGTGATCAAGATGCCGGTCGGTCCCGGTGCGCCGGGTGGCATCGATCTGGTGGGCCAGTTCTTCACATCGCCGTCGCGGAAGTTCACCGTGACTGACGGCGGCGTGGCGGCGGTGGGTGGCGTGTCAGTGCGCAAGCTGGTGCTGATGCCGAAGAACGACGTTGGTTTCGCGCGCGCGGTGCTGTTGGTGGTGCCAGCCAGCGGCGTGTTGAAACAGCTCGAGGTCACGGAACACTCGGGTCTCATTCGGACCTTGAGTTTCACAGCGATCACGCGCGGTGCGACGCTGGCGGCGGATGCGTTTTCGTTCAGTGTGCCGCGGGGAGTGACGGTGGTGGATCAGGCGGCGATGATGAAGGGGATGTGATTTGCTGGGCGCCACAACCTGATCCGAGGATTCTGCGTGGTTACCGCAGTCCAATCCACTGAACCCCAACGAGGAGTGACAGTCGATGCCGGGCACACGAATCACAGTAGAGACTCGCGTACGCGCGCCGGTCGCGGAGGTCTGGCGCGCCTACACGACGCCGGCAGACATCACACAGTGGAACGCGGCGTCGGATGATTGGCACACCACGCGCGCGCGCGTCGACCTGCGTGTCGGCGGCGAATTCTCATCGCGCATGGAAGCGAAGGACGGCAGCTTCGGCTTCGATTTCGCCGGCACCTACACGACGGTCGAGCCGAATACGCTGCTCGCGTACAGCTTCGGCGACCGGACCTGCGAAGTCATGTTCGCGCCGACGGCGGACGGCACCACAGTGCGCGTATCGTTCGACGCGGAAGAGGAGAATTCCATCGACATGCAGCGTGGCGGATGGCAGGCGATTCTCGACAACTTCAAGAAACATGTCGAGGGTGCACGGTAGGGCAATGCAACGCTACCGATCAAACGCGTAGTTCACGCCCAGCCAGACACGCCACAGGCCCAGCTCTCTGTTGAACGGCGTGTAACCATCCGCCACCCTGTCCTCGGTGATCGGACGAATCGAACCGATCGCGGCACCTGCCGTGAGACCGATGGGATGGCGGAGCGATGGTCGCCAGCGCCAGTCCAACCCGACTTCCGGCACGTACATCAGACGACGCGCGGCAAGTGCGGCACGACCGATCGAATCGCGCGATTCTGTCCCGATCCTCACGATGCCCAGTGCGCCAGCGAGGGAGAACGTGATTCGGGCGCGATGCAGCACCGGCGCGAGCACACCGATGCTGCCCGATTCGAATGTCGTCGTGGTGCGCAGCCGCCTCGGATTGCACAATGTCACGTCCGGCGGCACGTTGCCCGAACAGATCGATGCGAGTTGGTCCCGCGAACCTCGCATGACTTCGCCTTGCAGCTGGAGCGTGAACGCGCCACGACTGACTCTCGTGCCGAGTGTGACGCCGCCACCCACGAGCGCCGCACGTTCCGCGGTTCCGGCTCGGCCGACGGCGCTGTACGCGGTGACGCTCTGGGCGCGCAGGCTCGTGGTGAGCAGTGCGAATGCGGCAACCTGAAGCGAATAGCGATGCATCATGCTCCTCTGCAGGAATTTATTCCTGGACATCGGGCGGAGGCGTGCGTTGCAAAGCGGCGCGCATATCCAGAACTGACATCGCATACGCGGTGGAGCGTCAGTCGGTCACAATTTCGTATCCTGCGGTCGCAAAGTGCCGATCGCGCGTCAGCGCCGCGCGGGTGCCGCGCTCCGCCATGATCGCGAAGCTCACGGCGTCGACCATGGAGAATGGCTGATCCGCGTCGCGCATGAGCCAATTGGTGCCGGCGGCATCTTCGAGCAAGGGGCTGCTGGACACGACCACGTTGGACGATGCGCGCACCAACTTCACGAACCGCAGGGCAGCCGCGATTCCGGCGCGCCGCATGATCAGAGTGTGCGAATCGACTACGATCAGGTCGGATGTTACGATGCGGACGCGGCGCTCCACGCGTGCGCGCGGTGCGGCGCTCAATCGAACGTGATCGGGGTGCGATCGCACGACACGCGGATACCACGCGCTGATATCGACGAACAACTCAACTATCACTCAGGCTGAACGCCGACGTGATCGACGTCGATCTCGCACGGGCGAGTGCAGCCCGCGATGCTGCGCGCAGATTTCGTCGCGGTCAGCATCCAGCGGCGCTCAACTTCCGCGATTGCCTCTCATACGCCCTTGCAAGCGGGTTGTGCGAAGCGCTGCTGTTGGTCGGCGACGACTTTGCACAAACCGAGATTGCCGCCGTGGCTTGGTAGGCGCGTCATCGCTGACGCAACACACACTCTTCGCCGGCGCTACTTGTTCGCCTCCAGCACCGCCCGCCGCTCCAACGCCGTCTGCCCATTCAGAATCCACGGCGCCGCCGGCTCGCCCTTCAGGAAATACGCGAACCACTGCAGAATCCGCGACTGATAGTCGGCCTGGTTTTCCTTCTTCTGCAGACCGTGCCCCTCACCTGGATACGTAAGCAGCACGACATGTTTGCCGGCGCGACGCGCGTAGTTGTAGAACAGCGAACCCTGACGCGGGTCGACGGTGCCATCGTCGCTGCCGATTTCGAGCAGCATGCTTTTCGCCGGCATGTTCTGCACGGCGGCGAGCGGCGAATTGTCGCGCATCGCCTTCTCGTCTTCCCACGGGGCGACTTCCATCCGGAACTGGCCAGTCTCCCAGTGATCGAATTCGGCGGTGCCGCCATTCCAATGGAGCTGGCCGGCGAAACTCACCATGTCGGTGATGCCTGACCCAACAACGGTTGTCGTGAACATGGTGCTGTGTGTACCGAGGAACGCGGCTTCGTAGCCGCCTTGCGAGTGGCCGACGTGACCGACGCGCGTGGAGTCGATGAAGCCGCGCGCGATGACAGAGCGCACCGCAGATTCGACGGACTGCTGCGCGGCGATGCCCGGTTCACGCGGTCGGAAGATGATGTCCGGCATCAGGACGAAATAGCCGTGGCTCGTGTAGACGGTCGTGTTGTAGTAGTTCGTCTGGTTCGGCGCGACGTAATTGTGCAAGCCGTCGGTGAGGCGCTCATACGTGTACACGATCAGCGGATACTTCTTCGATGCGTCGTAGTTGGCCGGATAGTAGAGCAGTTCCTGAAGCGGCACGCCGATGCTGCTGGTGAAATTCACCAGCTCGACCTTGCCCCACGCATAGTTGGACTGGAACGGATTGGTGGCGGTGAGTTTGCGCGCGGTGCCGATGCCGCTGCCGACGTAGACGTCCGGCGATTCGTCGTAGCGGTTGCGAATGAACGCGTAGGTGTTCGCGCTGTCAGCGCGCGTCAGTGCACGATAGCCGGCATCTGCCAGCACCACGCGCTCCACGACGCCACGCGCGGTGCGTCGCGCATATCCCCCCTGCTTGTTGTGCCGCCCGAACAGCGTGAAGTACTGTGGTGCTGCCAGATCTGCGGCCCGTTCGGCCGCGGTCGCCGACTGCGGCGAAAAATTGACGAGGCGGTGTCGCACGTCCTCCTTTGCACCGTTCGTCAGTCGCGTTCCACCAGAGCCATCGAGTGCCAGGCGCCACACATCGTGCGTGTCGTTCACCAGCAGCGCAGTGCCACCCTTCGCCCACCCGGCGATCGGGAAGATGTGTGGAATGTCAGTCGGATGATCGTCATCGTGATCGACGAAATCCGCGCCCGCGCGCGTCAGTGACGCGGTGAGATTGGTGCGCGTACCGGTGCCGAGATCGACGATCCAGTAGTCCTTGCCGTCCGACCAGGCGAGACGCGTGCCGGTGGGGTCACCGCCAAGCATGTGCCGCACGCGCGTGAGAACCCTGGTGCGTGTGCCGGTCGCGACGTCGGTCACCCACACGT
The DNA here is from genome assembly GCA_031367535.1 of Gemmatimonadaceae bacterium. Classification (GTDB taxonomy): domain Bacteria; phylum Gemmatimonadota; class Gemmatimonadetes; order Gemmatimonadales; family Gemmatimonadaceae; genus JACMLX01. The sequence continues at coordinate 19,035 of JANLPZ010000037.1, forward strand.
CTTCCACATCGCGGCCGAACTTGTTCTCCCACGGATACGGCTTCGCGTCGGACTCGATCGCGTAACGGCCGCCTTCGAGCACCTGGGCGTCCTCTGTGACGTCGGTCGCGAGCGGCACGACACGGGACTCGCTGACGCGCCACGCCGTGAGCACCGTACGCTTCAGATCCTGCGCTTCCTGCGCCTTCTGCTGTGCGAACATGCGCACGTCGTTCGTGTGCCAGATCTCGACGTCAGAGACACGCTCTGCACTCTTCTTGATGGCGGTGGCGACGGGCTCGCGCTTCTGCGTGCCGAAGAAGACGACGCTGCCGTCGCGCGACCAGGTCGCACGTCGATGTTCCGCGATGCGGACGCCGGTCGGAAAACTGGCAACCTTCGCTGGATCGAGGGTGACCGGTGCGCACGCGCAGGTCGCGCTCACGGCGGAAAAGACATGCAACACGTACGCCGTGTCGCGAAAGGCAGAATCAGGACGGCTCTGGAGCACTGCGAGATCGCTCGATCGCTTCCGCCACGTCACAGCGCGAAACGGCGAGCCACCATGCTGCAACACCTTGATCGTCTTCGTGCGCGCGTCAAACACCTGCACGGAGTGGCCCGCATCGCCCTCGCCTTCCACCGTCAGCGCAAGCGCCGAACCGACATCCGACCACGCCGACTCACTGACACCGGCGACGGCAATCCGCGACTGCTCATCGAGATCGTAGATGAGCACTTCCGCAACCTTCTTTCCTTCGGCCGGATACCGCGTCAGCGCGGCCGCGCGACCGTCGGCACTGAATATCACCGATGCCACATCGGCCACACGGATGATCACATGCGTGGACAGATTGCGCAGCTCGACGCTGGTGCGAATCGGCTTCTTGTCCTTCGTGAGCTTGTCGCGTTCCGCGGGCGACACCCCGACCAGATACGACATCCACGGCGTGGCCGTGGCGAACGTCGCGGCGCTTGCGAACGGCACGGTGATCGTGGTGTCACGCGTGATGCCGCGAATCTGGAGCTCGTTCTGCTCGTTGACGCGTGCAATCGGTATCGCGACCCAATCACCGCGCGGCGCCAGTTTCGGCGCGCCCGGCGTCTGCCACTGTCCGTAGTCAGCGGTCGTGAGCAGTGGCTTCGTCTGCGCCAGCAGCGACAGCGGTGCGAAAGCGACGCCTGCGACGACTGCGACGACTGAGCGGCAGCGCATGGAGAGCCCGGCGGAGTGGAGGTGGCGACTACGGTCGCAACTTACTCGGCCTGACGCGGCGGCTGTGTCGTTCCGTGCCGCGCTGACGTGTCGGCCTTCTCTACGTCGCCAGAAGGTGCAACGGGTCCTGCCCGCGTGCTGCGTCAATGCACCTATTCAAGGACTCTGCCCTCATGAACGAGACATGGCCGTTCAAGTGCTCTGACCCC
>JANLPZ010000061.1:0-44061 GCA_031367535.1 Gemmatimonadaceae bacterium
ATGTGCAGCACGCCGTTCGGACGACCGCTGCTCGCCAGCGCACCCGCGGTCGCACGACGTTCCGCATCGAGCAATGCGCCGATCGTGTTGCCACCGAGATAGGCGAGATCAGGGAAGTCGCCATGCAGCGCCGGAATCGTGATGTCACGATCCAGCTTGCCGACGGAAATGAACGTGACGGTCTTGTCGTGCGGCCCTTCCATGAAATTCTGTACCTGCGCGTGTTGATCGGTCGCGCCGAGTGCGGGCAACGGCGTCGGGCCAACATTCCCGCCACCGGGCCTCACCTTGCCGAGACTCTCCGCCCACAGCTGCACGAACCAGTTCGCGACATCGCGCAAGGCGTCCGCATAGGGCATCAGCACGTGAATGCTGCGTCCGTTCGTCTGATCGTGCAATTGCTGCAGCACGGCAAACACGCCGGCCGGGTTTTTCGCGAGCTCCGTTGCTTCGCAACGATCACGCATCGCTGCGGCACCGGCGCACAACGCATCGATGTCGATACCGATGAACGCGGCCGGCGCCAGGCCCACCGCCGTCAATACACTGAATCGTCCGCCCACGCTCGGCGGAATGTCATACGTGATGATGCCATCGGTCTTCGCGATGGCACGCAGCACACCTTTCTCCGGATCGGTGATGAAGCGCAGCACCGTCTTCGGCCACTCGGCGCCCAGCGCATTCAGTTTTTCGCGCACCACCAGATACTGCGACATCGTTTCCGCGGTGCCGCCAGACTTGGAAATCACAAGCACACGTGTGCGCTTGAGGTCCACTCGATCGAACAACGCGCCCATCGTGACGGGATCGATGTTGTCCATCACATGCAGACGCGGCCAACCGCCACGGGCCTTCAGGTCGAGCTCATTCCAGCGCGACGGGCAGAGTGCGCTGCGGAGCATGTTCGGTCCGAGCGCCGACCCACCGATACCGCACAACACGACGTCGTCGATCTCGCTGCGTGAAGCGATAGCATCGGCCTTGAGCGCGGTACGCAGCGCAACGTCTTCAGGAAGCGCCGGAAATCCGAGTGTCCCGGCTGCGCGCCGCGCGGTGACGTCGGCGACAGCAGCCGTGAATGCCGCAGTCGACGCCGCGAGTGAATCGGCAGGTAATCCACCGGGGCACGCGGGCGCGAGCATGTTCGTGAAATCGAATCGGACAGCCATGGGATCAGGAAGTCTGAGAGAGGTCTTTCTGCAGATAATACCGGGTGTGGCCCGGCGGATAATCCTCAAGTGTGCCGAAGAGGCGCCACCCGAGTTTTTCGTAGAACGGTCGCGCCTGAAAACTGATGGTGTCGAGATGGGCCTTCGTACAGCCGCGACGACGTGCTTCATCTTCCGCGGCGGCCAGCAACTTCGTCCCGTAGCCCGCGCCGCGATGTGCCTCACCGACCCACAGCACATCCACGAACACCCAGTTCCATCGCGTCTCGCACAGACACCCGCCGACGATCGTACCGTCGTCGTCGCGCAGCACGACGTTGAACGGGGACGGATCGACCGGCACCATGTGGCCCACGTTGAAACTGCGCAGACCGGCCGTTACGTCCGCGATGCTCTCCGCGGCGGCCGGCACTTCGACGTCGAGTGTCGGCATGCGCTATTCGACTCGCACTGTCAGACCATCGAACGCCGGTGAAATGCCGGACGGCAACTCCGCTTCCAGGTCCGCGTGAAAATTGTCGTGCGTGAGATGCGTCAGATACGTGCGCTCGGCGCCGATCTCGCGTGCCACGGCGATCGCTTCCGGGATGCTGAGATGCGTCGGATGCGACGTGCGAAAGAGCGCGTTGAGCACCAGCACCTTCACGCCGCGCAGCACGGCGACCGCATCGGGAGGAACAGTCTTCGCGTCAGTCACGTAGCCCAGTGCGCCGATTCGGTAGGCGGTGACACTGAACCGACCATGCGGCACCGTGAACGGCTGCACGAGCATGTCACCGACCGTCACCGGCACACCAGGTTCGATGATGAACGTCTGCCCTTCCGGCTTCAGTGTGCCGGGCATCGGACGCATGGCATCGTCGAAGACGTAGCGGAACTTGGCGTAGAGGCTCTGCATGGTTTCGTCGGAGCCGTACATCGGCAGCGGACCGTCGCGGCGCGCGGAAATCGCGCGGATGTCGTCCAGACCGTGCGTGTGATCCGCGTGATCGTGCGTGAACAGCACGGCGTCGACCCGATCGATGCCATTCGCGATCAACTGCACGCGCAGTTCGGGCGGCGTATCGATCAGAATACGTGTGCCACCCGATGATTCGACGACGGCACCGACCCGCGTGCGCTTGTCACGCGGATCGGGGGAGCGACAGACAGCACAGTTGCAACCAACCTGCGGCACGCCGAAACTTGTTCCGGTGCCGAGGAAGGTGAGTCTCACATCGTCTCCACACGCATGAAGTTGGTGGTTCCCGGCGTGTCGAACGGCACACCTGCGGTTACGACGATGTGGTCGCCCGGATCAGCGAGGTTGAGACGGCGCACGGCCGCGAGACCTTCGACGACGAGTTCCTCGTAGTTGTCCTTGCGCGGCACGAGCTCGGGCTGCACACCCCACACGAGTGCCAGCTGTCGGTACGTCTTCTTGAGATCCGTGCAGGCGACAACCGTGACGGCCGGTCGCATGCTCGAGACGACACGTGCCGTGGACCCGCTCTTCGTGAAGCAGACGATCGCCGGCGCGTGCAGCATCTTCACCGCGGCAGCCACCGCCGAGGCGATGGCTTCGGCGACTTCGTGTTTGTGCTCCGGCATACGACGCTTGTCCTTGTTCGCCATATCCAGCTTGGAGCGCTGCTCGATCTCGACGATGATGCGTTGCATCGCTTCGACAGCGAGGCGCGGATAGGCACCGGCCGCCGTCTCGGCGGACAGCATGACGGCATCCGTACCATCGAGAATGGCGTTCGCGACGTCGGACGCTTCGGCGCGCGTGGGTCGTGGGTGTGTGATCATCGACTCCAGCATCTGCGTCGCCGTGATGACGGGCTTACCCATACGGTTGCAGAGCGCGATGATCTGCTTCTGCGCGACCGGCACGCGCTCGAACGGCAGTTCGACACCGAGGTCACCGCGCGCCACCATGATCGCATCGGATGCAGCGACGATCGTCTCGATGTTGTTGAGCGCGACGTCCTTCTCAATCTTGGAAACGATCATCATGTTGCTCGGCACGAGGCCGCGCAGCTGCCAGAGATCTTCGGCCCGACGCACGAAACTGAGGGCGAGGTACTCGAGATCCTGTTCGACGGCGAAGCTCACGTCGGCGCGATCCTTCTCCGTGATCGACGGTGCGGAGACGGCGATACCGGGCAGGTTGATGCCCTTGTTGCTCTTCAGTTCTCCGCCGAAGACGACTTCGCAGCGCACGCGCTTGCCCATCACCTGCAGCACGCGCAGTTCGAGCAGGCCATCGTTGATGAGGATGCGGCCGCCGGCGCTCACGTCGTGCGAGAGCTGCGTGTACGTGACCGGGATGTCGCCGGGTTCCTCTTCGCCTTCGTGGGCGAGGATGACCTCGCGGCCCGGCACGAGCTGCATCGGCTGCGAGAGGACGCCAATTCGGATGCGGGGGCCCTGGAGGTCGCCGAGGATAGCGACCGGCTTGCCAAGCTCCTCGGCCACTTCCCGCACGATCGCGATGGTCTGCGCGTGCTGCTCGTGGGTGCCGTGGGAGAAGTTGATCCGGGCCACGTTGAGGCCGGCTTCGATCAGGCTGCCGATGCTCTCACGGGTCGCGGAGGCAGGGCCGAGGGTGCAGACGATCTTGGTTTTCGGGGCAGTGACGGACACGGGATCGGCGTCGAATGGAAGCGGCCCCGAAGCAGCCGGGCCGGGCGGGCGCAGCCGACACGACCGCGCGTCGGCTCCCGAGTCCGAACATAGCGGAACTAACCCCTCAATGCCGCCGTTTGGGCGGATTCCGGGCGCAATCCGGCACCGAGACGTGCAGCAGGCCCAGCCAGAAGCGCCGGGAGCGCCGTAACCAGGCCCAGCAGGACAGTCGGCTTCTGCTTCATTGCCGCTGCGAGCTGCTGCATGAAACTGCCGAGGTTGCCGTGAACGGCGTTCCAGGCAAAGAGGAGGGCCCAGGCAGCGAGTGCCGCGCCCCCGACCATCAGCACGACGCCGTTGCGGCGGGCGCCGATGAGGCCGAGTACGAGGCCGACGACAGGCAGTGCCCACCAGCCCATCACGAATTCAGCGGCAACGAAGAGCAGGACGGCGACGGCGACGAACATGGGTTGGTTCCGGGACTGGTTGGCCCACAGGAGCACGACGCCGGTGGCGACGAGCGCGGCGACGGTGAGGAGTAGCGTCGAAAACGTCATTGCCGCTACGGCCGCAGATCGAGCGTCGAAAGGATGCGCGCCTTCGGAAACACGGCTTCACTCTCCGGCACCACCAGCGAATCGAGCTGCCCTGTGCGCCACTTCTCGAGCCGGTCGTCGTAGCGCTTGCTGGCTGGGTTGCCGCTCTGGCCGCCGGGATAAATGGACCACGCGGTACGGCGGTCCTTCGTCAGCTCGACGATCATGCGCCAGCTGGCGCCGTGACTACCGGTGGCGCCCGATGCAGGAGCGATCGTACCGTAGCCCGACGTGACCGGGAGATGCTCACGCGAGAAGCCGGGCAGGTTCACGAGGTGGTGCACGTTGATGCCACCGGTGCGACTCCACTCCCACGGCAGGCCGGTCGGTCCCAGCGTGAGGGTGAGTGAGTCGTAGGCCGCCTTGAGCGCATCGGCGAGCAGACCGTCACGCGTTTCTGCGGTGCCTTTCGTGCGGCGATCGTCCCACCAGATGCTGGTGGAATCGCGCAGGAGCTCGAGGAACACGACCGTCGCCGGGGTCGCCACCGCGGGCTTCCCATCACCGGGACTCAACTCGTCCCACGTGTTGCGCAGTGCGCGCTTCATCGCGGCTTCGAAGAGGACCGGAGCCTGCGCACTGAGCGCGTACCTGTAGTCCCAGTCGCGAAGCAGTTTCGCCGCTGCACCGAGAGCGGGATTGCTGCTCCGTTCCGCGGCGCGCACGAAATACGGTGCGATCATCCGCGCCCGCACGTTGAGCGGATCCATGTGCATCTGCCGCACGCGTTCGGGCGTCATCTTGTCGTCGGCGCGCAGCAGTTCATTGATGCGCAACGCACGCCACGGATCGGGCCAGTTACCGCCGATGTAGCGCGAGACGACGGCGGGATCGAACGGCTGCTGATTGGCGCTGACGATGTAGCCCTGCGCAGGATTGGTGACCTGCGGCATGTCGTCGACCGGTGCCATGCCGATCCAGTCGCTGGCCCGCGTGCGGCCATCGCGCACATACGAGCCTTCCTCGCCGTTCGGCCGCAGGGGGTATTCGCCATACGAACGCAGCGCGATCGTGCCACTGCGATCGGCGACGAGCATGTTCTGCGTCGGCGACTTGTACGGCAGCATCGCCGTCTGCCATTGCGGCACCGATGACGCACGCGTTGCAGCGACAAATCCATCGAGTTCGTTCGACGGATCATGCGCGGTCCAGCGGAAACTCAGGAACCGACCATTCTCGCGCGCGACCGGCCCGCGATGTGTGTAGAACACCGTATCGGTCGCGATCGTGGTGCCGGCGGCGTTGTGATACGTCTCGACGCGCAGGTCGAGCTTCCGCCACTGTCCGTCGAGCATGTACTTCGTGGGCGCGTTCGCATCGTCCACCTGCTCGAGGAAATAGTCCGCGACATCGCCACCAGTGTTCGTGAACGTCCACGCCACGTTCTGGTTGAATCCGATCACGATCGTCGGTGATCCGGGAAACGTCACACCGTACACGTCGAGGGAATCCTTCACGACGAGATGCGCTTCGTACCAGATCGATGGCAGCGACAGATCGAGATGCGGATCGCCCGACAAGAGCGCGCCACCACTCGCGGTGCGCTGCGGTGCAATCGCCCAGTTGTTGCTGCCAAGTGCGTCACCGGTCTGCTCTGCGCCGGGCATGGCGAGCGCCGTGTGTTCGAGCAGACTCGCCGCTTTCGCCGGAACGAGCAGTGACGTGTCTGGTGCGCCCGGTGCGGGAAGGATCGCCCATTGTTCGCGCGGTGCGGTGCGGCCCGGCACCGGTTGAATCGGTTCCTGAATCGGATTGTTGCGCGGAAAGAGCGCATTCGCCGCGTCCTTGCCGACGAGTGCCGCCGCGCGCGTACGGCGCAGATCTTCGGGATCGTACGCCAGCGTGAGCGCCATGCGCATCAGCAGGTACACCGAATACTTCGGCTCCCACTTCGGCATCGGCTCAGCGCCGAGCAGTTTGTATTCGACTGGCGTGCTGGCAGTCGTCATCGTTTCACGATACGCGTTCACGCCGTCCGCGAACGCTTCCATCGCCCGACGTCCTTCGCTGGTGCTGTCGAGCGCGGCCCATTTGCGTTCTGCAGCCCACGCGAGACCGAGCGTGCGCGCTTCCTTGTCGAGTGGCAATGCGCGCGCACCCGCGAGTTCGGTCAGTGTACCGGACGCGGCGCGATAGGTAAGCTCCATCTGGAAGAAGCGATCGCGTGCCACCGCAAAGCCGAGCGCGCGATATGCGTCACGCGTGTTGCTCGCGTAGACATGAGGCACACCGCGCACATCGAAGAGCACACGCGTCGCGGTGCTCATGCCCGGCACCGCTTCCGTTTCGGTGACCGGCAGATCGCCATACCGCACACTGGCTGCGGCTCCCTGCACCGGATCGAGCAGCGGACCAATCGGCGGAATGCCCGCCGCACTGACACCGCGCGCGCAGACAAAGACGGTGGCAGCCAGCATCACTGCGCTGCCGATGGTACCGACGAGACCTCGTGCCATGCGATTTCCGGGGCTGAAAGCGTCGGAGGCTGTCGGCGAGTCGCAGACAGCCTCCGAACCACATCGTGCGGTGCCGAGCTATACTGTAGCGACCGGCGCGCGTCCAAGGGAGCGCAACTTGCTCTCGAGACCGACGAGCAGCGTGTCGAACGACTTCTGGAAGCTGGCGAGGCCTTCCGCGAGCAGCTTGTCGGTGACGGACGTCATGCTGATGCCTTCGCTGGCGAGCGCCTGCAGCAATGCGCGCGCCTCGTCGACGCCGGCGTCGACGGTGCGCGAGACGTCGCCGTGATCCTGGAACGCGGCAATCGTGGCGGGCGGCATGGTGTTGACGGTGTCCGGCCCGACCAGCTGCTCGACGTACATGACGTCGCGATAGGCGGGATTCTTGGCACCGGTGCTGGCCCACAACGGACGCTGCACGCGGCCCGACTTGGCACGCAGCTTTTCCCAGCGTGCGCCAGCAAAGTGCCGCTGGAAGAGCGCGTAGGCGAGCTTCGCATTCGCGATCGCGGCCTTGCCCTTGAGCGCGCCGAGTCGTGAGCGCGACGCATCGTCCGCATCCTTGATCATCGCGTCGAGGCGCGCATCGACTTCGGTGTCGACGCGACTGATGAAGAAGCTGGCGACGCTGCCGACGTTGTGCAGATCGCCACCGTGCTTCATGCGCTCCTCCAGGCCCGCCAGGTAGGCCTCGATCACACGTGCGTAGGCCTCGACCGAAAAGAGCAGCGTGACGTTCACGTTGAGACCATCGGCAATCAGACGACGCAGTGCCTTCGAGCCTTCCTCGGTGCCCGGCACCTTGATCATCACGTTCGGGCGGTTGACGAGCTTCCACAGGCGATGCGCCTCGTCGACCGTCGCATCGGCATCATGAGCAACGTTCGGCGACACTTCGATCGAGACGTAGCCGTCGGTACCGCCCGACGCTTCATACACAGAACGGAACTGATCGCAGGCGGTGCGCACGTCATCACTTTCGACCAGCTCGAACAACTGCCACGGCGTGAGTCCGTCGGGCGCCGACGCGAGCTGCGCATCGTACGCCGTACCATTGGCGAGCGCCTTCTCGAAAATGGTCGGGTTGGACGTCATGCCGGTGAGGGCATCATCGGCGATCTGCTGCGTGAGCGCGCCGTTGGCGAGGATCGTGCGATCGATATAGTCGAGCCACACGCTCTGACCGGCGGCGTGCAGCTTGTGGAGTCGGGAATGATGTGGCATGTGCGGTGTGTGCTGCGGGAAAGCGTGAACCACTGCCGAAGGACTCAAAGATAGTGGCCCGGCACATCCGAAGGACACTCGGCCGCGCTCACCGAGGGGCCAACCGTGTCACAAACGAACAGCGGGCGCCGCGACCATCGCAGCGCCCGCCGGGGCGATCAGAAACGAAGCCGCGCTTACGGAACGATCGTGACGGGCACCGAGAAATCCGTCTTGCCCCACGTCAGGTGCAGCGTGGCGGCGGCGGCCGTCGTGGACGGTTCGAGCGAGATCACGAACGCATCGCGCACATCGGCAAGTGTCTTGGCGGTCATCGGAATTCGACCGAGGTCCGTCGCCTGATTGTATTCCGTGCCCCACTGGCCCGTGGCCTTGTTGATGATCAGCTGCATGCCAGCCGTCGGTGACCAGAGCGAATAAAGCGAGTACGCGCCCTTCGGCACGGAGAGTGAACCGATGCGAAGATTGGCCTCGGTCGTGAATGTCGTCGACGAGTTGGCACCCGTGCGCCAGACCTGACCGTTGGGAATCAGGCCACCTTCGACAGCGCGACCGCGCGCGAACGGCTGGCCGTAATCGACGGTGACCTTGATCGGCGCGGAATTCTGCACGCCGGTGCTGATCGTCATGACCGCGGTGGCGCGTGGTGACGGCTGCACGGACAGTTTGCCGGCGGGTGGCGCGGCCATCGTCATGCCGCCTTGCGCGGAGACAATGGCAGCACTGGCAAGAGCAACGACAGACAACGTGACGTAACGACGCATGATGGGAACGTGATTGGAGTGAAGGCAGCGCGAGGTGCAGGCAGGCACTGGCGCAACACCAAAGGTATGCCTGAGCAGTGCGGGATGTTCCCCCTGCCAATCACGTGACGGATCGACCACATTCGCGGGGTGATTCCCGAACCTGTCGTGCTCGCCCTGCTGGTGTTGCTGCAGGGCTTCGCCACCGTCCTGCTGATCGTGCGGCTGCTACCCGGCCGCACGCGTCGGCCGCCGATTGCGCCGCTGACGGGCGACGCACATGCCGGACGCGTGACGGTGGTGGTCGCCTGTCTCGACGAAGTGCACCGCATTGGCCCCTGTCTGGCGGGGCTGCGTCGCCAGGGTCCGGCCATGCTGGAGGCGCTGATCGTTGACAGTCGGTCGACCGACGGCACGTGGGAGCTGATCGGAGACGCCGCGAAGCAGGACTCGCGCATCGTGCCAATGCATGACGACCCGCTGCCGCCCGAATGGGTCGGCAAGGTGTGGGCCCTCGAACACGGCCTGCGTCACGCGAAGGGCGAGTGGGTGCTTGGCATCGATGCCGACACGACGCCGCAACCAGGGATGGTTGCCGCCGTGGTGAATGCGGCGGAGCAGCTTGGCCTCGACGCAGTGAGTTTTGCACCGCGTTTCAACGAGATGACGGTGGCTGAGCAGTGGTTGCAGCCGGCGATGCTGACGACGCTCGTGTATCGCTTCGGTGCGGCAGGCGAGAAGGCATCGGCGCCGGATCGTGTGATGGCGAACGGCCAGTGTTTTCTCGCGAAACGCAGCGTGCTGCTGGCGAATGGCGGCTACAGCAGCGCGCGACGGAGCTGGTGCGATGATGTGACGCTGGCGCGACACATGGCACGCAACGGTGCACGCGTCGGTTTCCTCGATGGCGCGAAGATCATCGGCGTACGCGCTTACAGCGGCATCGGTCAGATGTGGCGCGAGTGGGGTCGCTCGATCGACCTCAAGGACGGCACGACGCCGTTCACGCAGTTTCTCGATTGCTGTTTTGTGGTACTGACGCAGTTCGTGCCGCTGCCGGCGCTACTGCTGGCGGGATTGCTGCACGCGCCGGAGTGGCGCGCCGGTGGACTCGGTGCGGCGTGGTTCTGGGTCAACGTGTCTTTATTGTCGATTCGCATCTTATTGCAATTCGGGCTCGCCGGCTCGTACGCCGAGCGGCATTGGACGTTCTGGCTGTCGTTCACGGCAGATCCGGTGGCCGCGGTGCGCATCGTGCTCAGTTCCCTCAAGCGCCCCCGGCAATGGCGCACGCGCCACTACGACTCGGATACCGTGGTGCCGGTCTGATGCTCACGATGCGCAACCTGTTGCTGGTCGCGGTGGGCGGTGGCGTCGGCAGCGCACTGCGCGCGATGCTGGTGTGGGGCACGGCCGCACGCATCGGGACGTCGTTCCCGCTTGGCGTGCTGCTGGTGAACGTCATCGGCTGCTTCGTGTTCGGTGTGGCGATCCGTTACGGGGTCGGGTCGGCGGCCATGAGCGACAGCACGCGTCTCATGATCACCACCGGTTTGTGCGGTGGCTTCACGACGTTCTCGGCATTCTCGATGGATATCCTCGAGGGCCTCGAGCAGGGTCGGACGGTGATGATCACGACCTACGTGTGTCTGAGCCTCATCCTCGGCGTTCTCGCGATGCTTCTCGGAATGACGCTGGGGAAATCGCTGGCCCGATAGAGGACGCTAGTGCTCTCGGCCCGCAGATCGAGACCGTCAACTGCGTTGGGGCGATAGGACGGGGAGGTCGGCGAGTGCGACGGTTGCAATCCTCCTCGACACTCGAGCGATCGCTGACTTTTTGGGTGAGGAGCTCACGGAGCGCACGGAGTGCGCGGGTTGCAACGCTCGGCGAAGCGTGCGACACCGCTGACTTTTTTTGGAACTGCTGTTCACAAAGAATCTTTGCTGCGCGGTGGGGAGAGTATTGCCACGCGAGCACTCCGTGTGCTCCGTGCGCTCCTCGCCCGAAGCACTTCAAGATGCCGCGCGCATAGAAGAAGCGCGAGCACGTCGCACTCTCCGGCCTCCCCGCCCTATCGCCCCAACGCAGTCAGCGATGCTGCGTGAGTGTAGGAGAAAGGCGTGGCAAGCGTGAAAGCCAGACTGCGGAACCAAGGCTCGCGGTCAGAGCGAGGACAGCGGCGGTAAGGTGTTGGCCGCGTGCGATGAAAAGCGCTGCAGCGACTGCGATCGTCGCGAGGCGCGCGAACTCGATGCCGGACACCCAGCGGCGACCCTCGAAGATCGCGCCGACGTTGGCGAGGCCGAGTGTGACGAGAAACAGCATCGCCGCGATTTCGTGTGCGGCCATCGTTCCGGCCTTCACGAGCGTCAGGTAGGCCGCGACGAGGATGAAGAAGAACTGTGCTGCCGCGTAATACTGGTGTGCTCGCGGCACGACCGGATCGAACTGCGGCGCATGCATGGGCCACGACATTTTCGGAGACCCGGCGTTCACGAGATCGCCCGGTCGAAACCCGGGATGGCCGAAAAGCACGCGCCACTTGTCGCGCCAGAGCCGCGTGCGCCGTGCATTGCGCACGATGTCGGCGAAGATATGCACGTTGGCCCACACCGGATTCCAGCTCTCGAGTGGTGTGGTGATGCCGTACACGACCGGCTCGACCTCGGGCTCGAACGTGCCGAACATCCGATCCCAGATGATCAGTGCGCCGGCGTAGTTCTTGTCGTGATACTGCGGATTCACGCCATGGTGCACGCGATGATGCGACGGCGTGTTGAGCCACCATTCCAGGCCCCACGGCAGCCGCTCGATCTCGCGGGTGTGAATCCAGAACTGGTACACGAGATTGAGCGCGTAGCAGGCCGCGAACATCGTCCACGGCAGTCCGATCACCGCCAGGGGAATGAAGAACACCCAGCTGAAGATGCCGTGTAGTGCACTCTGCCGGAGTGCGACGGTGAGGTTGTACTCCTCACTCGAGTGATGCACGACGTGACCGGCCCACAGCACGTGGATCGTGTGCGAGTAGCGATGCAGCACGTAGTAGGCGAGGTCGACGAGCAGGAACGCGATCGTCCACACACCCCACGCGGCCCAGTCGATGCCCCTCGCGCCGGGCACCGACCCGGTGCCGAACGGCACTCGATCGATCCACGCCGGCGCGAAACCGAAGGACTGGAGCGAGAGATGGCGCGCGAACCAGACGTAGGCGCCGAGCACCAGCAACTTGGTGAAGACGCCGAGCAGCTGGCTGAGGATGCCGCACGACAGGTCGCTGATCGAATCATTGAGGCGGTAGACTGCTGACTGCCGCCGGCGCGCGATCACCAGCTCAACGATGATGAGCAGGAAGAAGAGCGGGATCGAGCCTTCGATGATGGCCATATCGGGCGAGGAAGATAACTTCAGGTATGACCGAATTTCTGACACGCCGAGCCTTCCTGCTCCGCACCGCCGCAGTGGTTGGCGGGGCTGCCCTCGTCACCTCGCGCGCGCAGGCACTGCCGCCGGCGACTCGCGTCACTGTCTACAAAGACCCGAACTGCGGATGCTGCACCGCCTGGAACGAGGCGATGCGCAAAGCCGGTTTCCAAATCGATGTGCGCGACACGCCAAATATCTCGGCGGTCAAGGCTTCCCTCGGCGTGCCGAACGCGCTCGCCGCGTGCCACACCGGTGTGGTTGCCGGCTACCTGTTCGAGGGCCACGTGCCACCGGATCTGGTGCAGAAGGTGCTCACGGAGCGACCGGCGCTGGTCGGACTCTTCGTACCTGGCATGCCGAGCGGCTCGCCGGGCATGGAAGGCCCGAGTCCGGAGCGGTATGACGTGATTGCGCTGGGTCGCGATCAGAAGCAGTCGGTGTATGCCTCGCGCATGGGTCGTACGCAGGCCTGACGTGTGCCTGCGCCGTGCACGCTGGCACCGTGCGCGCTGAGGCCATGCACGGTGGCACCACGACGCACGCTCAGCGATAGAGTCGATCGACGCCGGTGTCGCGTTCGAACTTCGCGGCCTGTGCTCGCCACTTGGCGAGCAGTGTGCCGGTTTCCGAGAGCGTGCCGTTGAGCGCCGCACGCAGTGTGCTGCCGCCGGCCAGTTTGTCGAGGAACGCATCGCGCCAGACCAACTCACGCGGATGTTTCGCGTGGATGATCGAGAGCAGCGCGGCACCGACGCGCACCGCGTTCACTGAATCGCGCTCCGTGACGGTGATGCGAATCATGGGAATCGTCTGACCGGCGAATTTCTGTCCGGCGGCGATGGTGCGTGAAACGGAATCGAACGACACACCGCGCGTGTACTTCGGCAGGCGTGTGAGAATGCGGGCGATCTCACCGGCATCGGTGAGCCACGGTGCGCCGACGAGTTGAAACGGTGCGTCCGTGCCCCGCCCTTCGCTCAGGTTCGAGCCTTCGACCAGGACGGTGCCCGGGTAGAGCAATGCGGCGTCGACGGTGCGCAAGTTCGGCGATGGCGCGATCCACGGGAGCCCGGTCTGCTCGTACCACATCGACCGCGACCAGCCCTGCATCGGAATGACGGTGGCCGTTGCGCTGACCTGTTTCGTGCGCACGAGGTGGCGCAACATTTCACCGGGGGTGAGGCCGTAGCGCAGGGGCACCGGATACTGGCCGACGAACGAGCGGTATGCCGTATCGAGAATGTTGCCCTCCACCACATCGCCGCGAATCGGCACGGGTCGATCACAGACGATGAACGGAATGCCGCGTTTGCCGGCAGCATCAGCGGACAGCGCCATCGTCCACACGAACGTGTAAGTACGCGCCGCCACATCCTGAATGTCGTAGATCAGCACATCGACGTTTTTCAGCATCTCGGCCGTCGGCACACTGGTCGCGCCATACAGCGAGAACACCGGCACTCCCGTGGCACTGTCCACCGACGACGCGACATGTTCGCCTGCCTGGGCGATGCCGCGCAGTCCATGCTCCGGGCCGAACAGCGCGACGAGCGTGACGCCTGGGGCGTGGGCGAGCAGGTCAATGCTGCTCGTCCCCGACGCGTCGCGGCCCGTGTGATTCGTGATCAGGCCGACGCGTTTGCCGCGGATCAGGTGAATCGAGTCACGGACCAGGACCGTGATTCCGGGGGTCACGCGTGGCGCGGGCGTCTGCGCGACGAGCGGAGCGACGACGAGAACGACCAGCGCGACGACGCGACGGCTCAGCGAGAGAGGCATGGGCAGGAGGGTGCCGTGCGCCCCAACGCCGCGCAAGGTGGACTCGTTACACACGTGCGCTGCGCGCCGACTCGCCGATGGGTCAGCGGAGCGATGGAATCGAAGGTTACGGGCCGATCGCAATCATCCATCGATCCGCCATTTCGATAGGTACTCTGGTCCCGCACTCTCGACCATAAGTCCTTATCAGGCAAGGGCTTTTGCAGAAACCGTGATACGTGCGCGACAGAGTGGGACGGCGCGAACCGCGAGGCGTCCGTAACCCTCCCCATTGCACGTTGGCGGTACACGGTGGAGAATCGTCGTGCATCCCAACCCATACATCTCCGATGTGGCCACTCGACGAACTCAATGACGAGAGCACGGACGTCCGACTGACGTTCGGGCGACGATACGGCTGGCACCTGCGCGAGGCAGCTGATGCGTTGTTCGGTAGTGACGGTGATCACGGACGGCTGGCCGCGCTCTGGGTGCAGCAGATGCTGCACCGCGGCGAGCTGTTTCAGGACTGCGATTCCGATCGGGTGATGCTGCGACTGACGATCGGCCCATGGACGTTCGACTTCGACATCTACTGGGATCAGGCGGGCGGCAGCCATCCAGTGCGTGCCGGACTGCCGGACACGCTGTTCCGCGACTGCTTCGCGATCACGGCGACTGACTATGCAGCCGAGGAGCTCGCGACGTTGCGGGGCGCGATCGCGTCGTCGGGTGCGGACGTCACGGATTCGCTCTTCCCGACCCTGGCGCGATTGTCGATCGACGAGTGAGCGGGCGGCGTTGACGATCAGGCGGCACGATTCGTCCGATCGTCAACACGCGACAGCTACGCGCCCACCGTACCCAGTGTTGCCTCGTCACGCGCGAGATAGCGTGTGACGTAGTCGCTCACGGCATCCTCGAGCGAGCTGAATTTCACCGGGCATCCCGCCGCCTGCAGGCGCGCCATCGACGCCTGGGTGTAGTACTGATACCGATCGCGAATCGACACCGGCATCGGGATGTAGCGGATCTTTGGCGTACGCTGCATGGCCGCGAACACCGCCTTCGCCAGCGCATTCCAGCTGCGCGACTGTCCCGTCCCGAGATTGAACAGGCCATGCACGTGTGGTTCGGCGACCAGCCACGCGATGACCGCGGTAGCATCCTTCACATAGACGAAATCCCGCTTCTGTTCGCCGTCCGTGAATTCGGGGCGATGCGATTCGAAGAGCTCGAGCTCCCCGGTCTCGAGAATCTGGCGGTGCGCCTTGCACACCACGCTCATCATGTCGCCTTTGTGGTACTCATTGGGCCCGAACACGTTGAAGAACTTGAGCCCGACGATCTGGTTCAGCAGACCGCTGCGCGCCGCCTGCAGATCGAAGAGGTGCTTCGAGAAGCCGTACATGTTGAGCGGCACCAGCGATTCGAGTCGTGCCGGATCATCGTCGAAGCCGCCGGCCGCATCGCCGTACGTGGCCGCGCTGCTGGCGTAGATGAAGCGAGCATGACGTTCGAGTGACCATTCACACAATTCGCTGGTGTAATGAGTGTTATTCTGCAATAAATAGTCGGCATCACGCTCCGTCGTCGACGAGCAGGCACCGAAATGGATCACCGTATCGGCCTGATAGGCGCCTGAATTCCGTCGCAGCGTGGCGAGAAACTCATCCTTGTGCAGGGCGTCAGTGATGCGCAGGCCGACCAGATTCTTCCACTTGTCACCGGTGCGCAGCGCATCCACGACGAGAATATCGTCGTACCCCAGCTTGTTCAGTTGCCAGACCGTGGCGCTGCCGATGAATCCGGCACCACCGGTAACAATCAGACGTTGACGCGACACGGGATGGGGAAATGAGGAAACCAATTGCGCTTCGGCGGAATCTAAGGTTCAGCCTGAATCCACAGTAGTCGCGGCGTTCGTGCGCAACGCGCACTCCACCCATCGAGGCCGATCGATGTTTTTCCGTCAAGCGATGAGGGCAATCGCGCTCCTCGCCATCATATCCGTCGTCGCCACGCGGCCCGTCGGTGCCCAAACCGACTCCGCCAGGACTCCAGCGCCGGCCGCCAGCGCGCCGGCCGGTAGCGACGCCATCAAAGTCTTTCTCGAGTGCCGCGGCGACACGGATCAGGGCTGCACGACGGACTTCTTCGTGCTCGAGCTGCCGTATGTCAGCTGGACCCGTGATCGTCTCTTCGCGGATGTGCAGTTCCTCGTGACCACGATCCAGACGGGCAGCGGTGCGTACCGCTACACGGTGAACGCGCTCGGTCGCGGGCGGTTCGAGGGCCGGGCGGATACGAGCATCGTGGCGCCGCTTCCCAACGAATCCGAGGACGGTATCCGGCGCAAGCTCGCCAATGCGTTCACACTGCTGCTCGTGCCGTACGTCCGGACCACTTCGGCGGCGGCGCACCTGCGCGTGGTCTACGACGCCCCGAAAGGCGGTGCGCAGGCGACGCCGAAATCGGTCAAGGATCGCTGGAATTTCTTCGTGCTGCAGCTGCAGGCGAACGGCTTCATGAATGCGGAGAGCCGCCAGATCTCCGCCAACATGTTCAACGACTTTCGGATCCGGCGCGTGACGGAGAAGAACGCTCTGCGCATCGGCATCTTCCAGAGCACGCGCTACAGCAAGTTCGAGATCAACGACACGACCACGGTCTCCAACACCATTCGCCAGGGCACGTTTTTCGTGCGCGGCGTCAAGGCCCTGTCGTCGCGACTCTCCGTCGGTGCGCTCACGAATATCGGGTACAGTGAGTTCAACAACACGAAGCTCGTCTGGCGCGCCGCCCCGGTGCTCGAGTACAACCTCTTCCCGTGGTCGAAAGCGACCAGCGAACAGGTCGCGATTTCGTATGGTGTGGGACCGCGCTACTTCCGATGGAAGCAACCGACGATCTTCGGACGTTCGACGGAATGGCGTGCGCAGCAGGAACTCGTGATCGGTTCCGACCTGCGGAAGAGCTGGGGCAGTGTCAACGTCAGCGCGCGATACGCGAGCTTCCTGCCTGAAGTGAAAAAATGGAACCTCGGCATGAACGGCAACACGAGCCTCAATCTCGTGAAGGGACTGCAGTTCAACGTCGGTGGCGGCGCGTCGTTGATCCGCGACCAGATCTTCCTTGCCGCTGCCGGCCAGACACCGGAACAGATTCTCACGCAGCAGCGGGCGCTGGCGAGCAACTACAGCCTGTTCGTCTTCACCGGGCTCTCGTACAGTTTCGGCTCGATCTACAACAGCGTCGTCAATCCGCGACTGGATTTCTTCAACCTCGGCGGCAACAACTGACGCGACGTCACACGCTCAGGTGAGCAGCGCCGCCAGATTCCGGATCCACTCGGCCTCGAGATCGGCCATGCGGGCGCCCTTGCCGCGATCTGGCGCGGACGTCAGCAGCCCCTGCGCACTCGGATGTGGCAGCGCGTGCACCGTGACGGCAAGGTCGAGCAGAAACACGACCGACGCGGCCACCTTGCCGAGGCAGCAGACTCGATCCGCGCCATGCTGCATCGCCGATTCGATGTCGTCGCGCAGGCGGCGAAGATTCGCCGGGCTTTCGCGTTCCTCGCGTGACGGTGCGCGAAACGTCTGGCCGTCATCGGTCGGGCAGCGATCGAACGCGTTCGTGAGCACGACGTGCGAGACGATCGGCACGACGCCGGCCCGCGCGAGCGCAGCGCCGTCCCACTTCACGCTCGTCGGATCACCGATCCACGTCAGGAGACCGGCATCGGCGAGCGCGGCATAGAGCGGTTTGCCGGCGCGGTCACCGAAGAACGGAATACCCGATTGATCGGCGCCGCGCGGACCGGGCGCTTCGCCCACCAGCACGGCGCGGAGCGATGCGGCGGGATCACGCGGGCGGAGTGGAGCGACAGCCACTCCGCGAATCCGTGCTGGTGCTGAGGAACCTGCGCGTCGCACTGCTGACAATCAGATTCCGTTGCGCTTGAGCGAGACGTCACCGTTGGTCGTCCGCACGACGATCGAACGACCGCCCTGACCAAGCGTCGCCTTGATGGAGTTGCGCGGGAGACGGCCAGTCATGGTGATCGGAAATTCCGAGCTCAACCCGCCATTCACGGTCGTCATCTCGAGATCGGCGGAGAGTGATGGTGGTGCAAACAGCGTCACCGACCCATTCGTCGCGGTGAAGCGCATCGGCGCATCGCCGGTGAGTCGCCCGAGCGACGCCGAGATGCTGCCGTTGGTGGTGGTTGCGTTCACGAAGCCGCCGGTGGTGCGGATGTTGATGTCACCGTTGGTCGTCGACGCATCGACGTCGGACGACAACCCTTCCGCCGAGATGCCGCCGTTGGTGCTGTGGGCGACTGTTTTCACGCCGTCCGGGACGCGCACACGCATCACCACGTCGATCTCGTTACCGCGCGACCAGTTGCCGCCCGAGCGATAGCTGCCGCGGCTGCCATCGTCGGTGCAGCGCATGTCCTCGCCCCACAGCGCACACACGACGACGTCGCCGTCGCTGCGCGTGCGAACTTCGAAGCGGACCGTCTTTGGATTGCCGCGGCGCACCTTTCGCTCCGCCACCACCTCCACTTTCGACCCCGACTCGGCGCGTTCAACGCGGATGTCGCCGTTCATGTTGTGCAGCCGAATGGCACGGCCGGACGGAATTGCGCCGGCCCAGCGGAACGTTGTGCCGTCATCGGTTTGTGCAGCAAGCGGAGTGCTGGCGGCCAGACCGGCGGCGAGCAGCGCGAAGGCGAGACGAGAACGCATGGAGGGGCTCATGAGGCTGAGGGATGATGGCGCCTACGAGACGTGGCGCAAGCCGGTTTCCGGGACCGCCCGAGGCGCCGCGCGATTGGCCGGCAGGTTACGCCGGGCCGGATCGCACGTCAGGTCGGCATGAGGAAGACACTCTCTATGGTCGGCAGCGTTGCCGTCAGCTCGATATTGGGCTGGGCCGGCGCCAAGGTCGGGATCATGACCGGCTTCATGCTGGGCACGATCGGTGGCGGATTGGGCATGTACGCCGGTTACCGGCTGGCCGCGTACCTGGACGCGTACCTGGACGCGTAGCCGTTCTGCCAAGCACCGGCGTGGATCAGCGCCAGTCCAGCCGCACCACGCGCCCCTTGGGGCCGACCAGCCATCCGCGACCGCGCCTGCCGAATCCGACGCTCCAGTAGGGAGCAGAGTCGAGCAGCGTCCACGTATCGCCGTCATTGACCGAATACGAGGCGCCACCGGGTCCGACGGCGACCACGACGAATTTGCCGCGGACGGTGGTGTATGCCACCCCGTACGCCGCCCCGCTGAACGACGGGTCGGTGATGACTGACCAGGTGCGCCCGCCATCGATGGTGCGCGCGGCACGCGGACCCGTCGCGCTACCGGCGATGACGCCGCCGACGGCGATGCCGTGGCGGGCGTCCCGGAAGGCGACCGCAGTGGCGCCGGCCCCGCTGCCGCTGGCGAGGGGCAGGACGGCGTCTGTCCAGGTACGGCCGCGGTCGGCGCTGTGGCGCACGCGTGGCGTGGCGGCGGAACCGGTCGCGATCCACGCATCACCAGCTGGCGACGTCTGGGCGCAGCCACCGCTGGCCGCGAATCCACCCTCGCCATCGAGGGCCGGCACCGTGAACACCGACCAGTCCGCGCCGTTTGCCGTGTAGGCGATCGGGGTGCGCGAATTGACGGCGTCACTGAAAGCGAACGCGTGACTGTTGTCCCAGAACGCCATGCAGTCGTAGAACGCAGCGGTGTCTTTGTTGGTGAACACCTGCGTCCATGAGAGGCCGCCGTCGACCGTCTGGAAAATGCCGGACTTGGCACCAGTGCCGGCGGCCATGAGCCAGGCCTGATTGGCGTCGATCGCGTGCAGATCGCGGAACTGCAGGCTGTCGAATCCCGCCATGACATGTGATTCCCAAGTCGCACCGGCATTCAGAGAACGAGCCCACGTACCGGAGTGGCCGCTGATCCACACGACGGCCGGATTGATCGCGCTGACACTGACCGCCTGAAAAAGCGATGTCGTGCCGGCGTTCTGCTCGGTGAGGACAGGCTGTTGCGCGCGGAGCGCGAGCAGCGGAACGGCCAGCAACAGCGACGCACGAGCGACTGACGACACAACGGACATGCACTCTCCCGAAAGCAGGGCAACCGCGACGGCGCGGCGCGCATGACACATCGTCACGCTCTGGCGACAATCATTGGACCGGGCGCACGACGCAAGTGGCGCGTGGAATCGGGAGGTGATCCGGGGGACGCTTCGAGCTCACGCCGCGACGACGCGTTCCCGATCGAACTGGCGAATGTCGAACTGCCGGAAGCGCGGCAAGAGCGCGGCAAGCACGACACTGCCAACCACACACAGCACACCGCCGGAGACCACCGACACGCCGACGCTTGTGGCGCTCGCGACAAGTCCTGCTTCGGCATTGCCGAGCATCGGCCCGCTCATGTAGCTGATCTGTTCGATGCCGGCGAGGCGGCCGCGCAACGCATCGGGAATGGTCTGGTTCCAGAGCGTCGTGCGAAAGAGCGCGCTGACCATGTCCGCGAAACCCGCGGCGATCAGGCATCCGATGGCCAGCGGCACGCTGCTGGCGAGTCCAAAGCCGATGATGGCGACACCCCATGCAGCGGCCGCAAGGATGATCGCCATGCCATAGCGATGCACGCGTGGAGTCCAGCCACTGGTGGTGGATGCGATGAATGCGCCCACCGCCGGTGCCGCGTAGAGCACGCCGAGCACCCGTCCACCACCCAGTCGCTCGGCGATCGCCGGAAAGAGTGCATTCGGCATACCGAACAGCATCGCGTTGAAATCGATCAGGTATGAACCCATCAACTCCTGTCGGCTGCGCGCGTAGATCACGCCATCCTTGATTCCGGACAGACTCGGTGGCGCCGCGCCGGCCGACGGCGGCACACGTCGAATGCCCGACACGGCGACCATCGACACCACGAATGTCACGACATCGAAGGCATATGTGAACGCGAGGCCACGGCTCGCGATCAACACACCACCGAGCGCCGGGCCGGCGATCGCGGCAGAGTTGCCAAGTACGGAGCGAATGGCGGACGCGGCGGGCATCTGTTTGCGCGGCAGCAGGCGTGGAGTCATCGCTTCCAGCGCGGGCCGGTGAAATCCGCTCGCTGCTGCAGAAATCGCCGCGCACACGTAGATCACGACCAGTGACGGCGTTGCAACCAACGCGTTGATCATCAGTGTCACGGACACGAGGCAGAGCACCACCTCGCTCGCGAGCACGAGCGTCTTGCGGTCGTGCGAATCCGCAAACGCGCCTCCAAGGAGTGCGGCACAGAGCAATGGCACCAGTTCCACCACGCCGAGCATCCCAACGGCGAACGACGAATGTGTGACGTGGAAGACCTGATACTGCAGCGCCACCATCGTCGCGAACGAACCGAGCGCACTCACGCCCTTGCCGACCAGCAGTCGGCGGAAATCGCGGCTGGTGCGAATCGGTGTGAGATCGAGCGTGAAGGCGCGTCGCTTGTCATCAGGCATGCGGTGAAGATAGCCGCACTCAAAAACAGAGGCCGGTGACGTCCTGCGTCACCGGCCTCTGTGTCACGCGATGCTGCGAGCGCCTCGACTCAGGCGTGCGCTGGCATCGCGGCGTTGTCGGCCGGCTTCACGTTGAAGAGTGCCGCGAAGATCAGCAGCACACCGAGTGCGCCCATCGCCGGCACGAACCAGATCTTCGACCAGTCGTGCGTCACAGCACCGCCGGCGGTGGTTGCGGCGATCACATTCGCATCGACCACGAGTCCCGACAACTTGGAGCCGATCAACTGTCCGGCGCCAAGAGTGACGAGCGCAATGAAACCCTGCGCCGCAGCGCGGATCCGGATATCGGCCTGCTGGTCGACGTAGATCTGCCCGGTCACGAAGAAGAAGTCGTAGCAGACACCGTGCACGAGCAGCGCGAGGTACAACATCCACATGCCGCTGGTAGCGTTACCGTATGCGAACAGCAGATAGCGGAACGTCCACGTCGCCATGCAGATGAGCAGCAGCTTCTTGATGCCGAGTCGCGCGAAGAAGAAGGGCATCAGCAGCATGAAGCCGATCTCCGACATCTGACCGATCGTCATTTTTGCCGCGGCGTTCTGCACGCCGATCTCGTTCAGGAACGGGTTCGCGAACGCATAATAGAACTGCAGCGGAATGCAGAGCAGGAACGAGCCGAGCACGAACACGGCGAACGAGCGATCCTTCATCAGGGCCAGCGCGTCGAGTCCGAGCACATCGCGCACCGACAGCTTCTTGCCGGCGTTGTGCGGCGGCGTGTGCGGCAGCGTCAGGCAGAAGAGCCCCATCAGCAGCGACGCACCCGCACCGAGCATCAACGGCAGCGCGGTCTTCTCGGCGCTGACAAGTTCCGTCACGCCGGCCACCGCCTGCGCGGGCAGGAAACTGATCGCCCAACCGGCCGCGATGAATCCGATCGTGCCAAGCACCCGAATACGCGGGAATTCAGTCGCCGGATCGGCCATGTGGTCGAACGCGAGCGCGTTGGTCAGCGCCAGTGTCGGCATGTAGCACAACACGTAGAGCAGGAACAGCGGCCAGAATCCGGCGAACGCGGGCTGTGTCGCGGCGAAGTAGAGGAGTGCCGCGCCGGCCACGTGCAGGAACGCCAGCACCTTTTCGGTCGAGAAGAAGCGATCGGCAATCATGCCGACGAGGAACGGCGAGACGATCGCGGCGATGGCGGGCAGCGAATACGCCGTACCGATGTCGCTGCCACTGGCCTTCAACGCGTTGCCGAGGAATGTGCCGAGCGTGACGAGCCACGATCCGTAGATGAAGTACTGAATGAACATCATCGCCGAGAGGCGGACGCGAATTGAGCTGCTGCCGGTGGCGGCGGTGGTCATGGCAGTTCCCTGATGCGCATCCCGCGGATGCTGAGCTGTCCAGGGTGATCGCCCTGGATCGAAATGAAGCCCCGACGCGCAAGACCGTAGTTGGGAAAATCCGCGAACTTGGTGGCCTTCACCTTCGCCGCCCATTCCGGACTCGTGAGCTGATACTGCACGACCTGCTGTCCGTTGAGCCAATGCTCCACGAAGTTGCCCGAGACGACGATGCGCGCGCTGTTCCACTCGTCGAGTGGCTTGGTGACCTCCGCCGGCGGTCCGTAGACCCCGTACGCGGAACCTGACGCCAGCAGGAGATTTTCGCCCTTCGGATCCATCGATTTGTCGCGCAACTGGTATTCCGGACCGCTCCAGTACGGCTTGTCGTATTCCTCCGTCACACGATAGAACACGCCGGCGTTTCCGACCTTGCCGATCTTCCAGTCGAATTCGAGTTCGAAGTTCGCGTACTGCGCGCGTGACTCGAGATCGCTGACGAGACCGTCCTTCGAGACCCCGCTATCCGTCACGGTCCAGCCAGTCGGCATCGCGTCACCTTTCCACGCGCGCCACTGGCTCATCTTCGCATCGATCATCGGCGTCCACTGCACCGTGGTGGCCACAGGCAAGTCGCCCTTCGTCGTCTGTGGTTTCGCGGCAGCGGCAACCGTCGCGGCCGACGAGTCACCCTTCGCACCTGCGTTCGACTCGCCACCGCACGCGATCAATGTCGTGGTGCATGCGAACATCGCTGAGAGCGCAAGCGTCCGTCGCATCAGCGCTGCCACTCGTAGCGGGATACGGCCGACGTGAACGTGTCGAGGTTGTCGCCTGGGAAGTCGACGGTGCGACCTTGTTCGGCGCTCTGGTACGCAGTCATGAGCATCTTCACGACATCGAGTCCATCGGCAAAGGTGAGGCGCGGTTCCTCGAGACCGAGGAACACGCGTGCAAAATGACGATCTTCGGCTTCGTAGCCATACGCCACCGGCTCAGCCGGCACCACCGGCATGCCGCCGGTTTCCGCCTGCTGCTTCTCGACCAGATCCTCGCCGACCTTGCCGCGCACTTCGCGCGAGAAGAACAGGTTCAGTCCCGAGTCGAGCGAATTCCATTTCATCGAGTACTCGGGCCCGAGCAACTCCGCCGACAAGCGCAATCCCGGCCCGACATAACTCCACGACGTCGTCGCTTCACCGAGCACGGTGTCGCCATCGTTCGTGCGGAATTCGACGTGCATGCTGGCGAAGTCTTCCGACGGTGTCTTTGTGTAGTCGAGCGGCACCTGCATCTCGTCGCGCAACACCTTCGCGTAGTGCGGTCGCGACCACTTGAGGCTCGCGATGTGCGCCGTGATTTTCACCGGTTGCACGGTGGACAATGGCTCGCCGGGCTTGGTCAGCAGATGCCGGATCAGCAATCCGGAATGGCACATCATGTCGGTCAGTGTGCCGCCACCCTGCAACGCGCCGGTCCAGAACCACGGGGAATGTGGTCCGCTGTGTTCCTCTGCCGCTCGCGCCAGATATGGACGTCCAGTCACCGACGCACCACGCGCCCACAACAGCTTGTGGCCCGTCTCGGTGTGCGGTGTGAACAACTGATTTTCGAGATAGCCGGTCTTCAGTCCGACACTGTCGACGAGGGCACACAGACGCTGCGCCTCGGCCACGTTGCGTGCGAGCGGCTTCTCACAGGCGAGGCCGCGCAGCGTGCCTTTGCCTGATGAAATGGCCGATACGATCTCTTCGACGTTCTCGATGCGCGCCTGATTCGGACCACTGAGCCAGATGGCCTCGATTGCCGGGTCGGCCACCATCTCCGTGATCGACCCGTACGCCTTCGCGTCACCCACATCCAGATCACGCGCGAGTTGCGCCGCACTTTCGGCGCGCTCGGCGCTCGGACTCCAGACGCCGAGCACGTCGGCCTCCCGCACGCCGCGGAAGGCCTGAATGTGGAACCGTGTGTTGAAGCCACTGCCAATGAAACCGACACCAAGTCGTCGGCTCATGCGCGGTGTCCCCACCGACTCACAGACTCCAACCTGCGCGGTATTCGCGCGTCAGGTAGGCGTTCGCTTCGGGCACATTCGTGACGCGCATGTTGGCGCCATCGTACAGGATCTTCTTGCCCTGTCCGGTCTTCAGCGCCACGAGGCCGAGCAGCATGACTTCCGTCAGCGGCGCGGCGTACTCGAAGGGTGAGCTGGCTGGGTTCTTTCCCTTGCAGGCATCGACCCAGTTCATCTCGTGCGTCGTGGTGATACGGGTAACCGTCTTCGGCACGGCCTGGAACGCGGGATCCATGGCGGTCGGATAGACGCGCGGGTTGTTGCCGTACGTATCGTACAGCAGGATGCCCTTTGTGCCGACGAAGTAGCCGCCGCCGTCGCCTCCGAGCGAGATGTCGTCGGGAAGGAATGTCGGGCGCGGCGGCAGCAGGCCGCCGTCGTACCAATGCATCTTGACCGCGGGCCGGCTGCTCTTCGCCGCGAACTCGTACTCCACCGTCTGGCCGACGGGATAGGTGTCAGGGCGACGCGCGTCACCACCAAACGGCGTGGACGACGAGCTGATCGCCGTCGGCATGTCGAGTTCGAGCGCCCAGAAGGGCTGGTCGATGAGGTGCGCACCCATGTCGCCGATGGCGCTGACACCGAAGTTCATCCAGCCGCGCCACGCGAATGGATGATAGGCGGGATCGTACGGCACGAAGGGCGCGGCACCGACGAAGAGGTCCCAGTTCAACCTGTCGGGCACCGTCGGTGCGACGGCTGGCGTCGGGCGCGCGACGCCCTGCGGCCAGTAGCCGTGCGGGCGGTTCGTCCAGACGTGCACCTCGCTGATCGGCCCGAGCACGCCGCTCGCGATCACTTCCTTGATCTTGCGCGTGCCGTCCGACGAATGGCCCTGGTTGCCCATCTGCGTCACGACCTTCGTGTCCGTGGCGGCTTTCTTCATCGCGCGCGCTTCCATCACCGAGTACGTCAGCGGCTTCTGCACATAAACATGCTTCTTCGCCTGCATTGCACGCAGCGCAATCATGGCGTGCATGTGATCGGGCGTCGCGACCACGACGGCATCGATGTCCTTCTGCTTGTCGAGCATCTCACGATAGTCCGCATACTTCACGGCCTTCGTGTACGCCTCCTGGATCTTCTGCCCGGCCGTCAGATTCGCTTGCGCGGCTGCTGTCCGACGCGCGACCCACGCCGCGGCATCGGCGGGTGAGAGCGCAGGCGGCGGCACCATCGGGCCCGGCGGACGATTGCGGTTGGCAATCGATTTCTCGACGTAGCCCATGTCCACGTCGCAGATCGCCACGGTGCGTTCCGTGAGCATCTGCGACCAGTTGGACATACCCATGCCACCAGCACCGACGTAGGCGATGTTGAGCGTGTCGCTCGGCGCCTGATAGCCGCGACCCAGCACATGGCGCGGCACGATCATGGGTGGCGAGATGAGCGCGCCCATGGCGGCAGTGGCGCTTCCGGCGACGAAGTCGCGACGAGTAACCGGTTTCGAGTCCATTCGGGGGGCATGGTAGAAAGCCAATCCAGGGTGCGCGCCACGGTGGGGCGGCTCGGACGCGCGAAATCTTTCAGGGGGACCACAATTCTGATACCGCCCGGGCTCGGCAGACGTTGAACATCGGTCCGAGGCGCCGGCTGGGGGCAACCGAGAGGGCGGTGGCGTCGGGGAATCTGGAGGAGGTGACCTGCGAAGTTGAGGTACGGTGGATAGGATGCTCGCGTCTGACGCTGTCGTGTCCGCCGGCGTCCACCCGCCCATCTGCTGCCCACCCCCCTCCCCTCTTCCGCCGGTTGCCGGCGCTCCGTGGAGCCCTCGTGGATCACGTTCTCACCCATCTGACGGCGATCGACTACGCCGTGATGGCTATGTACTTCGTGTTCGTGCTGGGAATCGGCTTCGCCCTCAGGCGCAGCACCAAAACGAGCTCCGACTTCTTCCAGTCGGGTCGCTCACTGCCACCATGGGTCACGGGACTCGCGTTCCTGTCGGCCAACCTCGGCGCCCAGGAAGTGATCGGCATGGGTGCGTCAGGCGCGAAGTACGGCATCGCCACCGCGCACTTCTACTGGATCGGCGCCATTCCGGCGATGGTGTTCGTGGCGTTGTTCATGATGCCGTTCTACTACGGCTCACGCGCCCGCAGCGTGCCGGAATATCTGAAGCTGCGATTCGACGAAAAGACGCGCACGCTGAATGCACTGAGTTTCGCCGTGATGACGATCTTCTCGTCCGGCATCTCGATGTACGCGATGGGCAAGCTCTTCAACCTGCTGCTCGGCTGGAGCTTCGACGTCAGCGTGCTGGTGTCGGCCGTGATCGTGCTGGCGTACGTGTTCGCCGGCGGTCTGACGAGCGCGATCTACAACGAAGTGCTGCAGTTCTTCATGATCGCGTTCGGGTTTGCGCCGCTGGTGTTCCTCGGCCTGAAGCAGGTCGGTGGCTGGAGTGGACTGACGGCGCGGCTGAGCGTTGCCGCGGCCGAACATGGACAAGCGGCGGGAGCGTACACGCATGCGTGGCAAGGCATGACGAATACCGCGACGAACCCCTTAGGCGTGGAGTGGTTCGGGTTAGTCATGGGGCTCGGCTTCGTGCTCAGCTTCGGCTACTGGTGCACTGACTTTCTCGTCGTACAGCGCGCGATGGCGGCGGACAGCATGATCGCGGCACGTCGCACGCCGCTGATCGCTGCGGTGCCGAAGATGTTCTTCCCGTTTCTTGTCATTCTGCCGGGCATGATCGCGCTGGCGCTGACCGGTGCTGCAGGCGGCATCATTCCGGCGAAGCTCAACTCCGCCGGACAGCCGATGCTCGATGCGGCCGGCAAGGTCGTGATGGACTTCGACCTCGCGACGCCGATGCTGCTGATCAAGCTGTTCCCGGAAGGCATGCTGGGGCTCGGCCTGACGGCGTTGCTGGCCAGCTTCATGTCCGGCATGGCCGGTAACGTGACGGCGTTCAACACAGTGTGGACGTACGACATCTACCAGAGCCACATCAAGAAGGGTGCGAGCGACGAGCACTATCTGTGGATGGGTCGTGCGGCGACGGTGGGCGGCATCCTGTTGTCGATCGCGGCGGCGTATGTGGCCGGCGCTTTCAACAACATCATGGAGATCCTGCAGCTCGTGTTCGCGTTCGTGAATGCACCGCTGTTCGCGACGTTCGCACTCGGCATGTTCTGGAAGCGCACGACGGGTCACGGCGCGTTCTGGGGTCTGGCGGCCGGTATGAGCGGCGCGATGCTGCATCACGGCCTGACGCTGCCGAATGGATCGGTGCCGGGTGTGAAGGGCGGCTTCTTCAGCGTGCTGCACACATATCCGAGTGAGCTGGCGCAGACGTTCTGGACGGCCATTGTGGCCTTCTCGACCTGCGTTGTCGTGAGCATCATCATCAGTCTCGCAACGAAGCCGCGTCCCGAGTCCGAGCTGAAGGGCCTTGTGTACTCGCTGACGGAGAAGCCGGTGGATACCGGCATTCCGTTCTTGAAGCGTCCGCTGACCTTCGCGCTGGCCGTGCTCGCGATGACGGCGCTGCTCAATATCATCTTCCTCTGACCGGAGCCCATTCATGAGTGGAGAAGCATCACTCGATCTGCGCCTGCCGATCGGCGGATTGTTCGCCGTCCTCGGCGTCATGCTCGCCGGCTACGGCCTGGCAACCGCGAGCAACACCGAGATGTACGTGAAGTCATCGGGCATGAACATCAACCTGGTCTGGGGTTGTGTAATGTTCGTGACGGGGCTCGTCTTTCTGTTCCTCGCGAGGCGCGGAGCCAGTAAGACCTGAAGTGTGCTCGAGTCTTTCTCGAACGGCCCGCTCGGTGTTTCGAGCGGGCCGTTTTTTTTCTGGCATCGCAAACTGCTTGGGAGAGGAGCGCACCGAGGTCACGGAGTGCGCAATGTTCGAGCGTCCGCGCTACGCGAGCCATCGCGAACTGCGGTGGCTGAATAGGGCGGAGAGGTCGGGGAGTGCGCCATGTGCCAGCCTCCGAGTTGCGCGACACATCACAAATTTTTTGTGAACTGCAGCTCTAAAAAAATTCAGCGATGGTGCGCTCTACGCCGCAGGTTGCAACGAACGCACTCTCCGGGCTCCCGGTCTATTCCACCTCGCAGTTGCGATATCGCGCGCTGCTCCGAAGGTTGCACGCGACGCACTCCGTGGGCTCCGTGCACTCCTCACCGACAGCAGTTCACGGCGGTGCTCCGTCGTGAAGGAGCTCGGGCAGTGTGGAATCCTTGACACGCCGACAGATTGCAGGTGTGTGAGTCTGGCCCGCCCTCGCCCGGGAGCTCCGTGAGTTCGGATTCCGAATCACCGTCGACGCCTGCCGACAGCGCCAGCATGGCCGCGGGCAGTGTGATGGGAGCGTTCACGCTGCTCCAACCGCTTGGCGAAGGCGGCATGGGCGAGGTCTGGGAAGCTGAGCAGCGCCATCCGATCCGCCGGCATGTTGCGGTCAAGTTCCTCAAGCTCGGGCTTGATACCAAGGCGTTCCTTGCGCGCTTCGAAATCGAGCGACAGGCACTCGCCGTGATGGATCACCCGGGCATCGCGCGCGTGCTCGACGCGGGCGCGACTGCGAGCGGCCGCCCGTACTATGCGATGGAACTCGTCCGCGGAATGCCGCTGACGGAATTCTGCGATACGTATCGGCTCACGACCGAACGCCGCCTCGAGCTTTTTGCCGATGTCTGTCACGCCGTGCAGCACGCCCATCAGAAGGGCGTGATCCATCGCGACCTCAAGCCATCGAACATTCTCGTGACGATGGTGGACGATCAGCCTGTCCCCAAAGTGATCGACTTCGGCATCGCGAAGGCGGTCGGTGGACGGATGACCGACATCACCTTTTTCACCGAGATCGGCCACCCCGTCGGTACGCCGGCGTACATGAGCCCGGAGCAGTGGGAACAGGGCCAGTTCGACATCGACACCCGCAGTGACGTCTACAGCCTCGGTGTGATCCTGTATGAATTGCTGGCGGGCCGGGTGCCGAATGACACGGCACGTCTGCTGATGGTCGGTGGTGCCGCGGTCGCGCAGCTGATGCGCGAGATGACACCGCCAGCGCCGAGCACTCGGGTGAAGAGCCTCGGCAACGATACGAACGCGGTGGCACGTGCGCACGGCACCGATCCGCGCGGCCTCTCACGCGAGTTGCGGGGCGACCTTGATTGGATCACGCTCAAGGCGATGGATCCTGATCGGAGCCGACGCTACGACACGGCACATGCCCTCGCACAAGACATCGTGCGACACATGCACGCCGAGCCAGTGAGTGCGCGGCCGCCGAGTCTTGCATATCGCACTGGGCGTTTCGTGCGACGCAATCGCACGGGCGTCGTGCTCGCCTCCCTCATGCTGCTGGCTGGTGTCGGTTTCACCGGTCAAACCGTGATGCAGGCGAGGCGGCTGAAGGTGGAGCGCGATCGAGCGGAGCTGGCGGCGAGGATTGCCGGAGCGAACGGAGAGATGCAAAGCGCGCTGCTGACCCTCGTGGAGTCCGACACGGGGCGCATGACAGCCGATCAGCGAATCGAGAAGGTGCAGGCGATGATGGAAAAACAGTACGCGGGCGATCCGATCGTGCTGTCCTCGCTCCTGATGACCCTCGCCGACCGATACGGAGAG
The DNA here is from genome assembly GCA_031367535.1 of Gemmatimonadaceae bacterium. GTDB lineage: Bacteria > Gemmatimonadota > Gemmatimonadetes > Gemmatimonadales > Gemmatimonadaceae > JACMLX01. The sequence goes on from JANLPZ010000061.1 coordinate 30,544, forward strand.
CTGAACCAGATGGGGAAGCAGGTTTCCCTGACGCAGCTGGCTGCGGCGAGGGCGCACGCAGCGGGCGACTCCCTGGTGGAAGCGCGGGACTGGTGTCTCGCGGCCTGGATTCACTTCCGACTCGACCAGCCAGACACTGCCAGTGCGCAGCTCGCGACTGCACTGGCTCTGCTCAAGACTCGGCGCAACGACGAGCGCGTGCCGGCCGAAATTGCGTGCAATACAGCACAGTCCACGCAGTACGCGCTGCGACAGCAGTTCGACTCCGCCACGGCACGAACTCGCGCTTCCGTGCAGCTGCTCGAATCGAGTGGCGACACGCTCAGCAGCGACTACGACGTGACGCTCAATAATTACGCGGCATCGCTCAATCAGGCGGGGCGGCCGCGCGAGGCGGCCGACGTGCTCGGGCGCCTCGCCTTGATACTGAGGCGGAAGGGCGGCGAGAACACCAGCGGCTTACTTGTGATCGTCTCGAATCGCGCGAGCGTCAACCTGCAGCTTGGCGAATTCGCGACCGCCCGTGCGCAGCTCGAGACGGAGGCGGCGCGACTGCGTGCACCGGGCTCCACCACGCCACTGCCGCCGATGATCGCGTACCGACTGATCATGACCTACCAGCAGCTTGGCCTGTCAGACAGCACGAGCCGTCTTGCCAGCGCCTTGCTCAACGATACGACACTCGGTCTGCCGCCGCCGGTGCTTCTCGACGCGCGAGTCGCGCTGGCAGACGCCGAGTTGAAATCCGGTCGCACCGGTGACGCGTCACGCGAGACCGCGCTCGTGGCGAAGAGCGCCGCACAGATGGCCGGAGCGCCTCCTCGAGCGCGCGCGCGCGTCACACTGCTCGACGCGACGAGGATGCAGGCCAGCGGCCAGCACGCGCAAGCGCTCGACTCGCTGCAACGGTTCGTGGCCTCTGCTGGCTACAAGCCCGGCGCCAAGTCAGAGAGCTGGCTCGCACCGCTTCTGCTGCGCGCCAGCGCGTCTGCATTGGCTACCGGTGACAACGCGCGAGCGGCCGCGTTCGCACGTGATGCGCGCACCGCCGCCAGCGTCGACGCGCTGACCGCAACGCAGAGCGCGTTCGTCGGCGACGCACAAGCGGCCGAAGCGCGCGCCCTGAGCGCCCAGGGCAACACAAGCGCTGCACGCGCACTCGCGACGCAAGCGCTCGCCCCGTTGAAGTACGGTTACGGAGACGGCCATCCGGCAGTCACAGCGCTCGTTCGATGGATCGCCGCACTCAAGCCCTAGTCCATCGTTGCGTAGGCATCGCGAACTGCTTCGGGACTGGAGCGCACCGAGCTCACAGAGTGCGCCATCGTCGAGCGTCCGTGCTATGCGAGGCCTCGCGAACTGCTTTGGGTGAATCGGTCGGAGAGGCCGGGGAAGTGCGCCATATGCCAGCCACCGTGCCGCGCGAGGCAACACACATTTCTTGTGAACTGCAGTTTCAAAAAAAATCAGCGACATCGCGTGCTGCGCCGAAGGTTGCCGCCGACGCACTCTCCGGGCTCTCCGCCTCTGCCACCCTGCAGTTACGATGGCGCGCACGAGTCAGGAGGTTGCAAGCGACGCGCTCCGTGAGCTCCGTGCATTCCTCACCCGCCGCAGTTCCCGATTGAGCGGAACGACGCGGGGACGGGGACTTGCGCGAGTCCGTGAGATCCGGTAGTGTACCGGTCGTTCGGTACACTTTCTGCAGACCACTTACCCGGAGCCCTTCATGTCCACCGCCGTCGTCGTACTCGCTGATCCGCAGGGCGGTGAGGAATCGCTCGGGCGTTTGTTCAATGCGCTCGCTGCCACATATGACCTTCAGGAGCGCGGGCTCCCCGTCGACCTGATTTTCCAAGGTGCTGGCACGCGATGGATCAGCGTCGTAACGCGACCTGACCACCCCGCGAACGCGCTCTATCGTGCCGTCGAGGCGCGCGTGGCGGGTGTTTCGTGCGGATGTGCCGACGTCTTCGGGACGCGTGCCGCCGCCGAGAGCGCTGGCTTCGCACTGCTGACGGCCAACGGGGTTCCGGGCACCAGCGGACTTGCCAGCCTCGCCGCGTACGTCGCGAACGGCGAGCGCGTCCTCACGTTCTGAAGGATCGTCCCCGCCGATTCCGGAGGCTTCGATGCGCAACCGTTATCTCGAGATTGCAACGACACCGGCCGTGCACGCCGCACGTCTGCGGCAGGATGGCGTCGATCGCTACGACCATGCGGACGGCCCCGTCGTGAACGATCGGCTTGGCGTCGCCGAGTCGGCGTTCATCGCGTCACGTGACAGCTTTTATCTGGCATCGATCTCGGAGGTTGGGTGGCCGTACGTGCAGCATCGTGGCGGGCCGCCGGGGTTCTTGCGCGTGATCGACGAGCATACGCTCGGGTTTGCCGATTTCCGCGGGAACAGACAGTACCTGACGCTTGGCAACACGGCGGTAAATCCACGCGTCTCGCTGTTTCTGATGGACTACGCGCGACGGCGGCGGCTCAAGATTTTCGGTCGGTTGTCGGTCAGCGATGATGCCGCCTTCGTGGCTCAGTTGCGGACCCCAAGCCACGACGCGACCGTGGAACGCGGCATCCGGATCGATGTCGAGGCGACGGACTGGAACTGCCCTCAGCACATTACGCCGCGATTCACCGAGGCCGAGATTGCACTCGCGTCGGCACCGCTGCACGCGCGTATTGCGATGCTCGAGGCCGAGGTCGCTCGCCTGCGGGCGCTGTCCTGATCGTTCCATCGTTTAACGTTTCGACTCTCTGATGCCCACACCCCTCAGCAGCAAGGCAGAAATCCTCGACCGCCTGATGGTCACGTTTCGCACGGGTGGCTACGACGGCGCGTCGCTCGCGGACCTGTCAGCTGCAACGGGGCTGGGGAAATCGAGTCTCTATCACTATTTCCCCGGTGGCAAATCGCAGATGGCGACCGAGGTGCTGGCCCATCTCGGTGCGTCGCTGGAGCGCGAGATCCTGCAACCACTGCGCGGACCGGGCGCACCGAAAACGAAGCTCGTCACACTGCTGCGAACACTGTCCGCCTTTTATGACAGCGGGCGAATGCCATGTCTGCTCGAGCGTCTGTGCGCGAGCGTCGAGGCGCCGACATTCCGGACTCCACTGCGCCACGCATTCACGAGTCTCATCGATGGGATTCAGCAGCTCTGTGAATCAGCGGGCATATCACGTATCACCGCGAAGGAGCGCGCCCTCGATGCGGTGATACGCATCGAGGGTTCACTGATCGTGGGCGCCGGACTCGGTGATCCGGCAACATTCACGCGGACGCTGGCACATTTGCGTCGGAGCCTGCTCGCACGCGACTGACCATCGTTCGTGCCACTATCCTGCACTGTATTGGGAGCGGAGCGCACGGAGTGCTCGCGTTTCGATGTTTCGAGAATGGCGAGGCATCGTGAACTGCCATGGGTGGATAGGGCGGAGAGGCCGGAGAGCGCGCCATGTGCCAGCCTCCGTGCCGCGCAACGCAACACAGATTTTTTCTGAACTGCAGTTCTAAAACAATTCAGCGATATCGCGCGCTGCGCCGAGCGTTGCAACCGACGCACTCTCCAGGCTCTCCGCCTATGCAACCTTCAGTCACGATGGCGCTCCGGTGTCAGGAGGTTGCAAGCGACGCACTCCGCGAGCTCCATGCGCTCCGCTCCCAAAGCAGTTCGAGATGCCAGAGCCTATCGCGCGACTGCCGTCACGTCGAGCACGGTAATGGTGCCGAGCTTGAGCGCCTCGATTCCGGCTCGCACCTTCGCCAGGTCGCCGACGACGACGACGGTGGCGCGGTTCACAGGGAGATACTTCTTCGCGACGCGTTGCACGTCGGCGGCGGTGACGAGGTTCACCTTCCCAATGAAGTCGCTCACCGACGTGAGTGGCAGTCCGAATGTGTTGAGTTCTACAAGCTGCGCAGCGATGCCGCCGTTCGTTTCGAAATTCCCGGGAATGCCAAGCGCGACGTAGGCCTTGGAGCGCGCGAGTTCAACGGGCGACACGGCGGAATCCTGAATCGCGTGCAGTTCCTTGAAGATCTCGACCAGTGACGAATCGGTGACATCGGTGCGGACACCGCTCGAGATGCGAAACGCACCGGGCACGGGTGACCAACCGAAGCGCGAGCCGATGCCGTACGTGTAGCCCTTCGTTTCGCGCAGATTCTGATTCAGCCGCGACGAGAACGATTCGCCGAGCAGCGTGTTCATCACGACCAGCGCGGGATAGTCGGGGCTGAAGCGCGAGACACCGGGACCGCCAAGACTGATCACCGACTGCGCCGCGCCCGGTTTGTCGATCAGGAAAAGTCTGACGGCGCTGTTTGACGCGGGCGACACACTCACCACCGGAATCATCTGCGGCGCAGCGGCCGCCTTCCAGCTTCCGAATCGTGATGCGAGCAGCGCGCCGGCCTCCGATGCGCTGATGTCACCCACCACCACGAATCGGGCACGCGTCGGTACAAAGGCGCGATCGTAGAATGCGCGCACGGTCGTCGAGTCGAGATGCGCGGTGGATGCCGAATCGCCGTCGATCGGGTTGTGGTAGGGATGACCCATCGGATAGAGCAGCGATGAAAAACCCAGCGCAGCAATCGCATTCGGCTGATCGCGGCGCTGCAGAATGCCGGCCGCACGCAACTCCCGCTGTCGACGCACATCGGCCGATGTGAATGACGGACGTTGCACGATGTGGGCCATCAGGTCGAGTGCGGCGCCAAGCGACCGCTTCGGCACGTTCAGCGAGACGGTGAACGCGTCCCAGGACGCGCCGGCGTTGAGGTTCGCGCCAAGAAATGCGAGTTCACTCTGCAGCGCGTTCACGTCCTTGCCACCCGCGCTTTCGGTGAGCATCCGCGCCATGAACGACGCGCGTCCCGGCTCGGTGCCGTCGAGGCGCGCGCCGCCCGACACGATCAGCGTCACTTGCACCAGCGGTACTTCGGACTGTGTCACAACCTGCAGCGCGATGCCGTTGGCGAGTCGTGATGCCGTGACGGCAGGCATCACCAGTTTCGGCGCCGTCGGCAACGTCGGCGGCCTGGTGCGATCGAACGCGGCCTGGGCGTTGAGCGCGACCGGGACAATGAGTCCGAGGACAAGCGCGCGGCGTTTCACTGGGTCACCTTCTTCTGGGTGGCGGCGAGCGCCTGTTTGCCCTGCGGCACAACGGAGATCATCACCCGCGGCGCCTGCAGATATGTGCGCACGACACGTTGAATGTCTGCCGCGGATACAGCGCGCAGCTTGTCGAGATCGTCCTGAAAGCCGTCGGGATTGCCGGTCTGGTAGTAGTACTCGTTGAGCTGATCGGCCTTGCCCGACACGGTCTGAATGCTGCGCAGGAACGACGCCTCGATCGCGTTGCGCGCCTGATCGAGCTCACGCGCGGTCGGTCCGTCGCTTGCGAGTCGCTGCAGGTTCGCGTCGATGACGGTCTGCAGCGTGTCGAGCGCCTTGCCGGGGCGCGCGGTGGCAACAATCGTGAAGTCGCCATCGAGTCGCTTGCCATCGTTCAAGGCCTGCACGCCGGTGGCCACTTCGCCGGAGTAGACGAGCGCCTGCGTCAGGCGACTCGTGCGCGCACCGGCCAGCACGTATGACGCCACCTGCAACGCGGGCGCGTCGGCATCAGTGCTTTTCACTGTGTGCCAGTTGAGATAGAGGCGCGCCAGCTGGACACGATCTTCGAGCGTGACGGCGGTGTCACGCACCGTGAACGCCGCTGGCGTCGGACGCTCGATGGCTGGACCGCGTGGCACGTCGCTGAAGTACTGCCGCACGATTGCGCGCACCTCGTCGGCCTTCACGTCGCCCGCGACCACGAGTGTGGCATTGTTCGGTGCGTAATACGTGCGGAAGAAATCCTTCACGTCGTCCACCGACGCCGCGCTCAGATCGGCCATCGATCCGATCACCGGCCACGCATACGGATGCGACGCGGGATACAGCAATTTCGGCATCACGTCGGCGACCATGCCGTACGGCTGGTTCTCGTAACTCTGGCGCCGTTCGTTCTTCACCACGTCGCGCTGCAGATCGACCTTCGGCTTGTCCATCGTCGGCAGCAGCCAGCCCATACGATCCGCTTCCAGCCAGAGCATCAGCTTGAGCGAGGAACTCGGCCCCTGTTCGTAGTAATTCGTGCGATCCTCGGTCGTCGAGCCGTTGTTGTCCGCACCCGCCGCTTCGAGCAGCCGATCGAATTGCGGATACGGGGCATTCTCCGACCCCATGAACATCAGATGCTCGAACAGGTGCGCGAAGCCGGTGCGTCCGACCTTCTCATCACCGGAGCCGACGTGAAACCACACATTCGTCGTCACCACCGGCACCGAGTGATCCTCGTGCACGATCAGCGTCAGCCCGTTCGGCAGCGTGTCGAGCGTGAACGGCACGCGCAGCCGTGTCGCCTGGGCACCCGCGAACTGCGGAGCCAGCGTGCATGCGGCGATCGAAAGAAGTCTGCGTAGAGTCATGATCGAATTTATATGCGAGCTGTTTGAACTGCATTGTGGGGATAGGGCGGGGAGCTCGGAGAGTGCGTCACTTGCATCGCTCGTCGTTTCTCGGACCATCTCTTACTTCTTTGGGTGAGGAGCTCACGGAGGACACGGAGTGTGCGCGACTCGAACGTTCGTGCTACGCGCACCAAGACTTATTTGGGAACAGCAGTTCCAAAAAAAGTCAGCGGCGTCGCGCGCCTCACAGATCGTTGCAAGCCACGCACTCCGTGCGCTCCGTGATCTCCTCTCCAAAAAAAGTCAGCGATGGTCCGATAGAAGGAGATCGTTGCAAGTAACGCACTCTCCGACCTCCCCGCCCTATCGTCACAATGCAGTTAAGAGAGCTCGAACCACAGAGAAGGTTGCCGAGGTTGCGATCAGCTGAGCGTCACTCCCCACGTCACTCCCCACGTCGCTGCCAACGTCGAGCCGCTCTCGAGCCTCGTCAGACCCCACTCGGGATGGTTGAGGGCGTCGCTGCCGCAGGACATCGGCTCGATGGCGATACTCGTGCGCGCGATGCCCGCTGGCAGCGCATCACCGGTATACACGACGCAGTAGTCGAAGGCTGCATCCATCCAGACGGAGAGCGCGCGCGGGCCGTTATTGAGTCGCACGCGGACCAGACCGTCCGCGCCGCGTGTCGGACTGGCGAAGCAGTGGTTGAACTGTGTGCTGCCGATCACGCGCGGCGTGCGGAAATCGAGGCCGGCCTCGTCCACCGTCAGCACGCGGCCAGTCGGGATCAGGTTCTCGAACTCCAGCACCTCGCTGAACGGCAGCGTGAGTGTATCGACGTCCACGAACGCCGAACCGACCGTGAAGTACGGATGAAATCCCATCCCGACCGGCACGTCGTGTGTCCCGACATTGGTGATCGACGTATCCACCTGCAGGCCCATCGCATCGAGGATGTACGCGATGCGGAGCGCGAGCGGGAACGGATACCCCTCAGCGCCCTCGAACTGGAGCGTGAAGATCGCCGCGCCGGGTGACCGCGACTCGATCTCCCATTCGCCTTTCCGCACGAAGCCGTGGATCGCATTTGGCCCGTCCTTGTCGGTCACTGGCAACTGGTATTCGTGGCCGTCCCAGCGGTAGCGTCCGCCGGCCACACGTCCCGGGAACGGGATCAGGACATCGCCTTGCCCGCCCTGCTTGTTTGCCGCCCCACGGTAGCCCGTGACGACGGCAGCACCGTCACAAGTGAGGCCGCGCAGGCTCGCGCCATGTGACGACACAACGGCGCTGCACGGCCCGGCCACCAGCTCGAATTCGGTGTCATCTGTCATGGCGCGCAGAATACTGCCACCATCCATCCCGGGCGACTTACGCGCGTGCACTGGCAGTCGCCAAGCCTCGGCCGTAGCGGAACCGCGTGGCATGCGCCACCATATCCCCGTTCGCGCTCGACCGGCCCATTCCGGGCCGACCGCATCCGACCTGCACTGCACCGATGACCTTCCCACGAGCTGCCGGCGTTCTCCTGCATCCGACTTCCCTGCCAGGGGCCATGGGCATCGGCGATCTCGGGCCCGATGCGCATCGTTTTCTCGACTTCATGGCGCTGACGGGGCTCAAGATCTGGCAAATGCTCCCCGTCGGCCCGACCGGATACGGCGACTCGCCCTATCAGTGCTTCTCGGCGTTCGCCGGCAACAGCATGCTGATTCACCTGCCGGGCCCGGACAACACGAACTTCCCGCCGCGCACGGTCGAATTCGAGCACGTCATTTCGTACAAGCGCGATCGATTGAAAAAACTGTTCGCGGCGTACAAGCCGGACGACAAGTTCTTCGCGTTCGTGCGCGCCAACGTCGAGTGGCTGCCCGACTACGCGCTGTTCATGGCGCTCAAGGAAGCACACGGTGGCGTGGAGTGGACGCGCTGGGACGCGGGCGCCGCACATCGCGAGCCGGTCGCGCTCGAAGCGTGGCGGACGAAACTCGCCGCGAGCATCCAGATGTATCAGGTCGAGCAGTTCTTCTTCTTCACGCAGTTCTACGCGCTGAAAGCCGCCGCGAAGGAACGTGACATCGCGTTGATGGGGGACCTCCCGATCTACGTCGCACATGACAGTGCCGACGTGTGGGCGAACCCGGAGTTCTTCATGCTCGACGCGGAGGGCAAACAACTCGTGCAGGCCGGTGTTCCGCCGGACTATTTCTCGGCGACGGGTCAGTGCTGGGGCAACCCGATCTACAACTGGCCGGCGCTGAAGAAGGCTGGCTACGCGTGGTGGGTTCGTCGGATGCGCGCTGCGTTCGAGCTCTTCGACAGCGTGCGCCTCGATCATTTCCGCGGATTCGAAGCGTACTGGGAAGTGCCGGGTGATGCGGTGACCGCCGAGAAGGGGCAGTGGGTGAAAGGGCCGGGCGCGGAGCTGTTCGTCGCGATCGAAAAAGCGCTCGGCAGGCTGCCGATCGTGGCCGAGAATCTCGGCTTGATCACGCCAGAGGTTGAAGCGCTGCGCGAGCAGTTCGACTTCCCGGGCATGAGCATTCTCCAGTTCGCGTTCGGCGGCGACGGCCAGGCGCATGAATTCAAGCCGCACAACTTCCCGCGCGAACGTGTCGTGTACACAGGCACACACGACAACGACACCACGATGGGCTGGTGGAATTCCACCGGCCAGAGCGACTCCACCCGCACCTCGGATGAAGTGAACAAGGAGAAGAAGTACGCGCTGCAGTATCTCGGTACTGATGGCAGCGAAATGAACTGGACGCTGATTCGCGTCGGACTCGCCTCGGTTGCGAACACCGTGCTGATCCCGATGCAGGACATTCTCGGACTCGGCAGCGAGACGCGCATGAACACGCCGGGTCGTTCGTCGGGCAACTGGGCCTTCCGCTTCAGCTGGGATCAGCTGACGCCCGCGATGACCACGCGGCTCCGCATGCTGGTGGATACCTATGACCGGTGATCGCATGCAACAGGCACTGTCGACGTGCAACCGCGTGACGTTGATGCTGGCAATGCTCGCAGCGACATCGGCCGCACAGGCACCGGTGATCGAAAAAGTCGATCCACCGAACTGGTGGGGCCAACACACGATCAATCCGGTGCGCGTGCTGATTCGCGGCAGGCACCTGCGCGGTGCGACACTCGTCTGTCCGAAACTGCAGTGCGCGCGCGTGACCGTGAATGCCGGCGGCACGTACGCATTCGTCGATGTGACGATTCCGACCACCGCGCGTGCGGGCAGTTATCCGCTCACGTTGCGTACCGCATCGGGGACTGCACCCGTGCCGTTCACGGTGACGGCGCCACTGGCGAGGGCCGGTCGCTTTCAGGGCTTCAATCAGGATGACGCGATGTACCTCGTCATGCCTGACCGCTTTGCCAATGGTGATACGACGAACGATGATCCGGCGATCTCACGCGGAACGTATGACCGCAGCAAGACGCGCTATTACCACGGCGGTGATCTCGAGGGGTTACGGCGCAAACTGCCGTATCTGAAGCAGCTCGGCATCACGGCGATCTGGCTCAATCCGCTGTACGACAACAACAACGGCTTGAACCGGAAGGAGATGTACGACGGCCAACCGATGGCCGACTATCACGGGTACGGCGCCACCGACATGTACGCCGTCGACGAACACTTTGGCGACATCGCGCTCTTCAAGACGCTCACCGATGACGCGCACGCGATGGGGATCAAGATCATCCTCGACATGGTCGCGAATCACACCGGGCCGTATCACCCGTGGGCATCCGACTCGCCGACCCCCACGTGGTTTCACGGCACGACGGAGACACACCCGAACAACACCTGGCAGACGTGGACGCTGCACGATCCGTATTCGCCACCCGCGATGCGACGCGAAACGCTCGACGGCTGGTTCATCAACATCCTGCCGGACTTCAATCAGGACGACCCCGAAGTTGCGCGCTACATCATCCAGAACACGCTCTGGTGGGTGGGGATGAGTGGCATGGATGGTATTCGTCAGGATACGTGGCCCTACGTGCCGCGTGCCTTCTGGCGTGACTGGATGACTGCGATCAAGAAGGAGTATCCGACGCTCAAGGTCGTGGGCGAAGTGCTCGACGGAGATCCGAGTTTCGTCAGCTTCTTTCAGGGCGGACGGACGCAGGCCGATGGCATCGATGACAAGGTCGATGCGCTGTTCGACTTCCCGATTCACTTCACATTGCGAAATGTCTTTGCGCGCGGCGGCTCGATCCGCGCAGTGCCGCAGATGCTCGCACGTGACCACCTGTACCCGAATCCGAACGCGCTCGTCACGCTGCTGGGCCTGCATGACGTGAACCGGTTCATGAACGAACCCGGCGCCACCACAGCAGGCCTCAAGCTCGCGTACACGTTCCTCGCGACCGCACGCGGCACGCCGCTGATCTACTATGGCGACGAGATCGCATTACCCGGCGGCAACGATCCCGACAACCGTCGCGATTTTCCCGGTGGATGGACGTCTGATCCGCGCAATGCCTTCGATGCGGCGGGGCGCACGGACATCGAGCAGTCGGTGTGGTCGCACTTGCAGACGTTGCTCAAGCTCCGCGCCGAACGCGCCGACCTCCGTCGCGGTGTGACGGAGAACCTGGCCGTCACCGATCAATCGTATGTGTACCGTCGCGGCACGACCGTCGTCGCCATCAACAACGGCAGCGCGCCGGAGACTGTGACGCTTCCCGCCATGACACTCGGCGCAGACGTCCTCAAGACCTGCACAGCGCCGACGTCCGTCGCCGGTGGCATTTCCCTCACGATCCCGGCGCGTTCCAGCTGCGTGTTCTGAACTGCAACTGCATGGCTCACACAGCGCCGCGGAGCAACAGAGGGTTCCGTCTTCTACAGCGTTCAGGTTGACAGTTTTCACGCGGGGCCCGCGGGGGACGCAGGGGAAAAACAAATGCGTTGGAAACTGCGCTCGCGAGACGCTGTTTCAAAAGCAGTTTGCCGTTGCCCTTCCCCGCGTTCTCCGCGGGCCCCGCGTGAAAACTTTTTCCTGAACGCGGTCGTGGCCGCGGATCTCTGTTGCTCCGCGGCTCCGTGTGCGCCAAGCTGCTACGGTGCCCCGTCGGCCTGAGCTCGGCGCAGGGTGAAGGTGGCGATGCGGGAGCCGTGGGCTTTGCCTTGCTTGATGTCATTCATGTAGTGAATGCCACCGTAGAGGCGTGACATACCGGCTTCGTCGGCCATCGCGTGAAACTCGGTTGCGGAGCCCGGGAAGAGATACCCGAGCACATCTGCCGCCGCGGCGGAGAACGTCGAGTGGCCGGACGGATACGCCGGGAAATTCGGCAGGCCGATATCGGTGCGAATCGCCGGATCGAGCTGCGATGGGCGCGGATTGAAATACTTGTACTTCGCCTCCCAGCACGCCACCGAGGCATCGTGCATCGCCATGTTGACGAGCGCGAAGGCGCGCGCGGCGCGCACTTCACTCATGTTCGCATCGCGAATATGATCGGCGGCGATGTCGTTCCAATGCCCGGGTGGCGTGTAGGTACCGGCACCATCGTTCCACTTCTGCGCGATCGCACGCTGCGCCGTCGAGAGATGCTCCACGGTGCGGCGCACTTCCGCGACTTCCGCCTTCATCTGCGCGGACGCTACCGGGAACGGCGCCGGCGGACGCGCCGACACCAGTTCGGCCGGCGTCGCACTCCATGCCACCACTGCTCCGAAGTTCGGCAGCATCGGCGGGCGCGCCGGTGTCTCGAGACTGAGCCACGGCGTCTCACCATGCGCGATCGCGGTGTCAGCGAGCGCCTTCCACTGCGTCGCATTGCCGATCGCGTTTCCGGTGCCGTCAGCCGTCATTCGCGCGAGAACCAGAGTTGCCACGGAACGACCGAGTGCGAGTCCCGCCGCCAGGTCACTGCTCGTCGCCTTGCCGCTGAGCAGTGCGGCTTCCCGTTGATCGGCGCCGCGCCGCGTCACGTCCTCGACGGCGGCCGGGAAGAGCGCCTGCATCATCGCCACCGTCACGCCGGCCAGCACCGCATCTTCCGACGGATACGACGGCAGGTCGGAAATCGGCACCAGCGCGCGGATGTCGGCATCCGCCTTCGCAGGCGAGAGACGATTGTATTGATACTTGTAGGCCCATGCCGCCTTGAGCGCCTCGTACTGCGCCACCGCGATGTAGCTGTAGGCGCGCGCCGCGTATGGCGGATTGGCGAAGGGAAACGCCGGATCGCCGAACGGGTTGTTCGCATCCGGGAACACATACGTGCCATCGTCACGCGGTGCCGGCGGCAGATTGTAGCGCGCGACGAGGCCGCGCACGATCTGATTCCAACGCAGCACGCCGCCACCGGCCCAGTAGCCGATGCGTTCGGACTGCGCCGGCGTGATGGTCTGCTGTGCCGTCTTGATCGCGGCGAGTTCGGCTTTGTACGCATCGCTGGTGACGGCCGTCGGTGCCGGCACGGCAACCTGCGTGGCAGATGTCATCACGATCATCTTCCACGTACCCGCCGTCGCATCGGTGCTCGACGCGGTGAGCGGCAACAGCTCTTCCGTCTGCGTGATCGCCTTGTCGCAGCTGAGTAGCCCGAGACTCAGCACAGCGACGCCGAACACGCGCATGCCGCGCATCGCGCGACCTGACATCACGGTCTGCATCAGATCTTCCCCGCCAGCAGCAGTCCGGCCGTCACACTCGCGGCCTGGCCGACGTTACGACCGGTCAGCACCCGCGATGCACCCAGCATCAACAACACTCCCCTGCTCCGTGGCACCGCATACCGCACATGCGCGTCGACACGCGTGAAGTTCATGCGATTCGACACGAACGGCATGTCCTGCCGACGAATGTCACCGCCGCCGAGTGTCCGCTGCTGCACGAGCGTCAGCGGCGCGAAGATTCCGTGGCCTGAATAGCCCAGCGTCAGCGCCGACTCCGTCACATCGGGCATCTGCACTTCGTTGGTCAGGTACAGCTGATTGTTCGTGTAGTACGACACGCGATCGAGCGTCACGTTGCCGCGCCGCGTGTACGCCATCGAGCCGTTCACGAACA
>JANLPZ010000111.1:0-8593 GCA_031367535.1 Gemmatimonadaceae bacterium
CGCCACGACGACGCGGAAGCCACGACGCTCGAGCAGGCGACGGGCGACAGCGCGCACCGTCTCGTCGTCATCGATGACGAGCACCGCACCGAGCGCGTCGCCACGTACCGGCATGGCTGATGACGGTGTCAGTGCATCGGCTACGGCGGTGATCGGCAGCAGTACGCGGAACGTCGAGCCGTGCCCTGGCGTGCTCTGAATCCGAATGCCGCCGCGATGGCCGCGCACAATGCCGAGCGTGGCGGCAAGGCCGAGACCACGACCTGTGAACTTCGTCGTGAAGAACGGCTCGAAGATGCGCGCCAGTGTGGCTTCGGTCATCCCTTCGCCGGTATCCTCGACTTCGACGAACACATAGTCGCCAGGCGGCACTGGATCACCGAGATAACTCAGCTCCGCCGCTTCTGTCGTGAGGCGCTGACGACCGGTGCGAACGCGAATATGGCCGCCGCTTTCACCGACCGCGTCGGACGCATTGGTGATCAGGTTCATGACGACCTGACGGATCTGCGTCGCGTCGGCCTCGACCCTCTGCAGCGTGCTGTCCAGCGAAAAATCGAGAATCGCCTGCTTGGAAAGCACCGTGCGCAGCAGCGAGCCCATCTCCGCCACCAGCTCCGAGATATCCACCGGCTCGACGACAAACTGACCGCGCCCGGAGTACGCGAGCATCTGGCGCGTGAGATCCGAGGCGCGCTGTGCGGCGCGCTCGATGTCGACCACGGGCGCGTGTGCCGGTGCATCGTCGGGCAGATCGAGCAGGGCAAGACTGGCGTTGCCGAGGACACCGACGAGCAGATTGTTGAAGTCGTGTGCAATGCCACCGGCGAGGACTTCGAGCGACTCGAGCTTCTGCGCACGCAGCATCTTCTGTTCGAGCTGGAGGCGTGCGTCGTCGGCGAGCCGAGCATCGGTGATGTCGTCGATCGTGCCGACTCGCCCGACGATCGTGCCTGTCTCGTCGCGAATCGCAGCGCTGTGCGCCAGCACCCAGCGTTCGACACCGTCGTCCATCACGAGGCGGAATTCGCCACGGAAATCGTGCACGCCACCGGCCAGTCCGAGCCATGCGTCGGCTGCCGAAAGATCCTCCTTGTGCACGCGTGACGCGAAACCAGAGGCGAACAGTGTCGCTTCACGCAGCTCCCAGATGCGCTGCAGCTTCGGATTGGCGTAGGTACAATGCCCCTGCGCGTCAGCGAGGAAGATGCCGATCGGCGCCGCTTCGCCGAGCGCCCGGAAGCGGGCTTCACTCTCCCGCAACGCATTGAGTGCAACTTCACGATCGGTGACGTCCTTCGCGACCATCACCGCGCCAGCCGGCTCACCGCGTCTGTTCCGAACTGCACCGAAACTGATTTCGTATGCTTGCAGCGTTTCCGGTGTCGTGCCGAAGACTGCGAATTGCGTGATTGCCTTGCCGGATATGGCCTTCTCCCACATGGAGATCGCCGCGTCGCGCTGTTCATCGGGGAGCGTCCGGAGCTTCTCGTACAGCGAATCACCGACCTCAATCGCGACACCCCACAGCCCGGTGAAGTCATCGCGCGCATGATCGTTCATGGCGACGACACGCAGCGCGAGATCGACGCCGACGACACGATCGGGGCTGTACCGGATGACCGCGTCGAGGCGCTCGGTGAGCTCCGTCAGTGCTGAGCGATCGCGAATACTCTCGGTGATATCGTTCATCGTGGAGACCGCGCCGAGTAGTTCACCGCTGGCACTGCGCAAGTTGCCGTAGCGCACCTGATAGATGTGCGGCTCCTTGCCGTCAGCACCGAGCTCACGCTGCGTCGTGAATTCTTCGCCATGCACCGCCGCGCGCTCCCATCGTGCGATCGCCTCCGACATCGCCTCGGGATGATCGGCAAGCGCGTCGCGGAAGGATTCGCCGACCGAGATCGTCCGTCCGAACGTCCGCTCGAACACCTCGGCGTACGCGCGATTGAACGCGAGGAACGTGAGGTTCCGATCGACGGCCAGCACGAGGTCGGGCGTGCTGTTGATGATCGCATCGAGTCGAGCGCGTGCCGCTTCCAGCTCGGCCTCGCGCCGACGGTCGGCCGAGACGTCCGACGCGAAGATCGCGACGCCATCCGGTACCGGATGGGCGGCGATGGCGATCCAGCGATCACTGGGCGGGTGATAGGTCTGAAAGTCCACCGCGACGCCGGCGATCGCCCGTTCGATATGCGACTGGAACGGCGTGCCAAGGAGTTCCGGCACGACATCGAACAACCGTCGGCCGATCAGTGTGTCGGCGTCGCCGCGCGCGAGGATGGCGATGCAGGCCTGATTCAGATATCGGACGACCCAGTCCGCGTCGAGCACGAAGACGGGAGCTGGCGCGCAATCCAGCACGCTGTACGCGAGCATGGCGTCGGCAGAATTCGGTCGTGTTGCCATTGCACCTGCCGCAGAAGGAAGCCGTGCCCGTGAGCACAATAGTAGAAGTTCGGTATCTTGAAAGGACGGACCGACGCCCGGTTCATTCCCCGATTGCTCATTCGATGCCTGTTTCGACCACATCCGCCGCTATCGCCAGTACGATCGAGCGCCGACGGACGTTTGCCATCATCAGCCACCCCGACGCAGGTAAGACAACTCTCACCGAGAAGTTGCTGCTGTACGGCGGTGCCATTCATCTGGCCGGCTCGGTGAAAGCGCGGCGTGCGCAGCGGCACGCGACCTCGGACTGGATGGCGCTCGAGCAGGAACGCGGGATATCTGTCACGTCGAGCGTGATGCAGTTCAACTGGGAAGGGTTTCACATCAACCTGCTCGACACGCCCGGGCACGAAGACTTCTCCGAGGACACATATCGCACGCTGGTGGCGGCCGACAGCGCCATGATGCTGCTTGACAATCGCAAGGGCGTCGAGGATCGCACGCGCCAGCTGTTTCAGGTGTGCAAACGGCGGCGGATGCCGATTTTCGCGTTGGTCAACAAGTGTGATCGCGTCGGCGAGGATCCGCTCAAGCTGGTGAGCGACGTGGAGACGGACCTCGGCATCAACTGCCATCCGGTGACGTGGCCGATCCATCGAGACGGAGCGTTCGTCGGCGTGTACGATCGTCGCAAGGCGCAGATCTACCTCTTCGATCGCAGCGAGGATCATGGCGCGAAACGCGCTACCGGGCACGAAGGTCGACTGGACAGTCCAGAGATGATCGCGCTGCTTGGCCCCGAGGCGCATCAGACACTGCTGCACGACCTCGAGCTGCTCGAAGCGGCCGGCCATCCGTTCGATCACGACGAGATTCTGGCGGGCGCACTGGTACCGGTGTTTTTCGGCAGCGCGCTGACGAACTTCGGTGTCGAGCCATTCTTCCGCGAATTCCTCGAGTTGGCACCGTCGCCGACATCGCGCGAATCGACGATCGGTCCGGTCGAACCGACGCAGGAGGAGTTCACCGGTTTCGTGTTCAAGATTCAGGCGAACATGGACCCGAAGCATCGCGATCGCATCGCGTTCGTGCGCGTCTGCTCGGGCAAGTTCGAGGCGGGCATGCCGTCGCTGCATGTGCGCACGGGAAAAACCGTGCGCCTGAACGCGCCACAGCAATTCATGGCGCGTGAACGCACGATCATCGAGGAGGCGTGGCCGGGTGATGTGATCGGCATCATGGATCGCGGCAACCTGCGCATCGGCGATTCGCTGACCGAAGGCGAGAAGCTCGAGTTCAGCGACATTCCGCGCTTTCCGCCTGAACACTTCGCGCGCGTGGTGCTGAAAGATCCGATCAAGCGCAAGCAACTCGATGCGGGCCTTCGGCAACTCACCGAAGAGGGTGCGGCACAGGTGTTCTACACATCACAGTCCGAAGTATCACAGCCGACGCCGATCGTGGGCGCGGTCGGTGTGCTGCAGTTCGACGTGATGCTGCACCGACTCGAGCACGAGTACGGCGTGCGCTGCAAGCTCGAACCGATCAGTGCGCGGTATCCGCGCTGGGTGACGGGTGCGCTCGCGGACATCGATCGGCTCGCCGCCGAGCCGGGTCGTCTTCGCATCTACGATTCACTCGGCAATCCGGTGATCCTGTTCGAGAGCGAGTGGGCGCAGCGGTGGACGGTGGACCGGGTGAAGGCGTTGGAGTTCCACGAAGTGGCGCCATAGCGCTTCCGCTGTTCGCAGCGCCACTGCTTGAACGCAACCTTGCTCAGTTCAGCAGTTCAGTCGCAAACAGAACGAAGATCAGCGATTGCGCAGGGCCTCGGCAGCGGACATGCGGGTCGGGCCGGGGTACGGGACGACAGGGCCTTTGATGGTATACCAGAGAATGCGGTTGAAGCGGTCTTCTTCGGCCACGTCTTCGTAGCGCAGATCGAGTTTGCGTGATTCGACGGCACCGGTGCCGCGTAGCGGATTCTTCTGCGTCAGGCTCTGCGCCGGTGTGATGGCGGCATACGGGCGCACATCGGGCGCAGTCCGCCAGATCTCACGCAGCGGACGTCCGTAATGATCGAACGGCGAGAGTGCGTCGAGACCGAGCAATGCTTCCATGGTCGCGATCACGTCGGTGGTGTTGACGAACCGATGCTGCACGTCGGAGCGCACCCACGGTGAGACGACCATCAACAGCGACCGATGTGAATCGACGTGATCGGGACCTGCTTGCGCGTCGTCCTCGAGCACGAACACGGCAGTGCTCTCCCAGAACTTCGTCTTCGAGAGTGCGTCGATGATGCGACCGAGCGCGAGATCGTTGTCGGCGAAATGCGCCTGCGGTGTGGGCTTGTTGGCGGACGCGCCGGAGGTGTGATCGTTCGGCAGCCGGAGGATCTGCAGCTGCGGCATCTCGCCCTTCGACACGAAACCACCGAGTTCGCGGATCCAGACGTCGGCGCGCCGCTGGTCCTGAATGTCGAGATTGTATCCGGGAAAGTCGCGGCTCGTGTTCTTCACGAGGAACGGCTTCACCCCGCGATAGCCAGCCGGCGCGTCGTCATTGTCACCTTCGGGTGCGACGAACTCGCCGAAGTTGCGAAACGTGAGGCCTTTCTTCTGCGCGAGATCCCACAGATAGCCGTTGACGGGTTCCGCGACATCGTCGTCGCCATCATCGGACGGCACGCGGCCGCGATTCGTGCCTTCGTAGTCATAGGAACGACCACGACCAGAGTAGTTCGCGGGCACGGTCTTCTGGGTGTAGTCCGTGGTGTAGGCAGCGGTGCTCCAGTTGTGCCCATCCGCGCTCACTTCTGCGTTCACGAAAAAGCGATCGTACAATCCGAATCGCTCGGCCAGCGCATGATGATTCGGTGACGTGGCGCGCGGGAAGAACAACAGCGTCGTGTCGCCGTCACCCTGGGGCATGTCGGAGAAGACCTGATCGTAGGTGCGATTCTCCTTGATGATGTAGATGACGTGCTTGATTGGCGGCATGCCGCCGCGCGCGGCCGGCGCATCCCAGTTGTTGGCTCTTGCGACGCGACCCGAGAGTGCGGCCAGCGTCGGCATGTCGAACAACGACGTCGCGAGTTTCGTGATCGTGCCGTTGAGCTGCCCGGCTGTGTAACTGGTCGGCCGATTTTCCATGCCTGTCGTCGCACCAGGCTGCGGAAGTTTCGGATTGGGCGCGGTGCCGCGGCCCTTCGCATCGACAACGTGCAGCGTGTCGCCAACCAGCAGAATCGATGCCGGATACCATCCGACCGGAGCACGGCCAAGCAATGAATCGCGCGCGCCTGTGCCGCTGCCGGCGGTCTTCGCGCTGAGCGCAAACACGGCGACCGCATTGTTGTCGCCTTCCGTGACGTACAGGTGCGAACCGTCGCGCGAGAGTGCGAGACCGATCGGTGCACTGCCTTCACCGAGGTTGGCTGGTGCGGGGTCGCGCAGTGTGCTGACAACAGCACGCGTCTTGACGTCGATCACGCTGATCTGATCGGTCGATGCAGACACCGCGAAGATGCGCGTGCCGTCGGCGTTGATCAGCATCGTCGATGGGTGCCGAGCGACAGCGATTGTTGGTAGCGCAACCAGACGATCAGCTGTGGTGGCGAACGGATGGATGTTCTTCGTGCCCCAACTCGACACGTACACCGTGCCGTCACGATCCACCAGCACACCGTACGGATACCGACCCGCCGCCACGCGCTGCAAGACAGTGCCTGACGCGAGATCGATCACCGCCAACGAGTCCGCGAGGTTTTCCGCGACGTAGAGCAACCGGCCATCGCGACTCGTGGCGATTCCCGCCGGATAACTCGAGCCGTTGCTGCGCGGACTTGGACGCGCGCGCACGACGATCGAGTCGTGGAGCGTGAGTTTGTTGGCGGCCCAGTCGTAGCGATACACGACGTCGGTGTTGCCGCCGGATGCGTAGACCGTGCGTCCATCCGGCGCGAACGTGAGGCCGATGAATGCGGCCGGCTGATCGATGGTTTGTGTGACAGCGCCCGTCTTCCGATTCACGACCTGCACGCCCTGCTGCCGCCAGCCATTGAGGAGCAGCAGGATGTGTGACGAATCCGGGGACAGCACTGCGGCGAGCGGCAGCGAGCCGACGTCGGTGCGCGGCCCGGCGGGATCGAGGCGCACACCGGTCGGGAGGCGCGACGGGACTCTCGGCACCGCCAAAGCTGACGGCGTCGAGTTTTTGCAGGCGCCCAGCGCGAATAGAAAGCAGGCGGCCTGAAGCAGGTTGGGCACAGTACGGTTACGCATGCGTGAAAAATGCACACGTGCGCGATCAAGGGGTCAGAGCACTTGAAACGTTTCAAGTGCTCTGACCCCTTGAAACGAAACCTCCGTCCCCATGAGCTCACGAGCTCCGTCCCCAGGAGCGCCAAACGGCCCGGAGCTTTCGCCCCGGGCCGTTCGCATATCTCACCTGCTGCGGCTTACTCCTCGTCTGCCGACGATCCGGCTGACGCGGCAGCTACGGCTGCAGCCACCGGCATCGACAGCGGCGTCGTCGGCGGCGGCTCGAGGTACGACGCACTCGCGTCGTACGGATTCTCGGGCGCCGGCGGCGGCTCCATACCGTCGATCTCCACATCGTTGTACCGGTACATGCCCGTACCGGCCGGAATGAGGTGACCGATGATGATGTTCTCCTTGAGACCGAGCAGATCGTCCTGCGAGCCGCGGATCGCGGCATCGGTGAGCACCCGCGTGGTCTCCTGGAAACTGGCGGCCGAGATGAACGACTGCGTCGTGAGCGACGCCTTCGTGATACCCAGCAGCAGCGGCTCGGCCTGTGACGGCACCTTGCCACTGAGCTCGATCGCCAGATTCTCCTTCAGCCAGATCGCGCGCTCGACGTGCTCCCCTTCCAGGAATTCCGTGTCGCCGCTCTCTGCAATGCGCACCTTCTGCAGCATCTGACGCACGATCACGCCGATGTGCTTGTCGTTGATCTTCACGCCCTGCAGACGGTAGACCTCCTGGACTTCGTTCAGGAGATACTCCTGCACCGCGCGTGGGCCCTTGATCGCGAGGATGTCGTGCGGATTGACCGGGCCTTCCGACAAACGGTCGCCGGCGCGCACACGGTCACCCTCGTGCACTCGGAGATGCTTGCCTGACGGCACTTCGTACTGCTTCGGCTCGGCCGACTCGACTTCCGTCCAGCCAGTCTTCGGATCGGCCGGGTACACGCGAATCTCACGCTTGCCGCGCTTGATGTCGCCGAAGCGCACCACACCGTCGATCTCGGTGATCGTTGCCGGATCCTTCGGGCGACGTGCTTCGAACAGTTCAGCCACACGCGGCAGACCACCGGTGATGTCGCGCGTCTTGTACGCCTCGCGGTTCACCTTGGCGATGATCGTACCAGCGCCGATGTCCTGACCATCCTTCACTTCCAGCTTCGCGCCTACCGGCACCACGAAGTCTCGGACACGCTGGCCCTTGGCGTCGATGATTTCGATGTGCGGATGCAGCTTCTTGTCGCGATCCTCGATGACGCGGCGTTCACGCATGCCGGTCAGTTCGTCGAGTTCGTCCGACATCGACTCGTCTTCGACCAGGTCCACAAAGCGGACCTTACCCGACACGTCCACGATGATCGGGTTCGAGTACGGGTCCCAGCTGAAGATTGTGTCGTCCTTCTTCACCACCGTGCCTTCACCGACCATCAGCTCGGCGCCGAGCGGCACCAGCAGGCGGGCACCGACGCCATAGCTGGCATCGGCAGAACCCTTGATGGTGAGCTCGCCTTCGTACGAGGTGACGATGCTCTTGCCATCCTTGTCCGTCACGAACGTGAGGCGATCGCCGAACTCGACGACACCCGGCACCTTCGTCTTCTTCACCGTCTGATCGGCGATACGTGCGGCAGCGCCACCGATGTGGAAGGTGCGCAGCGTCAGCTGCGTACCCGGCTCACCGATCGACTGCGCAGCGATGATACCGACCGCTTCGCCGAGATCGACAACTGCCATCGTGGCCAGGTTGCGACCGTAGCACATGCGGCAGAGACCACGCTTGCTCTCACACGTCAGCACCGAGCGGATCTTCACCTTCTCGATGCTCGACTCCTCGATCACCTTCGCGAGGTCTTCGTCGATCATCATGCCAGCTTCGACGAGCAGCTTCGGACGGCCGCTGTCGTCGCGCTCGAACGGATCGTACACATC
>JANLPZ010000112.1:0-23040 GCA_031367535.1 Gemmatimonadaceae bacterium
GGCGTCGAGATGCCTTTGCTGCGCTCGCGCAGTTGTTTGATGTAGACATCAGGATCGGTGTCCGGCGCCGGCGCGAGCAACTCGCTCGGGAACCACAGGACACGCTTGGCCTCGTGTGCAACCATCAACTCATCGACGAGCGGCTCGAGATCCGAGAGCACGTCGACTTTGGCCAGCAGTTCGTTCGTTGGAGCAGTCATGCACAGAAATATGAGGGATCACCTGCCAGTCCGGGGGCTCCGGAACGCCACAATCGACCGGCGCCGCACGGTTCACGGCACAGTTCGCATGTCGGAAATAGCGTGCAAACCCGGCAGGCGCCACCGCACGAGTACGGACGGACGTCGGTGAACGCCTCAGTGCCGCCCGTGAGCGACGAGGTCAGCGCGCGGTGATCGTGACCGCGGAGGCCGCGATGACCGGCCCCCTGGCGCCAGCGGGCAGATCCTCGACGATCGTGATGTCACGTGCGCCGACCTTCTCGGTGCGAATCGTCACGCGGCGCCCGGCCGCCGTGATCTCCCGGCGGCCCTTGGTGGAGGCAACGCTGGCCGTGTACCGCTTCGCCATCGCGGCACCCATCGCTTCGGCAAACTCTTCGGCGTCAAGCGGCGTATCCCAGGCCGTGACCCACGCCAGTCCGTCGCCGCCGGGCATCGCGAGCACGGCGTAGCGATCACCATCATGTCCACGCGCCGCGGCGGATGCCACGGACACGTCGCCGAGCAATTCGGCGAGAGCAAGGCGCGTCTCGAACTCACCGAAGCTGTTCTCGTACGTGATGCGGCTGCCGGCAGGCGCAGTGAAACGCACGATTTCGGCGGCATTGCCCTTCGGCCCCCAGCGGTCCTTGTGCAGCACCTGCGACGTGCTCGTCGGAAGCGATGCGAGCAGCTGCTCACTGGTGACACCATCGGCCATTTCGTTGCGCACGAACTCGGCGCCGCCGAGATACGGAAAGAGCAGACCTTCCGCGAGGAACGCCGGTGCGGCGCTGAAGATCGGGTTCGCTGCGCGCGCATCGCGGATACTCTCGCGCGCCTTGTCCCACGCGATCGTGCGTGCCGCGTTGCCGATCATCATGACCGTCGCATGGCCTTCGAATACCGCTTGCGCGGCTTCGACGCGATCGTCATCGCCAAGCAGATTCTGGAGCGAATCGAGATTGACGTACTGATCCTGCAGCGCGTGTGTGAGTTCGTGACGGATGACCGTTTCGCGCTCGACACCGACTCGCCCTTCGACGACGTAGAGCGTCTTGCTCTTTGGATCGTAGAACCCGACGACCTGTTCGCTGAGCAGCTTCGTGAGCAGCGCGATCACGTCGACGGAATCCGGCACGACGCCGAGGCGCTTCCAGACGCCGATCTTCGCGTCCAGATCCGCGCGGACCTGCGGCCGTGCGAACTGATCGACGAGGAATTTCTGCACCTGCGCTGACGTCTGCGTCGCGACCGTCGGCGGCTGACGGAACTTGAGGCCGGACGCTTCCTCGACTTTCGGCAGCAGCGCGGCAACTTCGCCCTGCAGGTCGCCGGCCTTCGGCATCGGCTTGCGGTCACAGGCCGCGAGGGCCAGACACGCCATGGTGATCAGTGAAAAACGGCGCACGGAAAATCGGGGTCGGAGATGCTGATCAGGGGCGGCGCACCGCAGGAATCAGCGCAGCGGCACGCCGAGCAACGTACCACCCCAGTCGAGGAGCGAGTGACCGCCCAGCAACATGACCACCGCCGCCGGCGCGAGGAACACACCAAACGGCACGAGCGGTGGTTCGAACGCGCGACCTTGCCGTTGTGCGCGCAGCCATCCGATCGGATACACCAGCAAGAGGAACGTGGATGCACCCAGTGCCGCCGCCACGAAGACCGTGATGATGGCACGCGTCGGTCCGATCGCCGCGCCGACGACAGCCATCAGCGTGGCATCGCCAAAACCCATCGCTTCCTTTTTCAGTGCGACTTCGCCGAGCCAGCCGATGATCGCGATGAAACCGGCGCCGGCGCAGGCACCGTACAACGCATCGATCGGTGTGGCGAACCACTGCTCCGGCGTGCCATTGAAGAACGCAATCACGCTGGTGATCAGCACGAAGAAGAAGCCGAACACCGTGAAGCCGTCCGGAATCACGTAGTGCTTGGCATCGGTGAGTGTGATGCCGAACATGATCGTGGCGAAGGTGGCGAGTCGAAGCGCATCGAGTCCGTATCCGCCGATATATGCGGCGCCGGCCCAGAGCAGTGCGACGGTGACTTCGACGATCGGATACTCGACCGAAATCGGCAGTGCGCAGCCGGCGCATTTGCCGCCGAGCCGGAGCCAGCCGAAGACGGGCACGTTTTCATGCCACCGGATTTCGCGCTCGCACTTGGGGCAGCGACTGGCAGGCCGCACGACCGACAGGCCGGCGGGCCAGCGCGCCACACACACGTTCAGGAACGAGCCGAAGCAGGCTCCGAACAGTGCGTAGGCGACGATGGTGACAACGAAGGGATCCACGAGAGGTCAGCGAAGAGCGAACAAAAGAATTCCGGTCGCGACGGCCACATTCAGAGACTCGACGGCAGCGCTGATAGGCAGCGCCACCGTATCGGCAATCAGCAACTGCGTGGCAGGAGAGAGGCCAGCCCCTTCGTTCCCCACTGCCAGCGCCCACTGGGCTGGCACCCTGACCTCCGAGATCGAAGTCCCGGCCGCGTCCGCGCCCCAGAGGGGAATCCCGCGTTCCGCGAGGAACGGGGCAAGCGCGTCAGTGGTGCAGGACAGGGTGGGATGGACGAAGTGACTGCCCATTGCACTACGGACGACTTTGGCGTTCCAAAGGTCAACAGTTCCCGACAGCGCGATGGTGGCGGTCACATCGAACGCGGCCGCGGTCCGGAGAATCGTGCCCACGTTGCCGGGATCCTGGAGCGCGTCGAGCACGAGCAGACGCAGGCCGGCCTTTGGCAGCGAGGCGAGCGTGAATTCCGGGATGACAGCGACCGCGAGCACACCCTGCGGCGCGTCGGTCCCGGCGGCGGAGGCGAACTCTCGCTCATTGACGCGCAGCACGTCGACACCGGCGTCATGCGCTCGGTTGAGCAAAGCGGCGCCACGCGGTGTATCACCAGCGCTCTCGCTCGCCAGCACACCATCGATCGTGAGCGAACTGTTGAGCAACTCCTCGACCGTTCGCACACCTTCGGCCACGAACCGTCCGCTTCGTTCACGCGCCTTGCGACGCTGCAAGTCGCGGGCTACGGTCAGCAAACTCACGTCAGACCCCTGTGGTTTGTCCACCTGAACTGTCACGATGCGCATCTCTCGACTGCATGGCCGCTCGCAGCTCACCGCAACGACGCTGGCCTTCACGATATCAGCCTGTGCCAGCATCTCGCCGCAGCAGGAAGCGGAGATGGGGCTCACCTATTCACAGCAGATTAACGCGCAGCTTCCGATCGTGCGCGATCCGGAAGTGAATGCGTACATCAACCGGCTCGGCGATTCGCTGGCGGTGCTGGTGGATGATCAGGGACGCAACTGGCGCTTCTCGATCGTAGACGCTCCGGAGATCAACGCGTTCGCCGTTCCGGGTGGATACATCTATGTGAACAAGGGACTGATTCTGAAGGCGCAGACGCTCTCGCAGCTGGCGGGCGTGGTGGGCCACGAGATTGCACATGTCACGCAACGGCACTCGGTGAAACAAATAGAGAAGAGTCAGAAAGTCGGCATCGGCGCGACGCTGGCCTGTGTGCTCACACCGACGTTCTGCCAGAATGGTGGTGGCGACCTGCTGAACCTCGGTGTCAACGCGGTGATGGCGAAATTCAGTCGTGGCGATGAAGCGGAAGCGGATCAATTCGGCGTGAAATACGTGCTCCGCGCCGGCCTCGATCCGCGCGGGCTGCCGGAGATGTTCGAGATCATGCTGGCCGAGCGCGACACGAAAGGCGGCAGCAGCGCCGGCTGGCTGTCGACGCATCCGGTGGAGGAAGACCGCATCCAAGCGACGCGTCGCGCGATCGCGGCGCTTCCCTCGGGTTCGTTGAAAGGGCTGACACGCGATACGCCGGCGTTTCAGGCGTTCAAGGCGAGACTCCGCGCTTTGCCGCAGACACCGAAGCCCGGAACACGCTGACTTCTACTCCGCTTCGGCATCGCTAACAGTTTTCGCGCGGGGGACGCGGAGCGGGGCAAGTGCTGTTTTCTGGTGGTGTGCGTGGCGAAATGTCTGGTGCATAGGGGCATCGCTAACAATTGTCGCGCGGGGACGCGGGGACGCGGGGATTTCGGTGCGTGGGCGCGGGCTTCTGTGGCGAGATCGCGATCACACTCTTTCTAACTGCGCTCGCGTTGCAGTCGATATCGAGCACGAGATCGTTGCTCAGGGAGCGCAGTTCACAAAAAAACGATGGCGCGAATGGCGCAGACCGTCGCCAGCGCCAGACCTCCCCGCGAAATTCCTCGCGGGCCCCGCGTGAAAACTTTTTCGATGCCTCGATGCGAGCGGAAGCGCGAATCGCGTCAGAGCGTGCCGACGAAGCCGGCGATGAGAGATTGAAAGCGGCCGGCGGCTTCGTTGGCGCTGTCGAGGACTTCGGCGTGGTTGAGGACACCGGCGGTGTAGCCGGCGGCGGCGTTGGTGATCAGGCTGACGCCGACGCAGCGCATGCCGAGGGCGCGCGCGGTGATTACTTCGGGCACGGTGCTCATACCGACAGCGTCGGCGCCAAGCTTCTCGAGCATGCGCACCTCGGCCGGGGTTTCGTACGTCGGGCCGAGGAGGCCGCAGTAGACGCCGATGTCGAGCGACATGTTCATCCGGCGCGCAGTCGCATCGAGCTGCGCACCGAGTTCGCGATCATACGGCGCAGACATGTCGGGGAAGCGCGGTTCGGCGGGCTGCGGCGGTCCGGCGAGCGCATGCCGATTCATCAGGTTGATGTGGTCGTCGATGCGCATCAGCGTGCCGGGCGTGAACGTGCGCCGGATCCCGCCGGCCGCGTTCGAGACAATCAGCGTTCGTGCGCCGAGTGCGTGCACCAACCGGACTGGAAACACGGCGACGGCCGCGGGATGTGCCTCGTACAAATGGAAACGCCCGGCAAGGCAGATCACCGGCTTGTCATTCAGCGTGCCGATGATCAACGCGCCGGCATGGCCTTCGACGGTCGCTGGCGGAAATCCGGGAATGTCGTGAAAGGGCACACGCGTCGCATCCGTGATCCGATCGGCGAGGCCGCCGAGTCCGGAGCCGAGCACGATCGCGGCGACGGGCGGCGTGATGTCGCGACCGACCAGTGCGCGCACGACTGCCGCGGCCCGTAGCGCGGACTCGGCGCCGTACTGCGCCGACAGCACCATCTCGGTGGGCGGCGTCACGTTCTCGCGCGAGCGGAAATCGGTCATGCGCCTTTGGGTGTCAGTGCGGGTCAGGCGGGCTGCTGACGCGGATGGCCACTGCGCAGCGCATCGATCTCGAGAGCCATCCGCGCCACCAGCGCCACCTTCTCCTCGTCCGGCAGAAAGCTGCTGCGGAAACCGTCCAGTGCCATCCCCGCCAGTTCATCGAACGTACAGTCGCAGCTCACCGCCGCGTGATGGTACTCGTCGACCAGCGTCGTGGCGGACATCAGACGATTGTCGGTATTGAGGCAGACGTTCATGCCACGCGCCAGGAACTGCTTGAGCGGATGTGTCTCGTAACGTTCCGTGGCGCGCGTCTGGACGTTGCTGGTAAGACAGAGTTCGAGTGCAATTCCACGCTCGTGGATCTCGTCGGCCAGCGTGGGGTCCTCGAGCAGCCGCGTGGCGTGTCCGATGCGATGCGCATGACAATCGTGCACGGCCTGCCGGATGGACTCAGGCCCATCTCCTTCGCCAGCGTGACAGGTGCATGCGAGCCCGTGCTCCTGACAGTACGCGAACGCGGCGGCGTGCCGTGATGCCGGATTGCCAACTTCGCCACCCGCGAGGTCGAAGCCGACCACGCCGCGATCCTTGAAGCTGACGGCGAGTTTCGCGAGTTGCATCGACAACTCGGGCGTGTAGTGGCGCAGGCTGCAGACGATGACGCGCGCGAGGATATCGGTTTCCTTCTGCGCACGTGCGATACCGCGCAGCGGCGCCTCGACCACCTGCTCGAGCGACAACCCCTGCAGCGTATTGAGCGGCGGTGCGTAGCGCATCTCGATGTAGCGGACACCTTCTGCCGCAACATCGAGCGCCAGTTCGTAGGCGATGCGTTCGAGCGCGTCTGCCGTCTGCATCACCGACAGCGTGGTGTCGAAGCGCAGCAGATAATCCTCGAGGGTCCGCGCATCATCGACGCGCATGTACTCGCGCAGCGCGTCGACATCATCGCGCGGCATCGTGATCTTGTACTCCTTGGCCAGCTCGAGCATGGTCGCGGGCCGCACCGAGCCATCGAGATGGCAATGCAGCTCCGCCTTGGGCAGACGGCGCAACAACGATCGGTCCGACGCGACAGGAGTCGGACTCACGTCGTGACCTCAGCATCACGCGTGCGATTCGTCACCACGCGGTAGATCACACCGGCGTATACCGGTGTGTCGGCGGACACTGCCAGGCCCCGGCTGTCGGTGATCTGACGCGTGCCATCCAACACACCGTCCGCCTCAGCGACATCCGCGACGCGCACGGCATCGAGGGCTGATGCGGTGCCGGGGACATCGTAGCCCCGGGCGTTCACGAACACACGAACCGTTGGTTCAGTCATACGGAGCAAGTCAGGGAGTGACGGATACGATGCGATCCACGGCCGGTGGCGCGACACCCTGCGGGCGCGCCTTCACATAGGCGATGAGTGCATCGAGGTCGACGATGTTGGTAGCGGTTGTTTCGAGCGCAACGCCCGCGAGGCCAAGGCCATCGCCGCCGGTGACCATGAAATCGTTGAGCGTGATCGTGTAGGTGCGCTTGACGTCAATTGTCTTGCCGCCGACGCGCACGTCAACCAATCGATCATCAGCGGGGCGCGCGGGATCGTATCGCAGCTGCACGCCGCTGACGTGCGCTCGCGGTGCGTTGCCGGCCACCAGACGAGCCAGATAGCCACGCAGATCCGCACCACGCACACGCAGCGTGTAGAGCGTGTTGCCGAACGGCTGCACTTCGTAGAGGCGGCCGAAGTTCACATCACCAGCGAGCAGGTTGGCGCGGATGCCGCCGTTGTTCATGACGGCGATATCGCTGTGCGCGGCCTCACGCATCGCATCCGCGATCAGGTTGCCGAGCGGATACTGCGATCCGTCGCGCCGCATGTCGGCCAGAATCGTTCCTGCCGGCTGCGCGATAATGGCCGCCACTGCATCAACGGCGACCTTCGCGATGCGCGCCGCCTGTGGATCGGGCGGAATCGTATCGGCCATGATGTCGAGCACGTCGGCACGCAGGACGCGCGACCCGCTGATGTCGCCCGGACGATTGGCGGATGTGTCTCCGACTGCGATGTCGACGACATCGATCGCTTCGCCGCGCGACCGTGCCTGCACGATCGGCACCCCGCGCAGCCGCATGTTGATCAGGCCGTGCGAGTGACCGCTGACGACAACGTTAACCGGCGACGTGAGGCGGTTGACCATGTCGAAGATTTCACCCTCACAGACCGCTTGCGCGTTGCAGAATCCGCCCACATGTCCAGTGACGACGATCACATTTGCACCATTCGCGCGGAGCACCTTTGCGCGTTCACTGACGATCGGTGCCGGATCGAGGAAGCGCAGATCAGTGACGTTGATGGCGCGCGTGGTCTTCGGCGTTTCAATGGTGCTGATACCGATGATGCCGACCTTGAACGGGCCGCGCTGCACGATGATGTCCTGTCGGATCCACGGCGGAAGGTTGCCGAGCGTGTCGCGCAGGTTGGCCGACAGCACGGGGTACGACGCCTGGCGGATGCGGGCGCGCAGCGTGTCCTGTCCGTAGTCGAATTCGTGATTGCCGAGTGCGGCCGCCGTCAGTCCGAGTGAATCGAAGAGTGTGACGACGGTGCGCCCGTAGGCGAGGTTGGACGCCGGCGTGCCCTGGAATTCATCACCGCCGTCCACCAGCACGGAATAACACGCGGGCGGCGCACATTCGCGTTGTGCGCGGCGGATGGCCGAGATGAGGGCAGGTGCGCCACCCATCGGCTGGCCACGCGGACTGGTGCGCGCTTCGAATGCGCCGTGAAAATCGTTGATGCCGATGACGCGCAGGCGCGGCGCAGTCGAGCGTGAGTCGCCATCACCAGTCCCGAAGGACGCCTTCGCGGCCGCTTCTGCGGCAGCCGGAACGATGCGCCAGTTGGCGTTCGCCCACGTCGCAGGTTCGAGCTTGCCGGCCTTTCGCACGGCGTCGATGATCATTTCGCGGATATCACCTTTCGACTCGTAGACGAGCGGCGCGCCGGCCAACATCGCGAACCCGCCACCGCCGGTCTGTCGATAGTTGCTGAGCGCGATCGTGTATGAATCACCGGCCGTGACCGCGCGTCCATTGACGGACAGTCCGACGACGCGCTCGCCGACCGGCTTCGAGAGATCGAGGTCGTAGGTCGCGCCGACGATCATGTCGAAGTTGTAGCCGGGAATGGCGTTGTTGACGAGCGACCCACTCGTTTCCGCCGACCACGACTTCCAGTACTTCGCGCTGTGTTCAATGAACGCCTTCAGCTGCGCGCCGGAAATACGCACCGCACGCAGCGTGTTTTCGAACGGATAGATCCTGGCGATTTCCGCGACCGTGATCGTCCCGCTGTCGATACGCGCATCGAGCGAGAATGCGGGGCTGGCCGCCAGTTGCGCGCCTGACACACGGCGCATGACTTCACCGACCAGATCGGTGATCGGCATGTCCATCGCGCGTGCGAGATCGGCACGCCACACCGTGCGACTGACGCCGATCGATTCGCTGACGAAAGCCAGCGTCTTCCGATGCATGTCGTCCGTGACACGCAGCACTGCCGCCGACTCGGCATGGCCGGCCACTTTCACCGACGTTCCCGTCGACGACGTCACGCGCCAGTGCGTGTCGGCGCGCGCGAGGTTGAGCGTCGCGACGCCAACCGTCGCCGCGTAGTTGCGCGGCTGCATCAGACGTACGCCGTTCACGACGGTGTCGACCATCTCGCGATGCGAGTGTCCATACACAATCAGGTCCAGTCCCGGCACATCGCGTGGCAATCGGCCGACGACGTTTTCACTTGGCAGGCCCGTCGACATGGTGTCATAACTCGCGGCCCCTTCGAGCCCCGCATGCACGACCGCGATCACGATGTCGGCGCCGGCCTTGCGTGCGTCTGCCGTGGCTCGGCGCAACGCGGGAATGATGTCGCCATATGTCAGCTGGCCTTTCACGTTGTCGCGATCCCAGACCATCACGCCGGGCGTCGTGGCGCCGACGATACCGATGGTCAGATCGCCGCGGCGAACGAGCGCGAAGCGTGCGAATGCCTCACGGGACCGGGCCGCCGCTGCATTGGCGGACAGGAACGGGAATTTGGCCTGCGCGATCGCGCGCCTGAGCAGCGGGACGCCGTAATTGAATTCGTGGTTGCCGATCGCCGCCGCGTCATACTGCATCGCATTCATGGCAGCAATGACCGGATGCGGCGCCGAGGCGGGCGCACGGGCCGCCACAGAAAGCAGCGGATTGCCTTGCAGCAGATCGCCGGCGTCCACCAGCAGCACACCGCCGGGATGCGCCGCACGGATCGAGTCGACGATCGTGGCGGCGGCGGCAAGGCTGTGCGCGCTGTCGGCGCGGCTGTCGTAGTAGTCCCAGGCACGGAGGCGACCGTGGACGTCCGTCGTGGCGACCACAACGAGGGATCGAGTCGTCGCCGGAGCCTGACCCGCCAGTGCCCCCGCCATGAGACAATGCGCTGTCAGCGTCACGAACCGCCGACGGCGCGATGGCATGAGTTTCATGGAGGGAAGCTAGCGCCCTCAAACGCCTGCTGGCAGGCGACCTGCCCTGTCGCTGGCTGGTAGATTGACGGAAGGGCGTGGCAGTCGCTGGCTCGGCCCCGGACGCCGATACGGAGTCGTGACCGAATCATCACGAATAATCACACAGTCACGGATCACCCTGTATCCGTGACGTTGGAGGTGCCGTGCCGAACCGCCCGCTGATGATCGGAGTTGCAGGTGGAACCGGTTCCGGCAAGACGACCGTTGCCCGTCGGGTGGCGGCAGCGCTGTCCGATTCGTCGGTGGCGTTCGTTGAAATGGACTCGTACTACCACTCGCACATCGGCCTGACGATGCGTGAGCTGGACCACCTCAACTGGGATCATCCGGACGCGTTCGATCTCGAGCTGTTCGTGGAGCATCTCGATGCGATGGCGCACGGCCTGCCGATCGACAAGCCGGTGTACGACTACACGATCCATGCACGGAGCCCGGAAACGGTACGGATCGCGAAAGTGGACGTGGTGGTGGTGGATGGAATTCTGCTGTTCACCGATGAACGCGTGCGACAGCATCTGGATGTGAAAGTGTTCGTGGACGCCGACGCCGATATCCGGCTGGTGCGGCGGATCAAGCGGGACATGGCGTCGCGCGGACGTCCGCTGGACGAGATTCTGGAGCAGTACGTGAATACGGTGCGACCGATGCACCTGCAGTTCGTCGAACCGAGCAAGCGTTGGGCGGATGTGATCGTCCCGCGTGGTGGGCACAACACGGTGGCAATCGAAATGATTCTGGCCAAGATCCGGCAGCGCCTGACGAACAATGGCGTGCCTCACATTCCGATGGTGGCCGAGGA
Organism: Gemmatimonadaceae bacterium; assembly: GCA_031367535.1. Lineage (GTDB taxonomy): Bacteria > Gemmatimonadota > Gemmatimonadetes > Gemmatimonadales > Gemmatimonadaceae > JACMLX01. The sequence continues at coordinate 10,759 of JANLPZ010000112.1, forward strand.
GCAGGGGCGCACGCCGCTGTCGTCAGCCGCCATCGTCACGGGACCTCGCGCATGACCAGCCCCGCTCCGCACGTCCAGGAACGCATTCTCGTCGTCGATGACGAGCCGGATATCGTCGCACTGGTGGCGTACCATCTGGCGAAGACGAATTATCGCGTCTCGACCGCCTCCAACGGCACCGACGCGTTGTCGATCGCGCGACAGGAACGTCCGTCACTGCTGGTCCTGGATCTGATGCTGCCGGGCATGAGTGGCTTCGACGTGCTCGAACACATTCGTGCCGAAGAAAGCACGCGTCACATCGCAGTACTGATGCTGACCGCACGGAAGGAAGAGCAGGATCGCATTCGCGGCCTCTCCCTCGGCGCCGACGATTATCTGACCAAGCCGTTCAGCCCGCAGGAGCTGGTGCTGCGTGTGGGCGCGATTCTGCGACGGACCTCAGGCACCAGTGACGCGCCGGCCGACCTGCTGCAGATCGGGGCGATCCGCATCGACCGCGCTGCACATCGTGTGGCGGTGGAGAACGACGAAGTCGAACTGACGCCGACCGAATACAAGCTGCTGATCACGCTCGCGGAGCGACGCGGTCGAGTGCAGGCGCGCGGGCACCTGCTCGAAACAGTGTGGGAAGCGGCGCCCGATATTCAGACGCGTACGGTGGACATGCACATCCAGCGGCTGCGCACGAAGCTGGGCGATGCCGGTGATCTGATCGAAACGGTCCGCGGATTCGGGTACCGGATGCGGGGCGCGTCGGCGCGCTGAACGGCAGATGCGGATGAGGCGCTAGCTTCCCCGCGTGCGTCTTACCACCCGCCTCCTCCTCGGTCTCGTACTCGGCGTATCGCTGCTGCTGGCAGCGGTGATCGGCGTGCTCGATCGACGACTGTATGCACGCATCGGTGAGGAGCAGGTGGCGCAGCTGCAAAGCGAAGCGCGCCTGCTGGCCGGCCAGTGGACCGATCCGGCGCAAGCCGATGCGCTGGCTGATGCGGCGGGCCTGGCCACCGGTCATCGCGTCACGCTGATCGACACCGCTGGCGTGGTGCTCGGTGATTCGGAGTTCGACAAGGCACGCATGCGCACGCTGGAGAATCATCGCACACGTCCCGAGGTGCGCGACGCACTGTCGCGCGGCACCGGCTCGTCGCGTCGCATGTCGGCGTCGGCCGGTGACGAAGAGTTGTATGTGGCGGTGCGCATGCCGCTCGGCATCTCGCGCGTGTCGGTCAAGACACGAGCAGTGGATGAACTCTTCGCCCGATCACGCGTCGACATCCTGCTGGTCGGCGTGGGTGCGATCTTCGCGGTGGCGCTATTCGGCTGGTTCTTCTCGCGCTCGATCACGAAGCCGATCATCGAATTGCGCGATGTGGCACAGTCGCTGGCCGCCGGCGACCTGTCGCGGCGTCCTGCGCTGTCGGCGCCAGGCGAAGTCGGCGATCTCGCGCGCGCCGTGCACCGACTGGCCGAACAACTTGGTGCGCGCCTGGCGACGCTCGAGGCGGAAGAATCGCTGCTGACGGAGTTATTCGATTCGCTCACGGAGGGCGCCATTGCGGTGGACTCGAGCCGACAGGTGATGCGCATCAACGATGTCGGGCGCGTGCTGGCGCGTGTGGACGGCGAGGTGCCCTTCCCTGTCGATCGGCTGCCGAACAGCGTGGAGCTGCGTGACGCGTTGCAGCGCGCATTGTCGGGTCAGGTGGTGGAAGCGCGCGAGGTGATGCTGAATGATCGAGCCGTGTCACTGGTCGCGCGGCCATTGACGGACGGTGGCGCGGTGCTCGCGATGTACGACCTGACACCGATCCGCCGTCTGGAGCAGGTGCGTCGCGATTTCGTGGCGAACGTGAGCCACGAGCTGCGCACGCCGCTGACGATCGTGGGTGGATACGCCGAAACGCTGGTGGATGATGGCGACATGCCGGTGGTCAACCGGCATGCGTTTCTGCAGACCATTCTTTCGAACACGCGCCGCATGCAGCGGATCGTGGATGACCTGCTCGACCTGAGCCGCATCGAGTCCGGCGGCTGGAGGCCGAATCCGGTCTGGAGTCGTATTCCGGATGTGGTGGCCGATGTAATGCTGGCAGTGAAGCCAGCGGCGCAGGTGAAGGACGTCGTGGTGCGCGCTGACATCGCCCGCGACGCGGAGAAAGTCTTCGCCGATCCGACTGCGCTGCGACAAGTCATCGGCAACCTGGTCGAGAATGCCGTGCGTCACACGGCAGCCGGCAAGGTGCAGGTCGTCGCGCGGCGCGAGGGTGACATGCTCACACTGGCCGTCACGGATACCGGCATCGGCATTCCGTCCGAACATCTGCCACGCATCTTCGAGCGCTTCTATCGCGTGGACCCGGCGCGGTCCCGCGAACAGGGCGGCACGGGGCTCGGCCTGGCGATCGTGCGACACCTCGTCGAGGCGCACGGCGGCCATGTCACCGCCGAGAGCGCAGCGGGCGTCGGCACGACCATTCTGACGACCTGGCCGGTGCCCGTCACAGACGTGTAACGAGGCGTCCCACGACGGCCGTTACACGTCCGTTGCACAATTGCGGGTGGTCTGTCACACGAGACGGCGAACGTAACGGCGTCATGCTGCGGCATGGAGGTGGGCGACGGCACTGGGCCCACCGAATCCCCGAATCGATTCGCGAATCTCTATGTCGCATTCTTTCGTTCGTTGGCTGACAGTTCTGGTTGTCGCCGTGTGCGGTATGTCACACGCAGTTCTCGCGCAGACGCCTGTAGCGGCGCGCGGCAGGATCACGGGTCGCGTACTCGACCCGCAGGGCAATGGCATGTCGGATGTCGGCATCCAGATCGTCGGCACAACGATCGGCACACTGAGCGGTGTCGATGGTCGTTACTCCGTCCTCGGAGTGCCAGCCGGCACCGTCACGCTGCTTGCTCGGCGCATCGGGTACGGATCGAAGTCGATCACCGGCATCACGCTCGCCGGCGGCCAGACGCTCGAGCTGAACATCGCCATGGCACCGGCGACGATGCAGCTCGCCGCCGCGACGGTGACGGCAACGCAGGAACGCGGCTCCGTCAGCGCGGCACTCGATCGCCAGCGCAGCGCAGTCGCGATCATCAACACCGTGACCGCCGAACAGATCTCGAAGAGCCCGGACGCGGACGCAGCGGCAGCCGTTGGTCGGGTGAGCGGTGTGAACGTGCAGGATGGCAAGTACGTGTTCGTGCGCGGTCTTGGTGACCGCTACACCACATCGTCGCTGAATGGCGCGCGGTTGCCGAGTCCGGAGCCGGAGCGCAAGGTCGTTCCGCTGGACCTGTTTCCGGCGAGCCTGATTCAGAGTGTCACGACGTCGAAGACGTTCACGCCGGATCAGCCGGGCGACTTTGCCGGCGCGTCGGTGAACATCCAGACGAAGGAATTTCCGGCCAAGCGCACGGTCGTGATCTCGACGTCGACCGGCTACAACGCTGCAGTCACCGGCAAGAGCACGATCTCGGCCGGCAATGTGGGCCGCGACTACTTCGCCCTCGGTGGCACGTCGCGCACGCTGCCCGGAATCATCCGTGGCTACGGCACATTCGATCCGCAGCCTGGTCAGGGTGAGCTGAACAGCCTGATCGGGACCTTCCGCAATCGATGGAGCGCGGAGAAGGCAACCGGCACGCCGAACGGCAGCTTCGGCATGTCGGTGGGCGGCAGCGATCCCGTGCTCGGTCAACGCATCGGCTATCTGCTGAGCGGCAACTACAGCGTGCAGCAGAACATCAAGGACAGGCAGGTGCGCGCGTACGCACAGGCACGCAACACGATCGAGGAAGTGGATCGCTTCGAAGGCACCAGCGCGGGCACCGGTGTGTTGTGGGGTGGCCTCGCCAACTTCAGCACCTTCCTTGGCCGCACCACCAAGCTCTCGCTCAACAACACCTACAACCGCACCAGTGACAACGATGCGCGCGTCGAGTCGGGCATCAGCGAGAACCTCGGGACGCGCCTCAACATCACGCGCCTGCAGTACGTCGAGCGCATGATCCGCAGCACGCAGCTGAAGGGCGAACATTCGCTGTTCGGCGGCACGCAGCAGTTCGACTGGTCCGCCACCGTCTCTGGTGTGACGCGCAAGGAACCCGATCGTTCGGAGTTCGTCTACACGCAGAACGGCACGGCAATTCCCGAGTGGTTTGCGATCGGCAACGAAGGGGCAGTCCGCACCTTCGGCGACCTGCGCGAGAACAACTACGAGGGCCAGCTGAACTACGGCATCTCGATGTTCGAGCCGGGCAAGGAGCTGAAGATCAAGTTTGGCGGCCTGTATCGCTCGACCGATCGCAACTCCGACAACTTCGTGTACAGCATTCAGGGCTTCGGTCTCGACAACGCGCAGCGTCAATTGTCGCCGGAACAGATTTTCGATGGTCGCTTCACGCAGCCGGGCAGCAGCGCGCTGCGACTCGTGCCGCTGGCACAGGGTGGCAGCTACAAGGCCAGTGATCGTCTCGCGGCGGGATTCCTGATGGCGAACTGGCAGGCACGCCCGAACATCAATGTCGTGACCGGTGCGCGCTTCGAACATTCGGAAGTGACGGTGATCGCCTCACCGACGATCGGCCCGCCGGTGACGACGAAGCCGACGTTCGACGATGTGTTGCCGTCGCTTGCCATCACGTACAAGGCGAGCGAAAGCCAGAACATCCGCTTCAGTGTCTCGCAGACGCTGGCCCGTCCGGAGTACCGCGAACTGGCGCCGCTGCAGTTCCGCGAAGTGCTCGGTGGTGACAACTACCTTGGCAACGCGAACCTGATCCGTGCGCTGATCAAGAACGCGGACCTCCGCTGGGAATGGTTCCCAACCCGCACGGAAGTTTTCAGCGTGTCGCTGTTCGCGAAGCAGTTCGACAATCCGATCGAACGTGTGTACCTCGGCACTTCTGGCACACGCATCGTGACGTACCAGAACGCAAAGCGTGCCGACAACGTCGGTGTCGAGCTCGAGGCGCGCACCGGTCTCGGCAAGCTCGCCACGGCACTCGAGAACGTGACGCTGTTCAGCAACGCGACCTTGATGCAGAGCAAGATCACGCTGCAGCAGGGATTGGCCAGCGTGACGAACGAAAATCGTGCGATGGTCGGTCAGGCACCGTACACGGTGAATGCCGGTGTGACGTGGAACACCACCAGCGGTTCGACCAGCGCGACGCTGCTGTTCAACACGGTCGGCGCACGCATCATCGACGCCGGCGAACGTCCGCTGCCTGACGTCAAGGAACTGGCTCGCAACGTGGTGGACTTCTCACTGCGCTTCCCGGTGGCCGGCCACTTCAGCGGTCGCTTCGACGCGAAGAACCTGCTCGACGCGCAGTATCGCATCAAGCAGGGACCTGTGACACGCGAGACTTACTTCTCGGGTCGCACGGTGTCGCTCGGCTTCACGTTCCAGCCGTAAGGAATACAAGCTCACGCGCGACGACACTGCAGAATGGCGAGGGCCCGGGCAGCGATGTCCGGGCCCTTGTCACATGCGCGCGCGATATCAGCAACACGAAGTGTCACCATCGCTGTGACGTGACCGTGACCGCCATGTGTGCAACCCATGACAGAGTGACGGGACATTCATGGCAGCTCACTGGACCAGCTGTAGATCACTCATTCTTTTCTGCCGAGATACTCATGGTGTTCAATTGGCGTTCGACGTCCGCTGGACTGCTCGCCGGCGCAGCGCTTGCGCTGGCCGCGTGCAGCAGCGACAAGAGCACTGGACCGATCGATCTTCCACCGACCAACGCGGCAGTGACTGCGCCGTCCGCGACGTCCGCGCGCATCACGTGGGGCAAGGTGTCGGATGCGACGAGCTACAATGTCCAGCGCGCCGTCGGTGCGAGTGGTGGAACGTTCGCCGCGATTTCCGCGGCGGGACTGACCGACACGACGTTCCTCGACACCGGCCTCGAGCCGTCGGCGGCCTATCGCTATCGTGTGCAGGCCGTTCGTGCCACCGGACCTTCGCAGTATTCGAGTGAAGTCAGCGTGACGACGAAGGCGCCTGGCACCGCCGCGAGCACGATCACCGCCAACATCACGGCGAATCGCACGCTCTTCGCTGATACGACCTACACGCTGCAGGGCTTCATTCAGGTGGCCAACGGCGCCACGCTGACGATCCAGCCCGGCACGAAGATCTTCGGCGATTTTGCAACGACCGGCTCGTCACTGTTCATCACGCGTGGTGCGAAGATCGATGCGCAGGGGACGGCGTCGAATCCGATCGTCTTCACGTCGTCACGGGCCGCCGGCTCGCGCCAGCCTGGTGATTGGGGCGGGCTGATCATCATCGGCAACGGCATCATCAACCGAAGCGGCTCGATCACCATCGAAGGTACCGGCAACGGTGTGAACAATCCGGCGCAGACCTACAGCGGTGGCACCAGCAACACAGACAACAGCGGCATCATGCGCTATGTGCGTGTGGAGTTCGCCGGCTACGCCACCGCGACCGACCAGGAGCTGAACAGCTTCACGCTCGCCGCTGTCGGTAGTGGCACGACGATGGACTATGTGCAGTCGATGGCGGGCCTTGATGACTCGTTCGAGTGGTTCGGCGGCGCGGTGGACGGCAAGCATCTCGTCAGCTACGAGTCGGGCGACGATCACTTCGACATCTCGGAAGGGTATGTCGGTCGCCTGCAGTATCTCATCGGCATGCAGACGCGCATCATTCCGCCTCGCGCGCAGGCCGGTTCGCCGTCCAGCGATCCGCAGGGCATCGAGAACGACGGCTGTAATGGTGCCGGTTGTGACCTTGGTCAGAACAGCACACCGTTCACCATTCCGATCCTGGCGAACTTCACGCTGATCGGTGTGGGCAGCAGCAACGGTGTCACGCTGCCTGCGGCCGGCGGTCGCGGTGCGATGCTGCGCCGCGGTACAGGTGGCTACTACGTGAACGGTATCATCGCGCGCTGGCCGTCGTCCGCGATCTCGTTCCGCGACACGACCACGTTCATTCGCCAGACCGAAGGGAATTTCGTTCTATCGAACATTCTGTTCGCCGAGAACGGCGCGCTGTTCGACCCACAGGTCTTCACGGCGGGTGTGATCAGCGCGACACGCCAGTACACGGCCGACACCACCGCGAACAAGCTGAGCACCGTGGCTGGAACAGCATCGGCACTCTTCACGAGCGTTCCGTCGACACAGCCAGCCAACGGCGCAACGTTCGACTGGGCACCACCGGCCGCCGGTGCTGCCGCCACGGGTGGTCTCACCACTTTCACCGGAACGCTGCTGACTAAAGCCGGCACGTTCGTCGCCGGTACGTCCTACCGCGGTGCGGCTGATCCGGCGGGCACGAAGTGGTGGAACACCTGGACGACGTACATCATCAACTGATCTCGTACTACTTTCTGCGGGCCGGCGCGCAAAGTCTTGCGCGTCGGCCCGCAGGTCTTTTCCAATCCCCTCATGTCGTCAACTCGCACTCTGGCCATGCTCAGCGTCGTGGTGAGCGTCGCAGCCTGCACGAATACGAAGGCCGCCTCTGACGCCGGCGCCGCTGCCGCAGCCCGCGATACCAACGGTACGGCGTTCGCGTATCAGCGCATTCCGCTCGATACAACGCACACCCCCGGCGCGATCATCGACTCGGTCTTTCCGATGCCGGAGATGCTGAAGCGATTCCGCAGCGGCCTTCCGGAGCTCTCCGCGCTCCAGGGCGGCGACGTCTCCCGACAGGCGCTCGTGACACACTTCGTCACTGCACTCGCGGCGAGCGACAAGATCACACTCGGGAAGCTGGTCTTGTCGCGCGCCGAGTTCGCGTGGCTGTACTTCCCGAACAGTCGTGACGCGACGATGCCGAACGGCCTGCCACCGCAGCGGCGCTGGGATCAGATCACGCTCCGCAGCGAGAAAGGCATCGGCCGCGCGCTCACACGACTCGGTGGCAAACCGATCACACTCGAGTCGTTCGACTGTCCCAATCCGCCCGTGACCACCGGTGCGCAGAAGCTGCATGACGGTTGCACGGTGAAACTGAAGCTCGCTGACGGCACGACGTTCGCCGGTCCGCTGTTCGGTTCGATCATCGAGTACGCCGGGCGTTTCAAGTTCGTCAGTTACACCAACGACATGTGAGCGCGATGCGAGCCGGGCTGGTGCTGCTTCTGGCGTTTGCAATGGGCGCGTGCGAGCGGGCACGCGAGGCGGTGTCCATTCGCTCCGCGTCGGCAGATACCGTCACCGTCGAAGGCGCCGGCGCGACATTTCCGTATCCCGTCTACACACGATGGTTCTCGCGGTTCGGTGATCAGGCTGGCGTGCGCGTCCGCTATCGCGCCGTCGGTTCCGGCGCCGGCATTCGTGCGCTGCTGGCGGACTCGGTGGACTTCGCGGCGACCGACGCACCGCTCGATACCGCGGAGCGCAGCCGGTTCGCGTCACGCGCCATTCGCCAAGTGCCGCTCGTCGTTGGCGGTGCGGCCGTCACCTATCACATTCCGTCGCTGCCACGGCCGTTGCGACTCGATGGAGCAACACTGGCCGACATCTTCCTCGGGCGCATCACGCGGTGGGATGATGCGCGGCTCGTGTCGCTCAATCCCGATGTGTCGATGCCACATCAGTCGATTCGCGTGATCACGCGCGCCGACACGAGTGGTACGAGTTGGATTCTCACCGACTATCTCACGCGCATCAGTCCCGCGTGGGCGACGGGCCCCGGACGATCCAGGTTTCCGCGCTGGCCCGTCGGTCTCGGTGCGCGCGGGAACGAAGGTGTCGCGGCCGAGCTCAAGGTCACTGAATATTCGATCGGCGTGGTGGAAGCGGTGTACGCCATGCAGAATCACCTGCAAGCCGCGCGACTGCGCAATCATGCTGGCGCGTGGGTCACACCGCAAACCGGTGCGCTGCGTGCGGCCGCGAACGCGATGCTCGGTTCGATGGACGACACGGTGGAGTTCGCGACCAGCATCAGTGACGCACCTGGCGAGTCGAGCTACCCCATCGCGTCGCTCTCGTGGCTGATCGTGCCCACGCGAGGGCGTGATACGACCCACATCCGCGTGATGCACGACTTCGTGCGCTGGGTACTGGTCCACGGCGAGGACGATGCACTGGCACTCGGCTACGCGCCGCTGCCGGAACCGATGCGTGCGACGCTGCGTCGTGCATGGAGCACGTCGCCACGCTGACGCTGCTGAACGGGGCACGCGCTACCATCGCGCATCGCGACCGGTAACTTCCGGCGGTCTGCCTCTCCGACCCCGTCTGCATGCCCGCACGGCCCCCTCGTCGCCCGACTCCCATCGCGCCGCTGTCCGCGATTCCGACCACTCCGACGCGTCGCCCGACGCCGGCTGGAATGTCGTCGGTGGGTGGTGCACAGGCGGACGGCAGCGCGGCGGCTTCGCGCAGAATTGCCGCCATCGACATCGGGTCGAACTCGATTCGGGCGATCGTCGCCGATGTCAGCGCAACGGGTCAGATCCGGACGGTTGACGAAATGAAGGCGGCGCCGCGCCTCAGCACGGGCGTGGATGAAACCGGACACCTCTCGGCCGAGAGCGCGCTTGCCGCCATCGAGGCGCTGCAACGGATGGTGACACTCGCCCGCCAGCTCGGCGCCGAACGCATTGAATGTGTGGCCACGAGTGCGGTGCGTGACGCGACGGATGGCGCGGCGTTCGTGCGGCAGGTGAAGAAACTCGCGGGCCTGACGGTGCGCGTCATCAGCGGCGAAGACGAAGCGCGCCTGTCGTTCCGCAGCGCACAGGCACACTTCGATGTCGGACATGGCCGCATGGTCACGTGTGACATCGGCGGTGGGTCGGTGGAACTCGCGTTGTCGGCCGATGGCCTGGTGGAGCGACTGTTGTCGATGCCATTCGGCGCCATCCGCGCGACCGAGACCTTCCTGCGCAAAGGCACACGACTCGGCAGCGTGAACAAGCTGCGCAAGGCCGTGCGTGAAGAGATCCGCGAACGATTCGCCGTCAAGGAATGGCGCGGCGCCGGCATGATCGGGTCGGGCGGTACGTTCACCAACGTCGCAGGCATGCTGCTGGCGCGACAGCGCATCGCCACGGCACGCACCACGCACGGCAAAGTGGTGACACGCGGCGAACTCGAACACCTGCTGGATCAGCTGATCGAACTCTCGCCGGCCGAGCGTCTCACCGTGCCGGGCTTGAATCCTGCGCGCGCCGACATCATCGTGGCCGGCATGGCGGTAGCGGCCGAAGTGATGGCGTATCTCGACATTCGCGAGTTCCATACGTCAGCGTACGGCATTCGCGAAGGGTTGCTGCTGGAAGCGGCGGAAGTGGCGCCGCAAGCCACCGATCCTGGCGAAGGTCGCCGGCGGAGCGTGCAGCAGTTCGCCGAGCGCACGCAGTATGAGGAGCCGCACGCAAAGCACGTGCAGAGGCTGGCGCTGCAGCTATTCGACGCGATCGGGATCCGCATCGGCTGCTCACCGGCCGATCGCGATACACTGCGCGACGCGGCCTTGCTGCACGACACCGGCTATCACATCAGCTACAACGACCATCACAAACACGCCTATCATCTGATCGTGCATGCCGACCTGCTCGGCGTGTCACCTGAAGAACAGGTCGTGATGGCGAATGTGGCGCGATATCATCGTGGCTCGCCACCGAAAATCAAACATCCCACGTTTGCCGAGCTGACACGCGAGCAGCAGCTGCGCGTGCGACGGCTGGCGGCGATCCTGCGCGTCGCGGATGGCTTCGATCGCGGTCACATCGGCGCGGTGCAGCAGATCAAGGTGCGGTGGACGGAGCGTGCGTTGCGATTGACGCCGGTACCTGATCCGCGAGCACGCAGCACACGCCTCGAGTTGTGGGGTGCGAGCCGGAAGGCTGATCTGCTGGAGAAGCTGATCGATCTGCCGGTGCTGGTGATCGGGCCGGATGGGAAGCCGGTGGAGTGGGAGGGGACGGATTCGGTGGATTGAGGGGGCAAAACTTACACTTGAAAGCGTCGTGAGATGGTGGAGCTGCACGCGCGGCGCAGCAGCGCATTCGCGAGTGTCGCGGCGAGTAACATTGCACCACCGACGTAGATCATTGGCCTTGCCACGGGGCCGTGCACGAAGATCACGCCGCTCGCCATCAGGAAAGCGCCCACCACCGCGATCCCAACCGGCGACGACCGACGGTGCATCTGTCGACCACGCCAGAATCCCCAGAGCGCGATCGCGAGCGATGCCAGCATCAGCGGCCAGAGAATCGCATCATTGCGCAGAAAACCGAGGCCCACGGCCGTGATCACGCTGACGACGATGGGCGTGCCCGCACAGCCCAATGCCGCCAGCACCGCGCCGACGACACCTGCGCTATCCGCTATGTTGATCGCAGCGCTCTTCGATGGTAAAGCGTTATCGGCCACAATCCTCCGTCGCGATAAGTGCGGGAGCGCCGCACGAACGCATCGCGTCCTCGCTCAGATAGTTTTGCATCGGAGGACACGGCACTGTGCCGAACGAGCAGAATACGCAGCAGTGTCCGGACTTCGGGCGCAGCAGTGCGTGACAACCACTGCACTCGTGAAAGTACTGACAGGCGTTCGTTGGCATCGTCAGGGTTTCGGTGAGGCCGCACTCCGGGCAGGTGAGCCTCGAGATCAGGTGCACCGGCGTCTCGCGCGAGACGGACAAGGCGCTTCTGCACAGTCGACCCGGCGTCGCCGGCGTACCCGTCAGGAACAGCGCAAAGAACGCGTCGACTTCGTCGAACGATACCTCTGGCGCATGAATCGCGAGCCGGACATGTCCATCGCTTTCCTCGATCTTGAACGTCAGGAATGCGCAGCAGTGCGATTCCTTTGCGACCAGCTGCCGAACCTGCTGCATCATCTCCGCCGCATAGGTCAGCAGCAGCGTGCGACCATCGCGCTCCTGTGCGCGCCAACCCTGCGCATTGAGCCTGGAAATGGTGTTGACACGTTGCTCATACGCCGACGCATCGAGCGAACATGCTATTGGTGTCGTCATGAAACAGTTTTGGAGAGGGAGTGAACGCCGCCAAAGCAGATCGCGCTTGACGGGAATGCGTTGCGGTACACGACACAATGCTACACCTTCAGGTAGCTTGCACTTCAAGCCCCACCTTTCACCGGCCGATCAGCATGTTTGCCGCGACCGACGGAGCGGAGCGCTTCAGGATCGGCGTCCTCGCCGCACGCACAGGCACCACGACGCCTACGATTCGCTACTACGAGGACGTTGGCCTTCTGCCCCACGCTGAACGACAGACGGGCGGGCAGCGGCGCTATGGCCC
>JANLPZ010000122.1:0-33343 GCA_031367535.1 Gemmatimonadaceae bacterium
TTCGGCGGACTGCAGCGCACCGCATCGCATCTGTTCCTTGTCGATCCGACCAGCGGAAGTGTGACGCGCGTGACCGCGCCAGACAATGCGCTGGTCTCTGGCTTCTCGCTGAGCCGCGACGGCACGAACGCGGCGTTCATGGTGGCATCGCCCACGACGTTGCCGGAAGTCGCCGTCTCGACGCTGGCCACATTTGCGCCCCGCACCATCACGACCATGAGCACGCAGGTGCGTGACTGGAAGCTTGGTACCCGTGAAGTGGTGCGTTGGAAGAGTCGTGACGGCGCTGCGATCGAAGGCATCCTGATCAAGCCACGTGACTTCGATCCGTCGAAGAAGTATCCGCTGCTCTGCGTCATTCACGGTGGTCCGACCGGCGTCGATCGGCCAACGCTACCGGACGCGCGCACATATCCCATCGATCTGTGGGTCAATCGCGGCGCCGTCGTGCTCAAGGTGAACTACCGTGGCAGCGCGGGATACGGCGAACGATTCCGCTCACTCAACTTCCGTAATCTCGGTGTTGGTGACGCGTGGGACGTGTTGAGCGGTGTTGACGCGATGATCGCGAAAGGTTTCGTCGATCCCGCACGCGTCGCCTCGATGGGTTGGAGCCAGGGCGGCTACATCTCGGCGTTTCTCACCACCAGCTCCACGCGATTCGCGGCGATCTCGGTCGGTGCCGGCATCTCCGATTGGCGCACGTACTACTACAACACCGACATCACGCCGTTCACCATCAACTATCTCGGTGGCGATCCGGTCGCCGATCCGGCGATCTATGCGAAGACGTCTCCGATCGACTACGTGAAAGGTGCCAGGACACCGACGCTGATCCAGCATGGTGAGCTCGATCGTCGGGTGCCGATTGCGAACGGGTACCAGCTGCGGCAGGCGCTCGAGGATCGCGGCGTGCCGGTGGAGATGATCGTGTACAAGGGCTTCGGTCATGGCATCACCAAGCCGAAGTCACAGCGCGCCGTGATGCAGCACAACCTTGCCTGGTTCAATCACTACATCTTCGGCGATCCGATGCCGGACTTCACGCGTATGGTGAGCGTCGTGCCGTAAGGCGCGTGAGGGCCACACCGACCAGTGCCGCCGCCGAGATGGCGGCGGAGACAAGCCAGATGCCGCTCCAGTCGCGTACGTCGGACGCGCTGGAGTAGTGCTGCACCGCGCGCCCGGCTGACCAGGTACCGAGCAGGTTGCCGACACCCATCGTGGCCACCGCCCAGAAGCCCTGCGCGGCCGAACGGATCTGTGCCGGCGCACGCTCATGCACGATCACCTGTCCGGCGATGTACGCGCAGCCGTACGCGAAGCCGTGCAGCAGTATGCCGGCGTAGATCACCGCCACGCTCGTCTCCGTCGCGAGCGAGAACAGCACGCTGCGAATGGCCCACGCGCCGGCACCCGTGAGGAGCACGCCGCGTGCGCCGAGTCGTGATGTCAGACGCGGCAGCAGCAACAGCACGATGACTTCCGTCACCTGACCAAGCGACAGCAGCGTCGCAGGTCGCGGTACGTGCAGGTCGGTCAGATAGAGCGCGCCGAATGCAGTGTAGAACTGGTTCGGAATACAGAGTGCCAGGTTGACTAGGATGAACAGCGCGAAGATCGGATCCTTCATCAGCGCGATGGCATCGAATCCGAGCAGCGTACTCCAGCTGCGCGGTGCATCGCGAAACAGCGGCGGTGTCGCGGGCAGCGTGAGGCAGTACGCGGCGAAGATCAGGGACATGACGCCTGCGATGCGTATCGGCGCGGCGGAAAGCTCGATGCCCAGCGTGCCGACGAGCAGGCCACCGGCAATCCAGCCTGCCGTGCCAAGTGCCCGCATGATCGGAAACTCGGTGCTCGGACGCGACAGATGCCGCAGTGTCAGCGATGGCACAAGCGAAAGCGTCGGCAGATAGCAGAACGCGTACGCGAGGATGGCGAGATAGATCGTCGTGAAGCTCGTTTGTCGAGCCGCGACGAGCAGCAGCAGGCCACCGATCCCATGCAGCACGGCGAGCATGCGCTCGGCGTGAGCGAAGCGATCGGCGATCACGCCGCCGAGGAGTGGAGTGACGAGGCCGGCGACCGCGAGCGAGCCGTAGATCATGCCGATCTGCGTGCCGCTGAAATGCAGCGTGGCGCCCAACCAGCTGCTCAGGGAGACGAACCACGTTCCCCAGACAGCGTACTCGCCGAAGAGCAGCACGGCGAGTCGGAATTGAAGCGAGCCCGGCGTGCGCTTGGCCAGTGACGATGGCTCAGGCACGCGCGGAACGATCAGTTCTTGTGGCGGTACACGATACGGCCGCGCGTGAGATCGTACGGCGAGACTTCGAGGGTCACACGATCGCCCGCCAGAACGCGGATGCGAAAGCGGCGCAGGTTGCCGCCGATCGTGGCCAGTACGGTGTGCCCGTTGTCGAGAGAGACGCGGAACATCGCGCTCGGCAGGACTTCACTGACGGTTCCTTCGAGTTGCAGTGCTTCTTCCTTGGCCATACACCCTTGTCAGACGGAAAACGAAAGACGGCCGTCCCGGGGGAGGGGAGCCGTTCGAATATTGGAAACCTAACCTGTCCGGCTGCTCAGTGCCGGGTAAGGAAACGCGCGAAGGGCTGATTCGCGGAGCGAACCAGCCCTTCGTGTGACGACCCCCGCGGAGGTCGACAGCGTCGCTTAGCGCGAAGCCTTCGTGACGTTCTCAGCCGCGGGGCCCTTCGCGCCCTCGACAATGTCGAACTCAACCTGCTCGCCTTCCGCCAGAGTCTTGAAACCCTTCATCTGGATGGCAGAGTGGTGGACGAAGCAGTCCTTTCCGCCTGAGGCCGGGGTAATGAATCCAAAACCCTTGGCGTCATTGAACCACTTCACGGTGCCGGTCGTACGCATTGCAGCAAACTCCTGTGGATTGATCGCGTCGGAGTCCGGCAACCCGGTACTGGCCGACAACGGGACTCGTGGACAGACACAGCTCCCACGAAAGAGCGCTGGAAACGACGACGGGTCCGCGCTGGCGGACCCGTGGACCGAACCCAGCCCGCGCCAACTCGACGCGGAGCACAGCGGCATAACCGTATAGTCGAGTTGGCGATCCGTCAATAGACCCTGAAAAACGCTCTGACGTGGAGCATTGGTTCCCTCGCAGGATTGAGGTCGCTGGTCCGTCATTTGCAGCAGGCTGAGCCTTGGGTCGGAGTGCTGCCGGAGCCAGTGTCACGACTGGACTCCGCGTTCGTCACTCCCATGGGGCAGGTCGAAAACTGATGGGGGGAGCCATGCGTCAATTCCGGGTCGGTCTGACGATCGCGTTGGCCGTGTACGGCATCGCCATTCTGGCGGCGCCAATGTCATGGTCGTTCATCGACAACATCAACCTGCCGGTACATGAGACGGGACATCTCATGTTCGCAGCGTTCGGTGACTCGCTGCAGCTGCTTGGCGGCACACTCTTGCAACTCCTGCTGCCGCTGGCCTTCGCGGCCTATTTCACTATGCAGCGCGACGAACACGCCGCCAGCGTCGGCATCTGGTGGGTTGGTCAGAACTTTGTGAACATCAGCACCTACATGGCGGATGCGCAGCCAATGTCGCTGCCACTCGTTGGTGGCGGTGACCACGACTGGAATATCCTGTTCAGTGAGTGGGGTGTGCTCACGCACGCGCCTCAGTATGCGCAACTGGCACACGGCTTCGGATTTCTGGTGATGCTGGTCGCGACGGTGTGGGGACTCTTCGATGCGCTCGACAACCGCCAGCAGGCACCGGCGCCGCGCATGCGATACAACCACGCACGCCGTCGGTGACACGCGCAGCGACTGCGGACAAATCGTGTCCACTGGTCGCTGAGTCCCGGACTTGCTACACTGCGGCTCCACTCAGCCGCGGTGTCGCATGGATCATACGCCACGTTTTCTCGAGCTCGTCAACACGGTGCGCGCACACGTGCGCGAAATCACACCGGTGGACGTGCAGGAGATTCTGCGCACGGGCACGGCACGCGTCTTCGACGTGCGCGAGGACAGTGAGTGGGCTGCTGGCCATGTCGCCGGCGCTGCACATCTCGGCAAAGGCATCATCGAGCGCGACATCGAGCGCACGGTACCGGATGTGAACGCACCGATCGTGCTCTATTGCGGCGGTGGATTCCGGTCCGCGCTCGCGGCGGATGTGCTGCAGAGGATGGGTTACACGAACGTCGTCTCGATGGCGGGTGGATGGCGCGGATGGACCGATGCGGGTGGGGAAATCAGCACCGAGCCGAAGTGAGCGCCTGGTCGGTCGATGTCTGGCGCCTGCTGTCGATTGTGATGTGTACAACGTCGATGGGCTGTACCCGCTCGGGCACCGGCGAGACGGTGGCGCGACCGATCGTGCCGATGACCGCGGCCGCGTTGCGTGCCATCCCGATCGAAGCGTCTCTCGATCTTCCCGTGCAGGCGTCCGTGTACGTGTGGCGTGACTTCATGCCGAGTGTCGGTGACTCGGCGAAAGCGCGCGACCTGATGGTGTCTGTGCAAGTGCGCGGCGGCGTGGTGCCGCCCAAGGCGCTCGCCTGTGACGCGATCTATCTCGTGTCGGGTGATTCGGTGTTCACTGCGCGGCCCGCAGATCAGCGACAGGGTGATGGGCCAGGCGCGGTCGAGTGTATCCTGCGCGGTGGACCCGCGTGGCCTGTGGGTGCGGCGGTGCAGGTTGTCATCGGCGTCAGCGCAGGTGCGCAGCGCACCTTCATCCGTCGCGAAACAGTGATCGATGCCACGTCGTAGCGCACTCCTCGTCGTCGGTGCGATGGCTGTCGCGGCTGGATGTGCTCGGCGTGATGGGCCGCCACCGACGCCGGAATCACGCGCCGCGCACAAAGCCGCCATCGCGGCCGCCGCAAATGATCGAATGGTGTTGCAGTACCTCGTGAAGGACGCTGAAGCGGCGAATGCGCGCATCGATGCGCTGCGCCGGACCACTGCCGGCTTCGTGAGCGGTGATACGAACGTGATCTGGTTCGGCTTCTTTGCCGGCGACACGCTGGTCGTCCTCGACGAGACGCGACGCGGTCCCGCGGGCGTCGAAGAAAACGCGCGTTATGTCTTCCGTGACACGCTGCTGCACTACGTGGCACTCGATCGCTCGGAAGCGACACCGTCGGGCGTTCCGCGCCGCATGCGACTGGCGTTCGGCTACGACAGCGCAGGCGTCCTGTCAGCGACGTCGAAGAACGTGAACGATGCGGCCGTACCGCTCGACACTGCGGCGGACGTGGCGCGCATCGCGAAACGCGCGCGTGCACTGCGGACGCGGGTCATCGCCTCAGCCGCCGCGTCATCGCGCTGAGTTTTGCGACGCCCGGCGATTGCTCGGTCGTCGCTATGCGCGCTGCCGCTTCAGCAACTCGATCTGCGCCTCGACCACCTTGAATCGGCGATCCTCGACATCGTACGACCGCGCACCACGTGTTCGCAGCGCCTGCAGCCAGCGGCTGGTGAGTTCCTGAAATGCCGAGCGCTGTGTCGGATCGTCGGGGAGCACCTGCTCACGCCGTTCCGCGATAGCCAACTCGGCGTCGTCGGCGCGAATCGAGGCGTCGAGAAAGTCGCGCTCCTGCTTCGCCTGTTCGACTTGCGCCGCACGCAGGTCGTAGCGCGCCTCGAGAATGGACAACGAGCGCTCCAGACGTCTCTTGTCGGCGAGGGCAGCGATGCGGTCACCGTCGCGCTTGTCCTTCTTCGCTTGTTTCTCACGACTGCTGGCGCCGCGGATCGCGTCCTTCACTTCGGCGACACTCGCTTTCAGGCGGGTCAGCGAATCGCGCAGGCTGCCCCAACGTGATTCAGCATCACGCCGTTCACCAAGAAAGCGATCTTTTTCCGCCCGCACGGAGTCGCGACTACGGGCCGTGACGATGATCTCGACCGTATCTGCGGCAGAGGTCGGTAAAGCGACCGCAACAGGCACAGCAGTTGCTGTTTGTGGCGGAGACTGCTGTGCGCCGAGTACGCCGCCACCTGCGAAGCACAACAGGGTGAGCAAAACCGTAGTGCGGCTGTGGACGATCGAAGGCATGGGCGAGAATCGCGATGTTATAGACACGCCGCCAGTCGTGCGGCACCGCCAAAGATAGGCCCGGTTGCCCGCGAGGTTCCATCGCGAGGCCCAAGGTTCAGCTCGGCACTTGATGTGCACGTGGAATGCAGCGCGCCGCGCGCTCACGCACGATCAATGGATCAATTGGAGACCTTGCGACGTTCTCTTATCAGATTCGGCCTCTCGCGATTGATGTTTTACGCTCAGGAGTTCGAGCGTCAACGCGCGTTCTCGCAGGGATTTCGTGCAGATCGGAACCGTGCGTTCGCGGCATGGTATGATGCAAGGAACATCAGGGGACACGACGGTCTCTTCATGGCGATGTGCACATGAATTGACGTTAATACGAGAAAAAACTGTTGTGGTGCGCGTTCCACACGTTAGTCTGTCAGATAACCCGCTGGTCGTAGACGCCGATGCCGGCTTTACGCGGAGTGTTCAAATGTTAGTTCATCGACTGCCACTGCACGGAACCAACGCATACGTCATCAGTGGCGCGCGTCACGTGCTCGTCGACACTGGACCCGAACGTGCGCGCACCGATCTGCTCGATGGACTCGCGAGCCTCGGGCTTTGTGGCGAAGATCTGTCGCTTGTACTCGCGACGCATGCACATGCCACATCGATCGGCAATGCCGCATACCTGCAGCGCGCGTTTCATGTGCCGATCGCGGTGCACGGTGCGGACGCGCCGATTCTGGCCAGTGGCCTCGATCGCAGCGTGCGACTCACTGATCCGATCGGCTTCGTGATGCGCTGGCTCGGCGATACGCGTTTCGATGCGACGTCGCCGGACGTGGTGTTCGGCCACACGTTGTCACTCGATGGGTACGGCTGCGGCGGCACGGTGGTGCATACGCCTGGCCACACCATCGGATCGGCGACGGTCGTCCTGCCGACCGGCGACGCGATCATCGGCGATCTGCTCATGGGCGGCTGGTTCGGCGGTCGTGTGAATGCGTCGCAACCGGCACGGCACTATTTCGCCGAAGTGCCACAACGAGTCGTGCGCAGTCTGGCGCTGCTCAGTCGCCTCGGCGTGCAGCGCCTGCATCCGGGTACGGGCGCGGTCCTGCAGATGGATGACGTACGTCGGCAGATCATTGCGCGCGCCAGCCATGTCGCAACTGGCCCGGCGCGGGCCCGCATGCGTGAACGTCGCCTTCGAGAGGAACCTTCGATGCACGTTGCCTCGTAATCGTTCGCGGCCGCCGCTGATGTCGTCCAACCGATTCGCCTCGCTCTCCGGAGCGGGGTGATGTCGTTTGTAGCTGGTGTGTCGTCGCCCGCGAGCGGCGACGGCAGGATCTCCGTATCGGAACGCCGAGTCGTCGCGCACGTTCAGTGCACATGACACGACCATTCCTCACCGCACGCTGGCAACACCTGCTCTTCCTCAACTATGCGGCGGATCGCGCGCTGGTGCAGCGGTGGGTACCGTCAGGCACGGAACTCGATCTGCTCGATGGCGTGGCGATCGTCAGCGTGGTCGCGTTTCGGTTTCTCGATACCCGACTGCTCGGTGTGCCGGTGCCGCTGCATCGGGACTTCGATGAAGTGAATCTGCGCGCGTATGTGCGCCGGAAAGAAGGTGGCGTCTGGCAGCGCGGCGTCGTGTTTGTGCGCGAGTTTGTGCCGCGGCCTGCGATCGCGTGGACGGCGCGACTCGCGTACAACGAACCGTATCGCGCAGTGCGCATGCGGCATCGGATCGCCGTCGATGCCGAGCGTGGCGGCTCGCTGCAGTACGAATGGGAGCGGGCCGGGGCATGGCAGTGCGTGTCGGCGAGCGTCCGCGGGGCGCCGACACCGATTGATCCGGACAGCGCGGTCGGGTTCATCACCGAGCATTATGTCGGGTACACGCCGCAGCGGAACGGGCGCACCGTGGCCTACGACGTCGCGCATGCGCGCTGGAATGTGTGGTCCGCCGTTGACCCGAAGCTGACCTGCGACGTCACGGCCACGTACGGCGCGGAGTGGCGCGATGCGCTGAGCGCGCCGCCAGTCTCGGCGTTTCTGTGCGACGGGGCGCCAGTCCAGATCTCCGTCCCGCGCACGCTGCCGCGCTGAGCTGACGGTGGGCCGGGCGCGGCTACGCGCACCGTGGCCCGCGCCGGTGCCGCCGTCGCGATAGCTTGCGTTTGATGACGTGGTTTTTTCGACTCTGCCTTCGGATGACCGCGCTCATCGTCCTGATGATGGCGGTCGAATACCTGTCGTACCTGCTGTATCGCGAGCTCGGCGTGACGCGCCTGTACTGGTATCCGGTGAGTTACGGGCTGGTGGCGCTGGCCGGCTATGACACCGTCAAGCGCCTGCCGCTGGTCTGGGGCGCGCTGGCGGGTGCTGTGCTGGCCGGCGTGACGAGCGTCTTGTCGTGGCCGGTCGGATCGTTCGTGCTGGACGGTGCACTGCGATTTCCGCAGGAAGCCGATCCGCTGTTGGTGGGAACGGGTGTGCTGATTGCGGCGATCGTCGGCGCGATCGTCGCGGTGTCGGCCGGACTGGTCGCGCGTGATCGTCGGCGCAATCGCTCACGCCGGTCCGCAATGAGCAAGCTGGCGTACACGGCGTTCGATGAACCACTGGATCCGGGTGATGAGGTGCGGCCGTCGATTGCCATGCCCATGGCCGATCGGTCGGAGCGTCAGTAGCGAGAGGAGCGTGGTGTGTTGCTTTTCCGGTCCGCGCCATACTGTGCAGCCATGCGTCGCGTGGTTCAATCCACAGTTTCCATCGTCCTGCTGGCAGGTGCTGTCGCCTGCTATCGTCTGCCGCTGCACATCCGGGAGAACGACGCGACTGGCTACGAGGAAGTCGGCATTCCGACGATCGAAGCCGTCGAGTACACGCCAAATGGTCGCGACCTGCGCGTGCTGATGGAGGCACCGGGATACGTGACCGTCATCATCGTCGATCCGGATCGCGGCGCCACCGTGCGATTCAGGCGCGGCGAGTTGCAGAGCCAGTTCGCTGACAAAGGTGTGCATCGCTATCCGCTCGATCGACTCTCGAGCCCGATGCTGCTGTCGATGATGTCGTCGATGGGCGGGCCGCATGGACCGCCACCGCCCGGCCTCCCCGTCTTCAGGGGCGGTACGGTGCGGCAGTCGGGATTGGAGGCGACGTCGCTCTTCGATCGCTCAGCTGCTGGTGCGGATTCGGCGCGCCGCGAATATCTGCTCGCCTCGCGCGGTGTCACGTCACCGTCCGGCGCGGTCACATCAGCGCACGTGGTGGTGCTGGTGACCGAACAGCCGCTTGACCTGATTGGAGTTGCGACGCGACTCGCGCGAGGCTCGCTCGATCCGGCGCTGGTGGCACAGGCAGCGGCCGATGTCGTGGAAGGCGGCCGATGGATGGCTGCGGTGGCACCCCTGCGCGGTCAGTGAAGTCGGAGGAGACGCCGCCGGACGTGACCGCGTCGTGGCTGATCGGCATCTGGCAACTGCTCCGCTGCGAGGAGCCGCTCGAGATCGGCGCGGGCACGCGGATGCATTTCGGCGCCGATCAACGGCTCGAATACGCCATCCCGACTCCTGAAGGCGTCTTTCGCGTCACGCTGCGATGGTCGTTCGCGGATGGTCTGCTGCGCACCGTGCACGACGACGGTTCGAATCCCGTCGAGGTCCGGGCCAGCCTCGGCGCGGGCGACGTGCTGACCTTCGACTTCGCCGGGCCCCGGGCGTGGTTTGTTCGCGCGCAATAGCCGCCCGCTCGCCGCGCAGAAACGGTGACGCCGGCGTGATTTCGCGCTTGCCTCGCTGCTGGCCCCGGGTAGCTTGGCCAGAGAGCCTTTCCGGAGAGAACCACATGCGCAACATGTCTGCGCTGGCACTTGGGCTGCTGATCATGGGGCTTGGCCTCTATGCTGCAGCGGCCGTCACACCGTTCGCCTACCCTGGCGCCTTTGATGCGCAGGGGGCGACCTCGAATATCGTGGCGCTGTTCGTCATGCTGACTGTGACCGAAGTGAGCACGCTGTTCGCGGGCTGGGTCACAGCGCGCCTGGTGACCGATCACCGGCCGGGGCATGCGATTCTGATGGCCGCGGTCGGGCTGACGTCGGCCGTCACTGTTGGCGCCGTTCGCTGGAGCGCCGCTCCGCCGTGGTACTATGTCGTCTCGTGGACGCTGATGCCATTTGCCGCAGCCCTCGGTGCCAAAGCCTGGGAGCGTTCCTTGCGCCGGAAGGGTCAGGCCGTCGCACGCCGCATCGCCACTACCTGATCACAATTCCGCGAGACTTCCCGTGACGCCGTTTCGACTGACACATGTGGCGCTGTCCGGCAGTGCGCTCGTGCTCTGCGCCTGTGGACCGACGGGCGGTGGCAGCGCCGGTGCATCGCCGGTGCCGGTCACCGTATCGGCGCAGCAGGGCGGAACGATCGGCAGCATGTCCGGCGTCACGATGATGGTCGGCAGCGCGGGCCAGACTGCCCGCGTCGGCGCGTCGCGTGACGCTGTCTGGGCAAAACTCCCGGCCGCCTACGAGTCGCTTGGCTTGCCGATCAGCGTCAAGGACGACGCGCGCTTCCGCATCGGGAATGATCAGATCAAGGCGCGTCGCGCACTCAACGGTGTGCAGATGCGCACCATCATCGATTGTGGCAGCGATCTGAATGGCGAGAAAGCCGAGAACTATGACATCCGGCTGACGATCGAAACCACGGTGGCGCAGGGCGCAACGGCGGATGCCGCCGAAGTGACCACGATGGTGACGGGCCTCGGTCGGTCGCCGAACTTCGGCAACAACGACGTCAGTTGCACCACGAAGGGTGAGCTCGAGCGCCGGATTCTCCGCTACGTGCGCACACAGCTGGGCCTGACGGAGAAGTAGGCAGCAGGCAGACGTGAACAGCAACCGCAGCTGACACGCGCGGCTACGTCCCGCGCGGCTTGGCGCGATGCGTCGGTGCGGCCGTCGTCGGATCCTCAGGCCATGAATGCCTCGGGTATCGCCCGCGCAGATCTTTGCGCACGTCGGCGTAACTCGTCCGCCAGAATCCCGGCAGGTCTCGCGTCACCTGCACCGGTCGATGCGCCGGCGAGAGCAGGTGAACGACGAGTGGCACCTTTCCATCGAGCACGGATGGTGTCACCGTCGCGCCGAAAAGCTCCTGCAGGCGCACCGCCAGCACGGGTGCCGCTGGATCGCTGTAGTCCACCGGGATTCGAGAGCCACTCGGCACGGTGATGTGTGTCGGTGCCACCCGGTCCAGCGTAGCGCGCAGAGACCACTCCACACCATCGAGCAGTGCGGCCGCAATGTCCGCGCGACGCAGATCATCGAGCGATCGACTGGTACGCACGATCGGTTCGAGCCACGAGCCTA
This sequence comes from Gemmatimonadaceae bacterium, assembly GCA_031367535.1. Classification (GTDB taxonomy): domain Bacteria; phylum Gemmatimonadota; class Gemmatimonadetes; order Gemmatimonadales; family Gemmatimonadaceae; genus JACMLX01. The sequence goes on from JANLPZ010000122.1 coordinate 11,420, forward strand.
CCTGCGCGAGCAGCGCCGCATCACTGACGTCGGGCCATCGTGCGTCGTGCTGATGCAGGAAGGCGAGTCGTTGGCGCGTGCGTGTCGCGCTCTCGTTCATAGGCAGCGACTCGGGCCAGTCGGCCATCACCAGTGTCAGGAGCGCCGTTGTCCGTTCGTCAGGCGTGATATCCTCGGCGATTCGCTCGACCAGCGGAATCGCGCCCAAGGATTCCACCACGACGCCACGCACTCGGCCGGTCGCGGCATCGGCGGACACGCTGCGGACGCGCGTGAGCTGGTCGGCGTACAATTCGCGCACCGTCGCAATGTCGATGCGTGCGGCGAGGTGAATAGTGGCATCGCGTCCCGCGTCGTCGAGCGCCGCGCAGGCGAGCCATTCCTCGCGCGCGAGACTGGATCCCTGATCGCGAAGCATCGCGCCGCTGCCGTTGCGCAGCAGATAGCGCGCGCCGGCGCCGTCTCGGCGTCGTGCGATGCGATCCGGAAAGCCAAGCGCGACCAGTGCACCAAGCGCCTCGTGCCGGTCGTCCGCGCGTTCGTCACTGCGCCGCACTGCCATCCGATCGCGCAACGCGCGCGCTGTTTCCCTACAGCGCGCGAGTGCGCCTTCGTCGAGCGTGAGACCGGCGGGCAGCACCCGTCGACCATTGCGCAGGGCGTCGATGCGCAGGCCGAGGTCGGGGTCGAGTTGCCGGGCATCGACGGCGCGGATCGGATCGCGTTCCTCGAGCACGGCCACCAGGTCGCACGCCAGCGCCAGCACGTTCCGTGTGCGCGCCAGCAACAGCAGATGGGCCATTCGCGGATGCACACCGAGTTCAGACATTGCGATGCCATGCGCTGTGAGCACGCCGCTGGCATCGAGCGCACCGAGTTCCGCGAGCAGCGTGCGCGCCTGCGCAAATGCGGCGGCTGGTGGTGCGTCGAGCCACGATAATTCGGTCGGATTCGTGATGCCGGCGCCGGCCAGATCGAGCGCGAGTGGCGCCAGATCCGCATCGAGAATTTCTGCCGCCCCGTGCGCGCGCAGTGCGGCATCATCGTGTTCGTGCCAGCAGCGGATGCAGTGCCCGGGCGCCACGCGCCCTGCGCGACCGCGGCGCTGATCGGCGCTCGCGCGTGACACGCGTACCGTCTCGAGGCGCGACATGCCGGAGCGAGCCGAATATCGTGGCACGCGCGACCAGCCACTGTCGACGACGACGCGCACACCTTCGATGGTGAGCGACGTTTCCGCGATCGCACTGGCGATCACGATCTTGCGGCGGCCCGGTGGCGATGGTGCGATGGCGGCGTCCTGCGCGCGCGCATCGAGCATGCCGAACAGTGGCCAGACATCGACGGAAGCCGGCACGGAAGTCTCGAGCAGAGTCGCAGCGCGACGGATCTCGCGCGCACCCGGGAGAAAGACGAGCACATCGCCGTCGTGCTCCGCGAGCGCCTCGCGCACTGCGGCAACGGTCGCCGCTTCCATCCGCTGTTCCGCACGCGGCGGACGAAACGACGTCGTGACGGGAAAGGCCCGACCGCTGCTGCTGATCACCGGCGCATCGCCCAGCAGTGTGGCAGCCCGTGCGGCATCGATCGTGGCGGACATCACCAGCAGTCGCAGATCGGGTCGCACGAGCGACTGGCTGTGGAGCGCGAGCGCAAGGCCGGTGTCGCCGTGTATCGAGCGCTCGTGAAATTCATCGAAGCAGATGAGGCCCACGCCGTCGAGCGTCGGATCGTCGAGGAGCATCCGCGTCAACACCCCTTCCGTGACGACCTCGACTCGCGTGGTGCCGCTGATGCGCGTGTCGCCGCGCATGCGCCAGCCGATGGTGTCGCCGACGCGTTCACCGCGCAGTGTCGCCATGCGACTGGCCGCGGCGCGTGCGGCGAGTCGGCGTGGTTCGAGGAGCAGAATGCGTTGTCGGCCAAGCCAGGTGGCGTCGCGGAGGAGCGCCAGCGGGACGGCCGTGGTCTTGCCGGCTCCCGGTGGTGCGACGAGCACCGCGGCAGACGCGCGGTCCAGCGCGGCCAGCAGGTCCGGGACGACGGTCAGGACAGGCAGGGCGTTGGTGGCACGGTCGACGGGATCATTGGGCATGGTCACGGCGCTAACTTTATCGGGGAGCAGCTTCGCGAGCGTCGCGGAGTGCGATGTTCACAGGAGGGCCCGGCGTTGCCGGCAGGAGCCAGCATGCATCCCCGACTCGCAGCAGTGATCGACTATGCGGATCGTGCGCGCACGGAACTGATCGCGACGGTTGACGCAGTGCCGGCGCCGCTGCGCGAGGCACGTCCGTCCGAAGACGCGTGGTCCGTCGCGGAAATTCTCGAACATCTGTTCCTGGTCGAACGAGGCGTCGCGAAGCTGGTGGCACTCAAGGCCGGTGAAATGCAGACGCTCGCCGCCCCGCCGCACGAAGCGCCGGAGATGGTGCCGGTGGAGCTGACGCGCTTCATGGTCGATCGCACGACACGCGTCTCGGCGCCGGAGCGTGTCGTGCCGCGTGGCGAGATGTCGGCGCAGGAAGCGCGAGCCGCGCTGCTGCAGACGCGCGGGATGTTGCTCGACCAGTTGCACACTGCCGACGGCCTGGCGCTGTCCGGTATCTCCCATCCGCATCCGCTCTTTGGCCCGCTTGACCTGTACGAGTGGATCTACATGACGGGCTGGCACGAGTTGCGACACGCGGAACAGATCCGCGAAGTCGCCGACCAACTCGCCGCACACGGAGGATCATGAGCGACACGTCGCTGCAGTATCCGGTTGGGCATTTCACCGCGCCGGATGTCGTCTCGACGGCGATGCGCGTCGCTGCCGTCGATGAAATCGCCGCACTGCCCGCCGCGATGCGTGCGGCGGTGCAGGGATTGACGCTCGCACAACTCGAGACGCCATATCGCGACGGCGGATGGACTGTGCGGCAGGTCGTGCATCACGTGCCCGACAGTCACATGCACGCGTACACGCGGGTGAAATTCGCGCTCACCGAGGAGAGTCCGACAATTCGTCCGTACGACGAAGGTGCGTGGTCGCAGTTGCCGGACGTGGTCGCGTTGCCGATCGACGTCAGTCTGACACTCCTCGATGCGATTCACACGCGGTGGATCGCCTGCGTGCGCGGACTCACGGAGTCACAGTTCGCACGTGTGTTCGTGCACCCCGAGCTCGGTCCGCAGCGTGTCGACCTGTCGTTGCTTCGCTATGCGTGGCATGGACGGCATCATGTCGCGCACATCACTTCGTTGCGCATGCGGATGGGATGGTGAGCACCGCATCGGCAACACTCTCGGCCGAAACGCGCGCCACCGCCGCGACCGCCCCGATTCTGTTCTTCGACGGCGAGTGTGGCTTCTGCGATCGCGCGATCCGGTTCGCGATGTCGCGCGATACCGAGGGTCGTTTGTACGCCGCCACGCTCGCCGGCGAGACGGCGATGGCGTCGCTCCCGCCGTTCGCCTCCGTTCTCAAGGACGTCGACTCGACGGTCCTCTACACGCCGGCGACCGCGACACGCGACGCCTCCGTGCAGATTCACTCTGACGCCGCCCTGTCTGTGCTGCGCCTCCTCGGTGGAGGATGGGCGGTGCTCGGCGTACTCGGTCACATCGTCCCGCGCTGGATGCGTGATGGCGCATACAAGGCGTTCGCGAAGCGGCGCTTCCGGATCTTCGGGCGCGTCGAGGCGTGTCAGCTTTGGCCGCCGGACTGGCGCGCGCGCATTCTGCCGTAACCGATTTTCCCTCGCATCGAGTGACGTTCGTGGCACAGCTGACGCAGGACGTCATTCGCTCCGCTGTCGCCGTCATGGCGCTGACGACACTGGCGGCGTGTGCGCATGGACGCAGCGCCGCAGCCGCGCGGTCCGGTGAATCGGCGACGGTGGTGGTGGTCGTCCGGCACGCCGAGAAGGCGCCGCTGCCCGCGAATGATCCGGTGCTGAGCGACATCGGGATCGCGCGTGCGGTGGCGCTCGATGCGTCGCTGCGTTCGACGCCGATCACGGACGTGGTGGTCAGTCATGTGCAGCGGACACGCCTGACGGCGGAGCCGCTCATCTCGCGCACCCATGCCACGTTGCATGTCGTGCCGATCGGCGCCGCAGGTGTCGCCGCGCACGTGCAGGCTGTGTCGGACACCGTGCGCGCGATCGCACGTAGCGCCGGGCGCGGTGTGCTGGTCGTCGGCCACAGCAACACGGTCACACTGATTGTGCAGACGCTCGGCGGACCCGTCACACCGGCGCTTTGTGATTCGCAATACAGTCAGCTCTTCACAGTGCGATTGCGCGATGGACAGACGGCCGTTTCGCGCGGCTCGTACGGTGCCGCGGATCCGGCTGATGCGAGCTGCGCCGCGATGCGCACGTCGCCTTAATGGCTACGCCGCGACAGTCCGCACGATCGTAGGCGACCGCTGCGGAGTTTCCGTTATCGAGCCGCGTGCGGCATCGGCGGCGGCCAGGATCTGTGCAGCGATGTGTGTCGCCGCATCCGGCCGCGCGAGTCGCAGCGCAGCGGCCGATGCACGACGCAACGCAGCCGCCGCGCGTTCACCGGGAATCGCCACGAACTTCCGCGAGACCGGAACACCAGGAACGCTGATCGATTCCTTCGGGATGCCGCAGCGCACCGCTGCGTCACGTGCCACAAGCGTTGGCACCATCGTGAGATCGGCGGATCCATCGTACCATGACACATGCCCCGAAATCAGGTCGGTCACGACGACGAGTATCGGTGTGTGCGGAAAGACGCGACGGAGCGGGGCCGTGAGCAGCGGATGCGTCGAGACGATCACATCGGGTACGTGACGGTCGGCAATGCCACGAAATGTGGCGCGCATCGCCGGCCACGCGAGTTGCTGCACAAATCGCGTGCGCGCCGGCGTGTTGGTGAAACGAAAACCAGCGTCCCACACCCACGGCGCATGCTCGATGATTGTCGGATAACTGTCGCCGAGACTGCGGAACGGCCAGCGGGGGCAGAGTGTGCTGTCTTCGCGTCTGGACGCACGCGCGCGAGCTCCTCGCGCAGCGCCGTGGCGGCGGCACGATGGCCGCCACCGGTATCAGAAAACGCGAGCAGAACATTCGTCATGCGGTGGCTGCGAGGTCGGCGCGCAGCCCATCGAGTACGAGCGATACCACGCGCCGGGCAGGCGGCATGAGTGCGATCAGGGGATTTTGGAGCAACATCGCAGTCCTCGGCTGGAGTTCCTCCAAAAACCCTGTCGGAGGTAGAGACGGCGTGACTGGTGCGTGCCGGACGTGTCACAGTCTGACGAGCAGCGGGCATCGGTGAATCCTGCGCGTGCTTGTGCCCGTTGGCTCAGTGGTGAGGATTTCTGCATCCACCACTCAACTCGTCGAGGAGTCCCATGTTGTCTTCAACTCGCCGGACTGCAGTTCGCACTTTCGCGGCCGCGCTCCTGCTTCTGCCCGTCGTTGTGTCGGCGCAGTCCCGATCGGTCACTGGCACCTACAACACGACGATCACAAGTCCACAGGGTGCGATCAAGGCTGTCATTGTGCTGAAGGGTGGGCCTGGAGCGTTCACCGGCACCCTGGCCGCAGAGGGATTTTCGGAAATTCCGGTGAGCAATGTCGTACCGTCCGACACCGGTGTGACGCTGGTGGGCGATTCGCCGGATGGCGGCGTGAATGTCAGCATGAAGTTCGCCGGCGCCGACAAGGTGACCGGCAAACTCGTGTACCAGGGCATGGAGATGGTGCTCGATGGCACCTTTTCCCCGCTGGGCGCGGCATCGGCACCGGCCACCGGCGCGGCGCTGGCCAGTGCGGCAGGGACGTATGAGCTCAAGAGCACGGAGTCGCTGATGGGCATGAGCGAGTTTCCCGTCACCTGCGTGGTCACGCGCGCCGCGAGCGGGGCATACGCCGGCACGTGTGGCAACGATCAGGGCGGCGCTACGATCGCCGCGTTGACGGTCGCCGGCAATGTGGTGACCATGACCGGTGATTCGCCGGCGGGCCCGTTCAAGGCCGTCTTCACGGTTGACGGGCGTGCGGCAGCTGGCACGCTGACGCTTGGCGCCGAGACGGCCAAGATGAAGGGGACGTTCGCGCCGAAGTGAGTGGCGGGGTGGGGTGAGCGTGGCGGCGTTCACGGGGGTCACGTTCAAGGGGTCAGAGCACTTGAAAGCGTTCAAGGGGTCAGAGCACTTGAAATTTTCAAGTGCTCTGACCCCTTGAACGTTCGTCGTCTTGGCAGCGGGCGCGGATAGGCCGCTCGCTGTCATGGCACACTTGCATTATGACTGACCGGTCAGTATTGTGAGGAGTCCCGGACGCACCGGGACTTTTCTTGGAGCACTGAATGACTGACGCGTCAGTCACATTAACTGAAGGTTCCAGCAAGGCCGATCCGCGAACCCGGCGACCCGCCGAGGAGCGCGAGGCGCAGATCATCGAAGCCGCGTTCACGGCCTTCGCCGCCAATGGCCTCGATGAGACCCGCCTCGAGGACATCGCCCGCCTCGCCGGCGTCGCCAAAGGCACCATCTACCTCTACTTCCCGAACAAGGAAGCGCTCTTCCGCGAGATGATCACGCGCACGCTCGTCGTCCGCCTCGATGCGCTGGAAAGCGAGCCGAGGACCGGTGATGCGCTCGCCGACTTCAATCGCATCGTCCGCACGTACTGGCAGTACGTGAACGAGCCGAACTTCCCGGTGCTGCACCGCCTCGTCTCGAGCGTGTTGCCGCGCCTGCCGGAACTGCAGCAGTTCTTCTCCGAGCGTGTGTCGCTGCGCTGGCAGCGCCTGCTCCAGAGCAACATCGATGCGTGTGTCGCCGAGGGTGTCTTCGGCGCCGAACAGGCACCGGATTCCGCGCGCATGCTCCACGCGCTGATGATGCAGCATGCGCTGATGCGTGCGAATCCTACGATCTGCAACGCGATTCGGTTGCAGGATGCCAACGTCGTGATGGATCGCGTCCTGTCGTTCTTCCACGCCGCGATGCGTCCGTCCGGTAATTCTTCCGCACATCTCCATGCTCACGCGAACTAGTCCCGCACTTCGTGGCGCAGCGACGCTGCTCGTCATTGTCGCCGTTCCGCTCGGCGCACAGTCGACAACGGCGCCGCTCGGCCTGACGATGGCGGCGGCGGCGCGGCGCGCGCGCGATCTGAGCCTGCCGACTGTCACGAGCACGCTGCGCGCGTCGCAAGTCGACGCGCGCATCAATCAGCGTCGCGCCGATCTGATGCCGAACCTCAGCACGTTCGCTGAGGCCAACAGCCGCACGTTCAACACCGCGACACTCGGCATCGACTTCCCGACACCTGCCGGTCAGAAGCCGTTCTTCGATCCGAACGGCGAAGTGCTGGGTCCCGTGCCGACGAGTGATGTGCGTGCACGCGTGTCGCAGACGATCTACGATGGCGCGGCGCTGGCGCGACTGCGCCTTGCGCGTCAGCAGAGCGGTGCAGCCCGTTCGGAAACGGCGCAGGTCGGTGCCGCTGCGGCGACACAGGCCGCCAATGCGTACGTCCGCGTACTGCGCGCCGAAGCAGTCTTTGCGGCACGCTCCGCCGACTCGACGCTGGCCGCGGATCTGCTCGGAATCGCACGCGAAACTCTGCGCGCCGGCACAGGCGTCGCACTCGATGTCACGCGCGCCGAGTCGCAGCTGATCTCGATCCGGTCACAGTTGATTGGTGCGCGTGTGGAACGCGACAAGGCGCGACTCGATCTGCGCCGCGCGATCAACGTCGATTTGAACCAGCCGATCCAGATGCTCGATTCTCTGGATGCCGGTGAACTGGTGATTCCGGCGGAGAGCGAGGCGCTCGCGACGGCAGAGCGACTACGCCCGGAACTGCTCGTCATCAAGGAACAGTTGCAGTCTGCGCATCTTGCGTCGACTGCGATTCGCGCCGAGCGGTTGCCGTCAGTGTCCGCAGTCGCGGATGAGGGCTTCATCGGCAAGAGCGTTGGCAACAACATGCTCAACACATGGACGTGGGCGCTGCGCGTGACACTGCCGGTGTTCGAAGGTGGCCGCCGTCAGGCGCGGCAGAATGAGCAATCGCTGGCGGAACGGGAAATCGAATCGCGTCGCAACGACTTGATGCAGCAGATCAACGTCGATGTGCGGAGCGCGTTGCTCGATGGCGCGTCAGCAAGTGAGGCGGTAGCGGCTGCGAAGGAGCGACTCAGGCTGGCCGAGCAGGAAGTGTCCCAGTCACGGGATCGCTTCAAGGCCGGCGTGTCCGGCAATCTCGATGTGACGTCCGCGCTGCTGGGCCTGAGCGCCGCGCGAACGCAGCTCGTGGATGCGCTGGCAAACCGCCAGCTGGCCCGCATTTCGATCGCCCGTTCGCAGGGCGCCATCACGTCGCTCCGCTGAGCGAGAGGATCCCTGTCATGACGACCCAGCTTCGCCCCGAAACTTCCAGCAGCACCACGAGCACCATCAGCGAGCCCGCAATGACACCTCCTGTTCCGCCCACGAAGGCTGCCAAGCCCGACGCTCCGAAGCGCAGCCCCCTGCCATTCATTCTCGGCGCGCTGGTGATCGCCGGCGGGTTCTGGGCGTTCAAGACGCTCTCGTATTCGAGTGCGCACGAGAGCACCGACAATGCGATGATCGACGGCCACGTGATTCCCGTGCTCGCGAAAGTCGGCGGATTCGTGACGGCGGTGCGCGTATCGGAAAACGATCGCGTCGCGATGAACGCGCCGGTGGTCACGATCGACGATCGCGAATTCAAGGTGCGACTGGCGTCGGCGGAAGCGGATCTGGCGGCGGCGCGTGCCGTGACTGGCGGCGGTGGTCAGGCGCAGGCGATGGTGGCGACGGCATCGGCGCAGACGGCGTCGCAGAACGCGAACGTGGATGCGGCGCGTGCGCAGGTTGTGCGCGCCGAGGCGGATCTGGCGCGGTATTCCGATCTGGCGGCGAAGAACATCATCAGTCAGCAGCAGCTCGACGCAGCGAAAGCACAGGTTGCTGCAACGCGCGCGGCGCTCGTGGCAGTGCAGCGTCAGGTGAGCGCGGCCGGCGCGAATGTCGAAGGCATGCAGGCGGGAGTGCGACTGGCGCAGGCACGACTCGGCGCTGCGACAGCGGCACGTGACAATGCGGCCCTGCAGCTCAGCTTCACCAACATCACCGCACCGACGTCCGGCATGGTGAGCAAGAAACTGGTGGAAGTCGGACAACTGGTGCAGCCGGGACAGACGCTGATGAACATCACCGCCGACACGGGCTTGTTCATCACCGCCAACTTCAAGGAAACACAGCTCGAGAAATTGCGTGTCGGCCAGGTGGTCGAGCTGGAAGTCGACGCGTACGGCGGCGCGACGATCGAAGGTGTGGTGGAGAGCATCAGCGCCGCGACCGGCGCACGCTTCACACTGCTGCCGCCGGACAACGCGAGCGGCAACTTCACCAAGGTCGTGCAGCGTGTGCCGGTGCGCATCAAGATCACCAGGGGCCTCGATGCGGCGCGTCCGTTGCGCATCGGCCTGAGTGTCGTGGCACACGTCGCCACCAAGTAACACGCAACACATTCGCACTCCTTCACGTCGTCGAGGTTCTTCAGCATGGCAACCACAGCCTTAGCCGGGCCGCGCGCAGTCGCCGCAACGGTCGAGGATCCGTACGCCAATCGATACTGGATCGCCGCCGCAGTGACGCTGGCGGCGGTGCTCGAGCTGGTCGACACGTCGATCGTCAACGTGGCCGTGCCGCACATGATGGGCAATCTCGGCGCGACGCTGGACGAGATCGCGTGGGTCAGCACGGGCTACATCATTGCGAACGTGATCGTGATTCCGATGTCGAGCTGGTTGTCGAACTGGTTCGGCCGACGTCGCTATCTGACCGGCAGCATTCTGCTGTTCGTGGCGGCGAGTTTCTTCTGCGGCGCGGCGACGGGACTCTGGTCGCTGGTGTTCTGGCGCGTGATTCAGGGGCTCGGCGGTGGCGCGTTGCTGAGTACCGCACAGGCCACACTGTTCGAAGCGTTTCCGCCAAAGGAAGTCGGAAAAGGCCAGGCGATTTTCGGCATGGGTGTGATGGTCGGTCCGACGCTTGGTCCGACACTCGGCGGCTACATCGTCGACAACTACGACTGGCCCTGGATTTTCTACATCAACGTGCCGCTTGGCCTGATGGCCGCCGCGATGGTGTGGGCGTACGTGAAGAATTCCAAGACCGGTGTGCGTGCGACGAAGATCGACGGCACTGGCATCGCGCTGCTCGCCGCGAGTGTCGGGTCATTGCAATTCATGCTGGAGCGCGGCGAGCGGAACGACTGGTTCGAGAGCGGTCTGGTGACAGGGCTCGCGATCACGAGTGCGGTGACGTTCGTGCTGTTCGTCTGGCGTGAACTGACGTACGAACAGCCGATCGTGAATCTGCGCGTGCTCAAGAGTCGGCAGCTGGCGGCCGGCGTGGCATTCGCATCGGTCCTTGGCCTTGCGATGTACGGTTCGATCTTCGTGCTGCCGGTGTTTCTGCAGCAACTGCACGGCTTCACCGCATGGCAGACGGGCAAGGTGATTTTCCCCGGGGCGATTGCGAGTGCGGTGACGATGGCTGTCATCGGGCGCAACGCGAATCGCATCGACGCGCGCTACACGATCGTGCTCGGTGTGGCGATGTTCGGGCTCTGCATGTACTGGTTGTCGGGCATGTCGCTGGATGGTGGTGCGGACGATGTGTTCTGGCCGCTGATCCTGCGCGGCGTGGGCATGGGCCTGATCTTCGTGCCGCTGACGAATGCGAGCATGGCCGACCTCTCGCCGACGGATGTGCCGCAGGGCACGGCGTTGTTCAACCTCACGCGGCAGCTGGGTGGATCACTCGGCATCGCGATCATGGCGACGTTGTTGTCGCGTTTCACATCGAGCGCACGCAGCAACCTCGTGACGCACATGAGCAACGGTGATCCCGAGGTGACGTCGCGTGTCGCGCTGTTGTCGCGCGCCTTCATCGCCCGCGGCTCTGACGCCACCACCGCCGCCGCGCAGGCGTATCGCGTCCTCGAACGACAGGTCTTGGCGCAAGCGAGTGTGATCTCGTTCTCGAGGATCTACCTGATCAGCGCCGTCGTCATGGTCACCGGCCTGCCACTGCTGCTGCTCTGGAAAACCGGCCGAAACCGCGCTGGACTTTCTGCCGCTGACTTGCACTGACCATCGGTCTGCCCGTGTTGTGAGATCGTCAACAGTTTTCGCGCGGGGCTCGCGGTGGACGCGGGGAAGGGCAACTGCAACGGCTGTTGGAACAGCGTCTCGCAAGCGCAGCTCCCACAGCATTTGTTTTGCCCGCACCCTCCGCGGACGCCGCGCGAAAACTGTTTGCGATGATTGCCAGCGTAGTGGCTGCGAGTGGCGGTAAGTCAAGGCGTTGCTGCGCGAGTGAAAGCAGGGCAGTTTGCCCGCTTCGCCAAACACTTCGATTTTCGCTCAGCAGACTGATGGCTTCGTTACTTGTTTCGACGGTCGCACGTGAATTGGCGCTCCCGGTGGCTTCGGTCGAGCGCACACTCGAGTTGTTCGGTGAAGGCAACACGTTGCCGTTCATAGCGCGCTACCGGAAAGAGGTCACGGGCGGGCTGGACGAAGTGCAGTTGCGCGATGTGCGGGACCGCGCGCAATACCTGACCGAGCTCGAGGAGCGCCGCGCCGCCGTGCTCAAGAGCATCGCGGAGCAGGGCAAGCTGGACGATGCGCTGAAGGCGAAGATTGTTGGCGCCACGACGAAGCAAGTGCTCGAGGATCTGTACCTCCCGTACAAGCCCAAGCGTCGTACCAGGGCGACCATTGCCCGTGAGCGCGGGCTTGCACCGCTGGCGGAGCAAGTGTGGGCCGGCGCGCTGACCGACGCGACGGCACGCGATGCGGCAGTTGAGTTCGTGGATCTCGCGAACGAGGTGCCGGACGTCGACGCGGCACTGCAGGGTGCGCGTGACATTCTCGCCGAGCAGGTGGCGGAAGACGCGGGCGTGCGCGGGTGGATTCGCGAGGTCACGCGGGGGAAGGGTGCGGTGAAGAGCGCGCGCGCGTACGGTCGCACGGAGGAGGTCTCGAAATTCTCGGACTATTTCGACTTCCGCGAATCACTCGGCACCATCCCGTCGCATCGCGTTCTGGCCATCCGCCGAGGCGAGACGGAGGGAGAGCTGGTGTGGAGCGTGGACGCGCCGATTGCGGATATCGCACCGCGGCTGCAGCGCGATGTGATCGGAACACGCAAGGCGACTGCGTTGCTGACACTCGTCGCTGACGATGCCTACAACCGGCTGCTCGCACCGAGCATCGAAGTCGAGTTGCGGCTCGAACTCAAGACACGCGCGGACGAAGAAGCGATCATCATCTTCGGACGCAATCTCGAACAGCTGCTGCTGTCGGCACCCGCTGGCGAAAAGAGTGTGCTCGGCCTCGACCCTGGGTTCCGCACTGGCGTGAAAATCGCCCTGGTGAGCCGTACCGGCGCACTGCAGCACACCGACACAATCTATCTGCATCAGGAGGACCGATTCGCAGCAACGATTCGTGCGATCGTCACGCGTTTCAAGCCGGAACTGATCGCGATCGGCAACGGCACCGCGTCACGCGAAACGGAAACCATCGTGCGCGCCGCGCTGCGGGAGTTGGAGCCGCCGGCGCCGACGGTGGTGGTGGTCAGCGAAGCCGGTGCATCGGTGTATTCGGCGAGTGATGTGGCGCGTGAAGAGTTTCCGGATCTCGACGTGTCGATCCGCGGCGCCGTCTCGATCGCGCGACGGCTGCAGGACCCACTGGCGGAATTGGTGAAGATCGATCCGAAGTCGATCGGTGTCGGGCAGTACCAGCACGATGTGAATCAACCCAAGCTGCGCCAGCGGCTCGATGACATCGTGGAAAGCTGTGTCAACCGTGTCGGTGTCGAGGTCAACACCGCATCGGCACAGTTGCTCGCATACGTGTCAGGCGTCGGTCCGGCGCTGGCGCAGTCGATTGTTGCGACACGCGACGCGAAGGGTGGATTCACGGCGCGCAAGGAATTGCAGGACGTACCGCGACTTGGCGCGAAAGCCTTCGAGCAGGCGGGAGGATTCCTGCGGGTACGCGGTAGCAAGAACCCGCTCGATGCGAGTGCGGTGCATCCGGAGCGGTATGCGCTCGTCGCGAAAATGGCGAAGGATCGTGGCGTCACGCTGCAGGAGCTGATTGGCAACGAGACGGTGCTGTCGACGCTCGATCTGGCACCGTACGTGTCGAGTGATGTGGGTCTGCCGACGCTGCATGACATCGTGGCCGAGTTGCGGAAGCCGGGGCGTGATCCGCGCGAGAGTTTTGTGCCGCCCGCGTTCCGTGATGATGTCACGGAGCCGAAACACCTGAGCGCAGGCATGGTGCTCGAGGGTGTGGTCACCAATGTCGTGGCGTTCGGTGCATTCGTCGACATCGGTGTGCATCAGGATGGACTGGTGCATGTCAGTCAACTCGCCGACCGTTTCGTGAAGGATGCCAACGATGTCGTGCAGGTCGGACAGAAGGTGACGGTGACCGTGCAGGCTGTGGATCTCGCACGCAATCGCATCGCGCTGACGATGAAGACCGGCGAGCGTCCCGCGTCCGCACCACCTGCCACGCCGCGCGCTCGCGCACCACAATCGCCGCCCAAGCCCGCACCGGCCGTACCACCGGTCCAGCCCGGCAAAGGCTGGGTCGCGCCGAACGGTATTCGGTTCAAATAGTCGAATGCCGCTCGGGTGCGGACCGCTGCGGCTGGTGACGGCGATTATCCTCTATCGTCCACAACAGACGATCGCGTCACGGATCTCCGCCGCACGTGTGCCTGGCGGTCCTGCACCCACTCAGCCTCAGCATGCATTTTCCGAATCGGAGTGGTTGGCTGCGCCGGAGCGCCTCGACGGCGTTGCTTCTCGGCGCGCTGCCACTGTCCCTGCACGCACAGATCCGTCGACCCGATCCGGCGCCGACGAATGCGCGATCATCGAGCAAAGCGCCGAAGCATCGGACCGAGATTCTGATGGGCGGCGGCATCGTCAACCTGAACGAAGCCAACGCGACCAAGGCATCTATGTTTGTCGGGTCGGCCGGCTTCCGTCGTCAGATGTCGCCCGAGTGGCTGTACCTCGGCGGCCTGGTCGACATCGGACGCACGACGATCGACGGGTCGTTCTTCCCGTTCGAGAAGCGGCCAGTCGGAGACAGCGTGCAGTTCGTGCAAGTCGATGGTCATGCGACACTGATTGCACCGCGCTTCACTGCCGACGTGTTATTGCCGATCGACGAAGCCGAGCGTTTCCGTGCCGGCGCGGGGATCAACGCGGGTGTGTATGCGATGCTGCCGTCGCCGAAGGGTGGTGCCGGCACCGGAACGCTGATCGCACCGACGTTTGGTGCCGCGTTCATCGGCGAAGCGGATCTGTCGGCAAAGTTCGGTGTGACGGCGAGTCTCGGCTTCACGCAATTCCTCAACTTTGATCGTGAGAAGCTGCGCCCAAGTGATCCGGCGAAGGCCGATCCAGTATTCCTCACTCCGTTGATCACACCACCGCCTGGCGTGAAGAGTTTTGGCGGCGCGCGACTGATCATTGGTCTGTCGTATCGCCCTGGCGTAAAGACGATTCCAAAGAGGGCCAAGTGATGCGACGCCGCACATTCATTCTTCTGGCCGGTGCAGCGCTGTCGGCCGGTTGCAGTCAGGACGAAGTGGTCACGGCGCAGGGCGGCGGCGCGTTCGAAGCCTCGTTTGCGACGGTGTCACCGGTTCGTACGCCGACCATGACCGCTCTGGCGTATGGTCGCACCGTGAACAATGCCGCGGTGGTCGATTCAATCGTCGGCGAAGTCGCCTTGATGAAACAGCTGGATGGCCGGGCGCGCTATCAGTTCTACATCGTGAACGGGCTCGATTCGACCGCGACACCGGTGTCGCACCGGCAGTGGATCGTGCGCACCGACTCGCTGCTCGATGCGAACGGCAATATCACCTCGCCGGTCGACACCAATCGTTCAGCCGGTGTGCGCGACTTCTGGCGCGGCGGGTTCTTCGGGCAGAAGCTGCGATTCGCGGTAACGCTGTCCGGCACCGACTCTGTGCAGCAGCGTGCCGCGTGGCTGGTGCTCACGATTCAGGCCGACTCGGCGAGCACAAAATTCAACGACTCCACGCCGCGACCACTGTTCGTACGGTTCCGCGATCAGAAGGGCACGCCGACGCGTGATGACGATGCGGTGATTCCGGACACGCTGCGCGGCGCGTTCGGTGATTTCCTGAGCCCGGCGCGTCAAACGAGATTCGCATCGGCTGGTACTGGCACGTTGCTGTTCTGGGATGTCGTGAAGACCGGCAAGCCGGCGATGCGTGTCGATTTCGCCGGCCTGCGCAAACCGCCGCGCGGCTACTACTACCAGCCGTACATCATCGATGGGTTGTCGGGCAATGCGTACGCCTGGGGCGAGGCATACGACCTCGCGGGGAAGCCGCTCTTCAATGCCGATCTCGGTACTGACAGCATACTGCCGACGTTGCGTGCGGTGCAGCCATCGAACGATGTGATCGCGCAGGCCGAGAATTATACACGTGTCGACCTGATCCTCGAGCCGAAGACGGCGGCGCCGCTGCTCAAGACGGGGTTGTCGATCTACAGTGTGATGACGGTGCAGCGCGCGGCGATTCCCGATGCATTGAAAGCGAAGCGTTCGGCGCTGGGCACGGTGCAGGCGATCATCACGCGCGGGACTCAAGGCGGCGCAGCCGCAGCGAACATCGGCGTCGTGATTCAAGGGCCGGGTCTCAACTTCAACACCCTGCTCGGCAACAAGAACACCGACAGCACTGGCACGGCGCGGTTCACGAATGTGCCGGTCGGGGAAGTGCGTGTGATCGCAATTCCGTTCGGCGGGAGCATCGTCGAAGCTCGCGCTACCGTTACGTCCGGCCAGACTGCCACCGTTCGGCTCGTCGTGCCCTGAGTTCTACTGCTCGAGGGCGTTGACAGTTTTCACGCGGGGCTCGCGGGGGGCGCGGGGCGATCGGTGTGGAACTCCGACCTTCGCATCTCATTTAAACGACAAAGGCTGATGGAACAGCGTCTCGCGAGCGCAGTTTCAACAGCCATTCGTTGTTTCGTTCGTCGCAAGCGATGGCGTTCGGAGATGATCGCCCCGCGTCCCCCGCGAGCCCCGCGCGAAAATTAGTCGGTAGTATCGCTGTAGAACCAGAGTCAGGATTCGCGCAGGGCAGCCATTGGTGTTTCGCGGAAGACTTCGCGGCCGGTGAGGATGCCGACGAGGATGGTGATGGCGAGCAGGAGCCCGGCGATGGCGAAGGCGGGGGTCCACGCCATCACAAACGGGACCTTGAAGTTGAAGCGTGCGAGTCCCCATGCGCCGCCGATGCCGAGCAGCATGCCGGCGAGTGCACCGAGCAGGCCGAGCACGGCGTATTCGCTGATCATGATGCGGCCGATCTGCGCGCGTGTTGCACCGAGGACCTTGAGCAGCACACCCTCGCGCAGACGCTCGCGACGCGTGGCGGCGACGGCGCTGATCAGCACGGGCACACCCATGATCAGGGCGAACAGCGCCATGAAGCGAATTGCGCTGCTGACCTTGTCGAGAATGTTCGTGATCGTGCGCGTGATCAGTGAGATGTCCAATGAACTGACGTTCGGATAGCGCCGTACGACATCACGTTGCAGGGCGGCAACGGCACTGTCACCAGTCACACTCGCGATCACGGCGAACTGCTTCGGTGCGGCCTTGATGGCGGTCGATTCGAAGACGACGAAGAAGTTTGGTTCGAAGCGCGCGAAATTCACCTTGCGCGTGCTGGCCACGACGGTCTTCACACTGGCGCCCTGCACATTCCATGTCAGCTCGTCACCGACCTTGATCATCAGATCGTCGGCGATGCTTTCGTCGATGCTGACGCGGCTCATGCCGGCCGGGGCCGCGGGTGCGCTGTCGAACCATTTGCCCGACGTCAGCGTCTCGCTCTTCACCAACGTGTCGCGATACGTGCTCCGATATTCACGAGAGTAGGGCCATGGCGCCTTCTTCAGCTTCTCGGCGGCGGCCTGCGCAACCTTCACCGGCACCCCCTTCACTTCGCTCAGGCGCATCGTCACGATCGGCACGCGCTGAATCAGCTTCTGCCCGGCGTTCGCGATGATGGTGTCCATGCCGGGGCCCTGATCATCCTGCACGTCGTAGAACAAGACGTTGCCGCCACTCGCTGCCGCATCGACCGAGAAACGCGCAAGCAGGGTCGTCTGCAACAGATACAACGTGCTGACGAGGAATGCGCCGAAGCCGAGCGACAACACCACGGAGCGCGTCTGATTCGACGGACGATACAGATTCGCGACGCCCTGTCGCATCACATACGGCCAGCCGGCGCGCATCACCTTGCGTGCGATCCACATCAGCAGCGACGCACTGCCGAGCAGCAGCAGCAGTACAAATGAAATTGCGCCGCTTATCGCGAGGCCGGTCTTGATGCCGTTGGCGCGCTGAATGGCTAGCAGCACCACACTCGCCACGATGCCGGCCATGACGAGCAGTCCGGCCCAGTCCCTGTACCACGGCGTCTTCGCCGTCGCATCGACTTCCGTGCGCAGGACCTGCAGCGGTGAGATGTTGCGCACGCCGACCAGTGGGCGCAACGCGAACGCGAGTGCCACCCATACGCCGACGCCGAGGCCTGAGAGAATCGCAACAGGCGACAACGAGACCTGCACATCCACCGGTAACATTTCGCGCACGAGGCCCGGCAGTGCGAGCTGAATTGCGACACCGAGTGCCGCACCCGCGGCCGCACCCGCGAGTCCCATCAGCGCGGCCTGCAATCCATACACGACCAGCACCTGTCCACTCGTCGCTCCGAGGCAGCGGAGCACGGCGATCGTTTCCTGCTTGCGTCGGATGAAGGCGTGAACACCGGACGCGACGCCGATGCCACCGAGCAGCAGCGCGACCAGTCCAACGAGCCCGAGAAAATTTCCGAGTGTACTGATGGCTTCCGTAACGTTCGCCTCGGACTCGGCGGCGGTTCGCACGCGGAGCTTGAGTTTGTCGAGCTTCGGCTTGTTGGCTTTGGCCCACACCGTGGCTTGCATCGACGACGGCATCTTGAGCAGTGTCTCATACGATGCGCGCGAGCCGAAACTGAGGAGTCGCGTTTCGTCGAGCCACTGCGACGAGATGAATACGCGCGGACCGACCACGGACACAAAACCGGCGTCGCCCGGCACCTGCTTCAGTGTGCCTGCGATGACGAATGTGGAGTAGCCGAGCGACACGGAGTCGCCGACCTGCGCGCCGAGCGAGACGAGCAGTCCCGGATCGACGATCGCCGCGTGTTCCTTGCGGATGCGAAGAAACGAGCTCGCAGGTTCGGTGATCACCTCGCCATACAACGGATACGTGTTCGACACACCGCGAACCTGCACCAGACGCGTGTTGCCGGTGTTGCTGATCGCCGCCATCGATGGGAACTGCACGATCTGGGCGACAGTCATGCCGCTCCGGCCGAGCGAATCGATCAGCGAATCGGCCGCCGGCGTCATTTCGGCGCGCGTCGTCAGTGACGCATCACCACCGAGCAGCGAGCGACTCTGTTCGCGCACTGATTTCGTGAGATTGTCGGCGAACGAATCGATCGCGACCAGCGCGGCGACACCGAGTGCGATCGACGACATGTAGAGCAGCAGACGTCGACGTGCCGTGCGACTTTCCTTCCATGCCAGCGCGGGCAGACGTCGCCACGGAAAGCGCGGGCCGAGCGGCGCAGTGCTCACGCCACCGCCTCTTCGGCGATGCGGGTGACAGCGCCGGTATCTTCGATGATCGCGCCGTCGGCGAGACGGATGCTGCGGCCGAGACGTTTGGCGAGCTTCGGGTCGTGAGTCACGAGGACGATGGTGGTGCCGTCTTCGCGATTCAATTGTTCGAGCAGCCCGACGATTTTTTCGCCGGTGGCGCCATCGAGGTTCCCGGTCGGCTCGTCGGCAAAGAGTACGCGCGGGCGATTCACGAACGCGCGCGCGATGGCGACACGCTGTTGCTCACCGCCCGAGAGTTGCGTCGGGAAGTGATGCGTGCGGGGCCCAAGTCCGACCCGTTCGAGCAAATCGCGCGCACGAGCTTCGCTGTCACGAATGCCGCGCAATTCGAGCGGCACTTGCACGTTTTCGAGCGCGGTGAGGGTGGTCACCAATTGGAAACTCTGGAACACGAATCCGACCCGATCACCGCGCAGTCGCGCGCGCGCATCCTCGTCGAGGCGGGCGAGGTCCGTGCCGTCGAGGAGCACAGCGCCGGTGGTCGGGGTATCGAGTCCGGCGAGTAGGCCGAGGAGCGTCGTCTTGCCGCTGCCCGAGGGTCCGACGATGGCGACGGTCTCGCCAGCGGCGATATCGAAGGAGACATTGCGGAGGACCGCCAGGGCACCGCCGCCGCTGCGATATTCTTTCGTCAGATTGCGGACGGCCAGCATGGGCGTCGCGCGGCTGAGAGACGACAAACCGGTGTCAGACATGCGGAAGCAGCGGGGAAGTGGGGAGCACGGTGTAGTACGACGCGCCGCCCGATGGGGTGTCGCGCTGGTGGTGATCGGTGCGATGCATGGTTGCGGCGGCGGCGGCTCGGCACAATCTGCCAATCGGGGGGGCGCTGCCGGTGACTCAACGGTAGCAGGTCGTGGTAGCGACTCTACTTCAACGTCACTGCCGCCCGGAAGTTCGGTCGACATGGGGCCGAAGTCGATTGCGGCGCCGATGCGGATGCTGTTCATCGGCACCAGCCTGACGGCGGGACTCGGGCTGCCGGACCCGGTCGAGGCGTGGCCGGGGCAGGTCGGGCGGATTGCCGATTCGCTGGGCTACAAGGTCAAGATCCAGAACGCCGGGCTGAGCGGCGAGACCTCGGCCGGCGCGCTGCGGCGGACCGACTGGCTACTGAAGGACTCGGCCGATGTGGTGGTGATCGAGACCGGCGCGAACGACGGCCTGCGCGGGTTGTCAGCGGCCGACCTGACGCAGAACCTGACGGCGCTCGTGAAGAAGGTGCAGGCGGAGCAGCCGGCCGCGCAGATCGTGATCGTGCAGATGGAGGCGCCGCCGAACATGGGGGCGGGCTATGCGACTGGTTTCCACGGCGTCTTCCCGGCGGTGGCCAAGGCGACCGGCGCGACGTTGACGCCATTCCTGCTGGACGGCGTGGCCGGCATTGCCAGCCTCAACCAGGCCGACGGCATCCACCCCACCCGCGAAGGCGCCTCTAAAGCGGCCCGGACAGTGTGGCCGGCCATCAAAGGCGTCCTCGACAAGCTGCGACCGTCGGTGCCCAAAGTCTGAGGTCTGGCCGGCCGAACTGAACTGCTGGACTCACGCAGAGCCGCGGAGCAACAGAGACTCGTCGGTTCTACCGCGTGGAAGGAAAAGTTTTCACGCGGGGCCCGCGGGGGACGCGGAGGAAAAGCAAAAGCTTTTGAAACTGCGGTCGCGAGACGCTGTTCCAAAAGCCTGTTGCTTTTGCTCTTCCCCGCGTCCCCCGCGGACCCCGCGCGAAAACTGTTCGGTGAACGCTATAGGAGCTCCGAAGCCTCTGTTGCTCTGCGGCTCTGTGTGAGCCAAGGCAGTACTGATGCGGGCAGAGCGAGGGCGGGGCTCGTGGGCGGGGGATGGGGCCGCTATGTTTGTGGGCTGTTCAATACAACGGACCCCACAGAGTAGAGGATGTACTGATATGGCAGTTCCGGCTACGCAGCTTCGTCGCGGCATGGTGATCGTGATGGAGGGCGACCCCTGCCGCGTGATCGAGTTCCGTCATCACACGCCTGGCAACCTGCGCGCGATGGTGCAGACGAAGATGAAGAACCTGCGCACCGGCTCGAACTTCGAGCATCGCTTCCGTGCCGCCGATGCGATCGAGAAGGCGATGATGGAAACGCACGATCTCGAGTTCCTGTACGAGTCGACCGGCACGTACTACTTCATGAAGTCGAGCGACTACGATCAGCTCGAGATGGATGAAGAGATGCTTGGCGACAACGCCCAGTGGATGCAGCCAGGCATGAAGATCATGGCCGAGTATTACAACGGAAAGCCGATCGGCATCGAGCTGCCGAACTCGATGGTGTTCGAGATCGTCGACACGGCGCCCGTGATGAAGACGGCGACGAAGAGCGCGAGCCAGAAGCCGGCGAAGCTGGACAACGGCGTGACGGTCAACGTGCCGGAGTATCTGAGCACGGGCGAACGCGTGCGTGTCGATCCGCGTAGTGGCGATTATCTGGAGCGCGCAAAGGATTGACGACGGCGTGTTTTGCGCGGCGCCGATTTCGCTTTGCCCTTGAAGCTACGGTTCGGTTGGTCTATTTTGGGTGTCTGCCGTATGCAGGGTGGCATGGTGCCTGTAGCTCAATTGGTTAGAGCACCGGATTGTGGTTCCGGGGGTTGCGGGTTCAATCCCCGTCAGGCACCCTGCGGTATGGGCCTCGGTTCGTGAGGGGTCGATACTGCGAGGAATCGCAGGGATTCACGGTGTAGGTCCGTAGCTCAATTGGTAGAGCACCGGTCTCCAAAACCGGGGGTTGCAGGTTCGATTCCTGCCGGGCCTGTGACGCAGTCGAGTGAAGTGGTTGAATGGTTGGGAGGGCGGTGGTGCTGGGCCAATTGTACGACGACGGCGCTATCGTCTAGGGGACTAGGACACGGCCCTCTCAAGGCTGGAACACGGGTTCGAATCCCGTTAGCGCTATGGACGGCAGGTGTGGGTGCGGGCGTGTGACTGAGGACTGGTGGCCGGTGGAGTTGGTGGGTCTGGCCCTGAGGCGCGTTCGTCTAGCGGTTAGGACGGGACCCTTTCAAGGTCCAGAGACGGGTTCGATTCCCGTACGCGCTACGTGGAAGGATGCAGGTGCGGGTGGTGGGCTGG
>JANLPZ010000132.1:0-8241 GCA_031367535.1 Gemmatimonadaceae bacterium
GCGGAGATGTTCTTCCATGCGCAGGCGTGGCACGCCGTCCTGCATCCAGTCCGGCGCCGGCTTGCCCTGCAGGAAGTGGTCGAACCACTCCTGCATGCGGACGGCGTAGTCCTTCTGGTTGATGGGTCGTGCGAGGCCGTGGTTTTCACCGACATACTCCAGCAGCACGACATCCTTGCCCAGTTCCCGCAGGGTGTTGTAGTACGTGATGCCCTGATTGAAATCCACCGCGCCGTCACGATCGTTGTGCAGGATCATGAACGGAATGTGCAGGCTGTCGGCGAAGCGGTTCGGGGAGTTGCGCAGGTAGGCATCCGGATTCTTCGCGTAGCTCGAGCGGAAGCGTCCCTGGCTCGAGATGAAGATGCCCTGGTTCGTGTTGCCGGAATTCCAGTACACGGAGCTGAACATCGACACCATGTCGGTGAGCGGTGCGCCGGCGATTGCGGTCTTGAAGATGTTGGTCTGCGTGGTGATGAAGCTGGTCTGGTATCCGCCCCAGCTGTGACCCTGCAACGCCACGTTGGCCGAGTCGACGATGCCGCTGGCGATGGCCGCCTTCACGGCGGGGACGACACACCACACCGCCGAACGGCCCGGATCATCCAGCTTGTAGGTGATGTCGGGCATGAAGTACGCGTAGCCGCGTGACGTGTAGACACTCGGGTTCGCGTAGCGTGTCGCATTCGGCTGCGCGTACACATGGAAGCTCTGTGAGAGCTTCTCGTAGATGTATGTCACTGTCGGATACTGCTTGCCGGGCTCGTAGCCGGCCGGCAGGAAGAGCGCACCCTGCAGACGGTCACCGTTGTTGTCGCACTGGTAGTCGATGAGGCGCGCGCCGGCGCTCCACGCCACGTCACTCTGTTGCGGGTTAGCGTCCGTCAGTCGACGCTCGTTGGCCAGTCCGCCATCGGCCGCGTAGAAATCGGGGAAACGCACGAACGTCTGTCGTGTGTACACCCATACATCCGCATCACGCGCTCGACGGTAGTCCACCTTGTCGTCTTCCCACGACATCACGCGTGCGCCGCCTTTCATCACATCGATCATGGCGAGGCCTTCCTTCTTCGTCCGCTCGCCGTACGTCTCGATGAACATCGGCTTCGTGACATCGATGCCACGCTCGCGCGGTGCAACGGCCACACGCGCCTGATAACGAATCCCGCTCGACTTGCCGTTCCCGGTGATGTTCACCGCCGCGCCACCATTCACCGGCACACGCCACAGATCCCAGTTGTCGCGCAGGAACACGTCGCGCGAATCACGTGACCAGCCGAGTGGCGGTGCCGCGGGCGGCTTGACGACGTTGTGATCGTCTTCGTCGTCCCAGAAATTCGCGGTGATGCCATCGGTGATGACACGCGACGCCTTCGTCGTGAAGTCGTACACGCTCCACTTGCCATTGTCGTACCAGACCGCGTGCTGACCGTCCGGTGCGAACACCTGACTGGCGCCACCGCCGAATCCGCCACTGCTCGGATTCTGCACGCCCTTGGCAATGATGCTCCGTGCGCCCGTCATCACATCGATCGCGTACAGATCGCGCAGCGCTCGGCCATCGACACTCGCCTGCCGCTCATACGGCGTCATGTCGGTGCCGAGCGCCCAGCGAGCACCGACACCGACCGTCACGCTGCGCATGTTGTCGTCGCTCAGCTGTACCACTTTCGGTGCCGACATATTCCACGCGGCGAGCCAGCTGAATGTCTTGTCGGCGGATTCCTGCACCTGCTGTGCGCTCTGAAGGCGTGGGTCCTTCCAGTGCCAAAGAATCAGCGACGGTGTTTCGTCGTCCTGCCGCGCCGGAGCGACCTGTCCGCCGGCACCCGCGCCGGGCGCCGGGGCAGTGGAACCGCCGCCAAGCGGTGCACCGGTTGACGGCGGCGGAGCGGGGTGCGGTTCGCGCAGCCCGAAGTAGAGCACCGTCTGCGCGTCATTCCATTTCGGCGCACGATCGGCGCTGATCACGGCGTTCGCGGTGACACCGGCACTCTTCTCGTTGATCGTCACAGTCGTCGGTGTGCGTGACCCAACATGCGCCCAGCCAAGCACCGTGCTGAGTGTGTCCTTGAGCACACTGTCAGCGACTGAGCGCACGACGGCGAGTGCATCACCGCTGTCTGCCCACGTCAGGCGACGATAGAGCGCCTTCTCACCATCGAGCGCGCGCACGACACCGGTCGTCATGTCGCGCACCTGCACCCCGTTGCCCATCTGATCGCGCTGATCGACCGTGTACGCGAATTGGTTGCCCGATTCATCGAAGGCGAATTCGCCAACGGAAGCGAGCGTGATCGGCGCGCCGCCCGTCATGTCCACCAGCATCACAACCGACCCACCCGCCGCGGCAGGTGCTGCTGCCGATGCACCAGCAGCGCCAACTGGCGCGTCGGGTGGCATCAGTTGCAGCGCGATCAGGTTCGAGTGATCACCGGCGAATCGGAAACTTCGCACTCGGTCGAATTCACGCTTCGTGCCCGTCGCCAGTTCGATCACGCCGACTTTCGTTGGCAATGTGCGACGATCCTTGCGCGCCTTCTTCGCGTCCTCGGCCTTGGGATAGACGGTGTACGCCGCCCAGCGATTGTTGCCGGAGATTGCGACGTTGGTCGCAGCACCGAATCCGGCCGCCGGCGCCTCACCGATGGCGATGCGCGTTTCCTTTTCGCCCGCCGCCGTGCCGCGCACCACGAACTCCGCATCGCCTTCATTCGGCGCGAGGATGTACGCCATCCAGCGGCCGTCATTGGAGATCGTGGGAGAGCGGATGCCCTTCCACGAGAGCAGATCCTCCATCGACAGCGGCCGTTTGGCTGCGGGCACGGGCAGCTGCGCGACGCCTGCTGCAGCGAACAGGCACAATGTGAAGAGCACAGCGACCGCCGCCGAGGCGGGGCGGTGGGAGCGTCGTGGCATGCAGAACTCCGGGAACAAGTAGATCGGGAACGTCACCCGACTTGGCGCCAGCGTCAATTCAACGGTTTGCAGCCCCGACTCGCTGACCTGACGCCGGAAATAGATTGGGCGATCCCGATGATGTGCTCACCATCCGCCCGGCCGATGCCTCCGCTCAGCCTCAGTCGCCGCCTCCTCGTCGCCACCGTGCTTGGGTTGCTCCCGACGGCGGCCTCCGCACAAGCGCTCGCAGGCCAGCTCACCATCCTCGAAAGGAGCGGCGAGCGCTCGGCGGATCTGGCCGACGCGGTGATCTGGCTCGAGTCGGCGGGCAGCGCTCAGGCTCCGTCGCGGCAGGCCAGTCAGATCGGCATGCAGGGCAAACAGTTCGTGCCGCGCGTGCAGGTCGTGTCGAGCGGCGGCTCGGTCGCCTTTCCCAACGACGACCCCTTCCGACACAACGTCTTCTCGAAATCCGGCCCATCCGAGTTCGATCTCGGCCTCTACGCCCGCGGTGAGAAACGCCAGATGCAGTTCACACGCAGCGGCGTGTATCCGATCTTCTGTAACATCCATGCTCGCATGGTGGCGTACGTCGTGACGATTCCATCGCCGTACGTCGTGCGACCGGGTGCCGATGGCCGCTACGCATTCGCCAATGTGCCGCCTGGTGCGTACACGCTGAAAATCTGGCACGAGCGCGGCGGTGAACTGACCCGGCCGATCACGATTCCGGTGGATGGTGGCGCGGCGGTTCCGATTGAACTCGACGCGCGCAGTTATCGCTTCGTGCAACACAAGAACAAGTTCGGCGGCAGCTACACCATGACCGGCAGTGAGCGTTACTAGCCGTGCCGGCGCGCCCGCGTCACGCGTAGGTGGCAGCCGACTGACATGGCGTCTGTTCGCACTGGTCGGTGCGGTCGTGATCGGTGCACTCACGCTCTCCCTGCTGATCCTGTCGATCATCGCGTCGAGGACGGCGCGGACCGCCAGTGCGCAGGCGCTCGATCGGGCCGCGCAGCTGGTCTCGGTATTGCTCTCGGCGCGCGAACAGAGTCTGGCGCGCGCTGCCGGCGTGTTCGTGCAGAATCCGATCTTTCGCGCGCTCGTGCTGGCGGAAAATTCCGACGACCTGCGCGATCAATCCGGCGAAGGCGCTGAACGCACCGGCGCCACGTGGGTCCAGATCACGAATGCACACGGCGAACGGCTCGCCAAGAGCGACGACATGGCCGCGCCGCGCATCCCGCTCACCGGCTCCGCGCTGATCGTGCGGGCGCTCGGCGGTGAAGTGGCATCGGGGTTTGGCGCCTCCGCCGATTCGATGCTGCTGCAGGTCATCGCCGTGCCGGTCTCGGTGCCATCGGCCAGCGGCGAACACTCGATCGGCGCGTTCATGGCGGCGCAGGCCATCGATTCGGCGCTTGCCGCGAAAGTGAAGGAAGCCACCGATACCGACGTGATCTTCTATGTGCTCGATACGGCATTAGCTCCGCACGTGTCGTCGTCGTCGCTCGGCCGCGCGCGTGCAATTCAGGATCTCGTTGTGCGCGCGACTGGCGTGCTGGCTGAGCAGCACACCGATTCGGTGGCCCGCGTCGAGGTCACGCTGGACGGCGAGGCGTTTGTCGGGCGTGCCGTCGTGGTGCGCTCGGCCGGCGGTGATCCGCTCGGTGGATTTCTCGCGCTGCGGGCGCAGAGCACCGAGATGGCGCCGTTTCTGTCGCTGCGTCGATGGATCCTGATCGCCGGCCTGATCAGTCTCGTGTTGGGGATGGGCGTCGCATTTCTGCTGGCGCGGTCGATCGCCGGTCCGGTGCTTGCGCTCGCGAGGGCTGCGCGCCGCGCGGCCGAGGGTGACTACGACGCGGTGGTGGAGAGTACATCGCTCGACGAGGTCGGTGAGCTGACGCGTGCCGTCGGTACGATGCTGCTCGACCTTCGCGAAAAACGGTCACTGGTCTCGCTGCTGCAGTCGTCCACGCCGCAGGCGTTGCCACTCGATGTCAGCGCGGACTCGACGATCGCCATTGGCAGTATCGTAGCTGATCGGTACGAAATACGCTCTGTGCTCGGCAGTGGCGGCGCGGGCGTGGTCTACAAGGCGTTCGATCGCGAGCTCGGCGAAATCGTGGCCCTCAAGACTCTGCACCAGGATGCCGTCGCACAGGACCCGGCAGCAGTGCAGCGGCTCAAGAGCGAAATCCGCCTCGCGCGTCGCATCTCACATCGCGGTGTGGTGCGCATCTACGATCTCGGCGAACACGCCGGCACGTATTTTCTGACCATGGAGTATGTCGCCGGCACCGTGCTGAGCGACCTGCTGGAGCGCGACACCCGGCTCCCGGTCGACGCGGTGATCTCGATCGCACGGCAACTCGCGCGCGCGCTCGAGGTGGCGCATGCGGAAGGCATCATTCACCGCGACATCAAGCCGCAGAACATCATGCTGCGACCGGATGGCACGCTGAAAGTGATGGACTTCGGGATCGCGCGGCTTGCTGTGCGCACGGCGCAGCTCACCCAGGTCGGCATGGCGGTCGGTACGCCGGGCTACATGGCGCCTGAGCAACTGATGGATGGTGACGTCGATGCGCGTGCCGACCTGTATGCCTGCGGCATTGTGCTGTACGAGTGCATCACCGGCGTGTTGCCGCATGATCCGTCGAATCCGGTGTTGATGATCGGTCGCATCATTGCCGGAGCACCGGTACGCGCACCGCATGAAGTCGTGTCGGAGACACCGCGTGGACTGTCGGATCTGGTGATGCGACTGATGGCTGCGGATCCGGCGCAGCGATGTCAGACTGCTGCCGCGTTGCGCGCGGAGCTGAGCGGCGCCGGGCTTGGCGCATAGCGGCACCGCACAGCATGCGCAGGACGAAAGGCGCGGTCACGGCTGACGACTGACCGCCTCAGCTGCC
The DNA here is from genome assembly GCA_031367535.1 of Gemmatimonadaceae bacterium. Classification (GTDB taxonomy): domain Bacteria; phylum Gemmatimonadota; class Gemmatimonadetes; order Gemmatimonadales; family Gemmatimonadaceae; genus JACMLX01. Next base: position 5,826 of record JANLPZ010000132.1, read on the forward strand.
TCCACGACGGTTGTCTGCGTTGCTGCGCCACGCGCCAGCTGCGCCGACAGCGCCGCATCGAAACCGTAGATGTCCGAGTGGAACTGCACGCCGCCGTCGGCACCCGCCACCGCGGTCGCGTAGAACAGGTAGACCGGCACGCCGCGCGTCACCGCGACCCGCGTCGGCATGCGGCCATTCATCGCACTGTCGATACGCGCCGCCGTCCACTCCGGCTGCTCACGGAGTAGCCAGACCGCCAGCCCACGCGGATCGGCGATGCGAATGCACCCGTGACTCTGATCGCGTCGTGTGCGCTGGAAATCGGACTGCACCGGCGAGTCGTGGAGATACACATCGAACGCGTTCGGAAACAGGAACTTCACTTTGCCAAGGGAGTTCGAGCCGCCCGGCAGCTGCCGGATGTAGGCTTTGCCGGCCAGCACCTGCTTGAGCGCGGGCACTGTCGGCACCATCACCTTGCCGAGGCGATTCACGATCTCATAGTTGTTCACCGTCAGGATATGCGGATCGCGCATCGCCAGCGGCAGCAGCTCCGCCTTCGCAATCGTCAACGGCACAATCCAGTACGGAGCGAATTCGACGAAGCGGATCGTGTCGGCAAAGATCGGCGTCTGATGGCCGTCGGTGCTGCCGACCACGACGTCCATCGACAGTGGCGACACCACGCCATCATTGCTCAGCACATTCAGGTGATACGCCGGAATGTTCACGATCACCGGCGGCACGTCGAAGGTGCGCGGCAGCCAGCGCCAGCGTTCCATGGTGAGTTCGATCTGCGCGATGCGTGACTGCGCGACGCTGTCGTCGGCAGAATTCCGCGCGCGATACACGGCCAGCGCGCGCTTGAGGGTCTGATACTCCGCGAACTGCGGCTCGGCGGCGTCGAACGATGAATCGGGCGTGCCGGATTCCAGCAGGTGCGTGACGATCTGTGCGAGATCCACCGAATCGCGCGAGATATGCAGCGTCGGATGCACCTCGGTCGGATTGACGCGGCCGAAATACAGCGCGCGCAACGCACGCAGCGTCGCCACACTCAGCGTCATGTCGAATTCAGCGCGGTCCTCGACGTTCGCGAGCGGCGATTGTGCGAGTCGCGAGAGCCGCGCCACGTCATAGTCGCTCGGATCGAGCCCGCGCTCCGCGATGAGCGTGAGCGAGACCAGCGTAGCGCGCGCGGCGGGAGTCAGTTGACCGTCGGTTGACCAGACCGGTGCCCAGCCACGTGGCGCGTAGAGTCGTGACACATCAGCCCGCACATCGCGCAGGTTTGCGACGCGCAGTGACGCGAGATCACCGTGCGCCACGATCTTCGCCAGCGAGGCGGTGACCAGCGAATCCTGCGTCGCGCGTGGCGTGACGGCGTGTGCGATGCTCGGGGAGAGCAGGGCAAGACTGAGCGCCGCGCGTGACAAGATGCGCGACAGGGAGCGGTCGCAGCGCACGGTGTCAGCAATCCACGCGCGCACCCGAACAGATCGGGGCTGCTTCATGGGATGGTCCTGGAAACGTCTGGATGGGCCTCGGCTGCGCTCGCGAAACTGCGGCGGCGCGCCAGCGGCGTGACTTCGTCTCAACCAGGCAGCACAACTCCGGTCCACTTCGGCCGGGCAGCTCCTGGGACATTCCTCGCTGCGGCGCGAGGACCCACGCTTCATACACCAGTGGGCGTCTGCTGGATAGTAGTGCAAAAGGTGCGCCGACGGCAGCCCCAGTCGAGGTCGCTAGATCCTCGTCCTCACGAGGCGATCAGGAAACGGATGAGGGCCGGCACGAGCGCGCGCGGCCACGTGTGCAATCCGGGACGCGTCACGCCTCACCCGTTGGCGACTGGCGCTCAGCGGCACACTGCCGGCCCTGTTCGGACCAGATCGCGACTTTTTCATCCGCCGGTACCGCTTCCGCTCCCACGGCAGCGGCCTGGCCCGCGCCGGAGTGTCCGTATGCTGTTCCTCAGTGTGCTCGCCGCGACCATGTTGACGCCACCCCATGCGCTGGTCGCTCCCCGACCCATGATCCGCGACTCGGTGGTGATCAGCGGCACCGTCCGGGACGCCGGAACACATCTGCCGCTCGATGGTGCGAACGTCCTTGTGCAGACACGCGGCATCGGTCGCGTCACCGACAAGGCCGGGCGCTATCGCCTCGTGGTGCTGCGCGTGGTCGATCAGCGCATGCTGACCATCAATGTCCGTCGCATCGGGTACACGCCCGTCACACGCCATCTCGACGTGACCGCCGATTCGATCACGCTCGACATCGCACTGGTGAACACGCCGAACCAACTCAGCTCGGTGGTCGTGACTGGCGCGCCCGAGAGGCGTTCGGAGCGCATGGACTCGATGGCGTACGGAACGAACGTCGCTGTCGCAGTGCAGTCCGGCGCGGTCGGTGTCATGAAGGCCGCGCCGAC
>JANLPZ010000133.1:0-40260 GCA_031367535.1 Gemmatimonadaceae bacterium
ACCTCGAGCACGGTCAGTGTCGCAAGGCCGATCAGGGCATCAGCGGTGAGCAGGTGCGACATGGCAGGCGGGCGGGAGAGACAGCACGCGCGGCATCACCGGTCTGGCGATGCCGCGCGTGGAGAAACTAACGCTTCAGCCGAATGAGGGCGGAAGGGGCTGGAGCTGTAACGCCGTGCGATCAAGGGGACCCCTTGATCGGTTCACGGCGTACTCCCTGGAACCCTCCACTGCGACGACGAGAACAACCGCGCATCGAGCGCCGTGTTCACCAGTACGTCCGTGTACTGCTCCTTGAAGAACGGCTGCCCATCGCGCAGGAATTGAATCTCGTGCACCACCGGCACACCGCTCAGCACGCGATAGTCGGCGAGTCGGTATTCGGTGGCCGGGCGCGGACCCTGCGCCGTGCTGAGCGCGGCCCGATCGATCACACGATGCACGACCCACGTTTCCGCGTCGACCCAGAACTGCGGCGATCCGAGATCAGTCGCACCGGTCGCACCGACCACCCACACCTTCCGGCCATTCCACATGTCACTGCGCAGCTTCGTCAGATCGATGCCAACGCCCGTCAGCTGCTTCGTGCTGGTGGCGACGGGTTGCGCGTACACATCCGCCGTCAGCACGAGCAGGATGTTCACCTGCGCCGCGGTACGCGCAAGTTTTCCGCCTTCGAACGAATAGATGCTGCCATCCGCGTAGATCGCACCGTTGCCACCCACCGCCGGCATGAACTCGATGCGTAAACGGCCCGGCACCAACATGTATTCTTTCCACTGACTGCGTTCGGTACGCCCGTTCGCGGCGTAGCGCGTGTTCTCCTGCGTGAACTGCAGCGTCTGAAACCACTTGCCTTCGTACTTCGCACGCATGCGCTGCACGACGTCGGTACCGGTGACAGGCGGCGGCGTGACGGTCGCACCACCGGAGGACAGTGTCACGCAGCCGGTGACAGCGATCAGCATCGCGACGGCAATCGAAATGCGCGAACGAATCGGATTCATGACGGAATGAAGTGAAAGACTGCGGCGACGACGCCAGCCGACACCGCACCAAGCAGAAGAATCGTGGCCTGCACCCGGCTGGCCAGCAACGCCAGCGTCGCCACACCACACACCGCCCACTGCCACCGACCGAGCGGCAGCGCGAACCCCACGATGGCGCGACCGAGCAGCGTGACACTTGCCACCACAATGCCATCGAGCGCCGCGCGCACCCACTTCGACCGCTGAATCAGCCGCCGAATCGGCGCACTGACCGTCACGCTCAGGATTGCCGGAGCAAAGATACCGACGGTCGCGGCAAGCGCTCCGAGATGTCCACCGATCACGTATCCCGCCGCTGTGGCGGTTGCGAACAGCGGCCCTGGCGTGATCTGCGCCAGCGCCGACGCTTGTGTCAGCGCGGCCAGCGACAGCCAGTGGCGCTCGAGTACGAGATCGCGCTGCAGATACGCCAGCAGCACGTAGCCACTCCCGAAGACACTCGCGCCGGCGCGCAGGAAGTACAGCAGAATGGCCGATGTTCTGGGTGCGTTGGATCCTGGCGCGAGCGGCGCCATCGCGTCAACCGCACCGATCGCGAGCAGCAGGGTCAGGCACACCGCTGCCGCTGCGCCACCGCGTTTCGCGCCACCACGCCAGAGCATTGCCACCAGCGCACCCACCGCCAGCACTGCCAGATCCGACGGCAGCATGACCGCTGCCACTACGGTCGCGAGCATGATCACGGGCGCGCCGGATCGCTGCCATGCCTGCGATCCGAACTTCCACTGCGCGTCGAGCAGTACCGCCACCACGACCGGTGCCAGAAACCACAGCACTGTCGCGACGACTGGCCGGATCGCTGGCGCAGCCGCCACACTCGCCAGCATCCAGACCATCAGGACGCTGGGCAGCACAAAGCAGAGTCCCGCGACCACGCCACCGCGCCATCCGGCACGCGAGTGCCCGATGTGAATGGCCAGCTCGGTCGAATTCGGGCCTGGCAACACCTGCACCACACCCAGCAGATCGAGAAACGCCGCGCGTGTCAGCCACGCACGCTGCGTAACGACGTTCGCTTCGATCACGGTTACATGTGCGGCGGGCCCGCCGAACGCCGTGAGCCCAAGTCGCAGGAAGAGCGCCGCGATCTCTCGCAGCAGCTGCCTGTTTCCGCCACTGTCCGGCGCCGTTAGCCTTGGGACTACGATGTCGTCACTCACCGATACACCTGGTCTCCGTCCAGCCGTCGTTCTGCTCAGCGGAGGACTCGATTCCACCACCGTCCTCGCCCACGCGATCGCCGAAGGATACGCGGCGCACGCGCTGACTTTCCGCTACGGTCAGCGGCACAGCCAGGAAATCGTCGCCGCCCAGCGCATCGCGACGGCGCTCGGCGCCAGCGGCCACGCGATTCTCGACATCGATCTTCGAGGCTTCGGCGGGTCGGCGCTGACCGACGCCTCGATCGCCGTGCCGAAGGATCGCAGTGCGGACGATCTGACCCACGGCATTCCGGTCACGTACGTCCCCGCACGCAACACGATCTTCCTCTCGTTCGCGCTGGCCTACGCCGAAGTACTCGGCGCGAGCGACATCTTCATCGGGGTCAACGCGCTCGATTACTCGGGCTATCCCGATTGTCGTCCCGAATTCATCAGCGCGTTCGAGACACTCGCCAATCTTGCCACTGCATCGGCCGTCGAAGGACGCACCCGCGTCGTGATCCGTGCGCCGCTGCAGCAGATGACGAAGAAGCAGATCGTCGAATTCGGCACCACGCTTGGCGTGGACTACAGTCGAACCGTGAGCTGCTACGATCCGCGCGAGGATGGTGCCGCCTGCGGGCGTTGTGATTCGTGTCAGCTGCGCCACAAGGGCTTTCGCGATGCGGGCATCCCCGATCCCACGATGTACGCGGTCACGCCGGCCGAGTTGGATTGATGACGTACGCGGTGAAGGAATGCTTTTACACGCTGCAGGGTGAAGGGGCGCAAAGTGGCCGGCCGGCGGTGTTCCTGCGCTTTGCGGGGTGCAATCTGTGGACTGGACGCGAGGCTGATCGCGCGACTGCGGTCTGCAAGTTCTGCGATACGGATTTCATCGGTATCGGCGTGGATGGCGGCCGATTCACCGACGCGGAGCTGCTGGCAGCACATGTCGATGCGCGCTGGCCGGCCAACACGTCGCCGCGCGCGCGCAAGCTGGTCGTCTGCACCGGCGGTGAACCGTTGCTGCAGCTCGACGAGGCCGCGATCGATGCGCTGCATGCGCGCGGGTTCGAAGTCGCGGTCGAAACGAACGGCACGCAGCCCGCGCCGCGCGGCCTCGATCACATCTGCGTCAGTCCGAAAGCCAACGCGCCGCTGGTCCTGACGCGCGGTTCGGAACTCAAGCTCGTGTATCCGCAGGTCGAGCCGGATGCGCAGCCCGAGCGCTTCGCCGATCTGGACTTCGAGAAGTTTTTTCTGCAACCCATGGATGGCCCGGACGGTGCCGCCAATGTGCGTGCCGCCCTCGCGTACTGCCTTGCACATCCGCAATGGCGCCTCAGTCTGCAGACGCACAAATGGCTGGAGATCCGATGAGCACGTCAGGTCAGACAGGCGGGCACGTCGTCGAGTTGCATCGCGACGTCACCTTCGAAGCGGCGCATCGCCTGCCGAACGTGCCGCCGGGTCACAAATGCGCGCGGTTGCACGGACACTCGTTCCGCATTCGCATCGTCGTGCGTGGTCCCGTCGATCCGCACACCGGCTGGCTGATGGACTTCGGCGACATCAAGGCCGCCTGGGCACCACTCGACGCGCAGCTCGACCACTTCTACCTGAATGACATCGCAGGGCTCGAGAATCCAACCAGCGAAGTGCTCGCGAAGTGGATCTGGGATCGGCTGCTCGTGATCATCCCGCAGCTGAGCGCCATTCAGGTGCATGAGACGTGCAACTCGGGGTGCGTGTACCGAGGGGACTGACCGCGCGTCGCGGGCGCGCGGTCGGGCGTCATTCGGGGGCACGACCGTCCCATGTCACGCATCAGTTCCAGGCCGGCAGCCGTCGTGCTGCCTGGCGCATTCCTCTCCGCCTGCGGTGGCGGCGACGGCCCCGCCACCCACGCCAACCGCCGCCATCACGATCGGCGGCGCCTCGGCGCTCGTCATGCCGGTGCGACGACCAGCACTGGTGGCAACGGCACGACACGCGTCTACCAGCGCACCGGATCGACGTGGGCCAGCGTTCTCGACCCGCACAACGGCCACGAAGGTCCTCACCGACTCACCATTAAAATCCGCCGCTGGCATGTCACCCCGCAGGAATGAGCTCCGCGCCCGGCGAGGCGAGCGGAAAATCGACCTGCGCGTATGAAGAGTTGTCGCCCGCGCAATCCGCGGGGCATTTTGACACTGCGTCCCGCTCCCGTGGCGCATTCGTACCTCGCCGGAGACTCCCCATGCGTCGTGTAACTCACTCCCTCGCGATCGCCAGCCTGCTGGCCGTCGCGCTCGCTCCGCTGTTGACTGCACAGCAACCGGCCGCACCGCCAGCCAGCAAGAAAGTCACGGTTGCCGACTACCTCGAATGGGAGGATGTCGCGGATCCACAGCTGTCGCCGGACGGCAAGCAGATCGCCTTCACGCGGCGCAGCGTGGACAAGGTGAATGACAAGTGGGACACGAGCGTCTGGGTGATGAACGCCGATGGATCACGGCAGCGATCACTGGTCGCCGGCAGTGCACCGCGCTGGTCACCGGATGGTACGAAGCTGCTCTACATCGCCACCGGTCAGCCGAGTGGCATGCAGCTCTGGGTGCGTTTCATGGACGGCGATGCGGGGACGACGCAGCTCACACGGCTCGTCGAAGCGCCGACGGATCCCGAGTGGTCGCCGGATGGTGCGCAGATCGCGTTCCGCATGAACGTGCCGACGAAGGAAACGTGGAACATTGCGCTGCCCGCCGCACCAAAGGGCGCCAAGTGGACCGACGCGCCGCGTATCGTGCAGCGGCTCAACTATCGCTCGGATCGCATCGGCTTCACGGACGATGGCTATCAGCACCTGTTCGTGATGTCGGCCGAGGGCGGACAGGCGCGACAGGTCACCACCGGCAACTGGAATCACAGCGCGGCACGCTGGACGCCGGACGGCAAGTCGCTGCTGTTCAGCAGTCTGCGCACGCCCGATTCCGAAGGCGCGTGGCGCGAGACGGAGATCTACCGCGCTGATGTCGGCACCGGCCGCATCGCCGCACTCACGACGCGAAAAGGCCCCGACAGCAATCCGATCGCATCGCCCGACGGCAAGCTGATCGCCTACACCGGCTACGACTCCACCGACGCAACGTGGAAGGACGCGAACATCTACCTCATGAATGCGGACGGATCGAACCCGCATGCCATCAACGCGGCGCTCGATCGTAATCCGCAGGGCATGATGTGGGCGCCCGATGGCAGCGGCGTGTACTACAACGTCGAGAACGAAGGCTATCGGAATCTGTATTTCACAACGGTCGCCGGTCAGACACGCCCGATCACGACTGGCACGAACGTGCTGAGCGTCACTGACGTCGATCGCATGGGCAACATGGTCGGAATTCTCTCGACGGCATCTCTACCCAACGACGTCGTGCGATTCAGTGTGCGCACGCCGGCCACCATCACGCGTCTCACGCACGTGAATGACGACGTGCTCGCCGGCAAGCAGCTCGGCACGCAGGAGGAAATCTGGCTGACGAGTGTCGACGGGTATCGCATTCAGGGCTGGATCGTGAAGCCACCGGACTTCGATCCCGCGAAGAAGTATCCGCTGATGCTCGAGATTCACGGCGGTCCGCACGCGATGTACAACGGCGCGTTCAATCTTGCGCGTCAGGATCATGTCGCGAACGGCTTCGTGCTGCTCTACACCAATCCGCGCGGCTCCACCGGCTACGGCAGTGCGTTCGGGAACGCGATCAAGAATGCCTATCCGGGCAAGGACTTCGATGACCTTATGGCCTCGGTGGATACGGTCGTGAATCGCGGTTATGTCGATACGAAGCGCATGTACGTGTTCGGTTGCTCGGGTGGCGGCGTGCTCACGTCATGGATCGTCGGACACACGAACCGTTTCGCAGCGGCCAGTGCGAACTGCCCCGTGATCGACTGGCTGAGCTTCGTCGGCACGACCGACGGTGCGAGCTGGTATCGCAACTTCGCACAACTGCCATGGGTCGATCCGTCGGAACACCTGCGTCGCTCACCGCTGATGTACGTCGGCAACGTGAAGACGCCGACGATGCTGATGACCGGAGTGCTCGACCTGCGGACGCCGATGCCGCAGACGGAGGAGTTCTATTCGGCGCTCAAGGTGATGAAGGTGCCGACCGCCATGATCCGCTTCAACGACGAGTGGCACGGTACGTCGTCCAAGCCGTCCAACTGGATGCGCACGCAGCTCTACATGCGCAGCTGGTTCGACAGGTGGCCGTCGCCGATCACAACGTCGTCCGTCGCCCCCCGGGCCGCCGACGTCGGCCGCTGAACCGACGTGGAAATCCGGTGTGGTGACTGTTCGAGTGTCCTGCCGCCTGACGCGGTGACATGCCCGGCCTGCGGCAGGACACTGGGATCGGCACCCGCGCACCGCGGTCGCCCGACACTGTTCGTCTGGGCGGCTGCGGCCGCAGCAGTCGAGGTGGCGATCACCCTCGCCATCCTGCGCGGCTGTCGCGGCTGAAATTCGATGGAAAATCGGGTGAAAATCGGTGACAGTGCTCTATCGCCGATTTTCCGATTTTCGTGGCTCACGCGGGCTCGGGACCCTTTGGTCTCACCGATCGTCTCATGCGCAGCGGCGGCCGGGATGACACCATTCGGGACCGCTGACGTAGGAAGTCAGTCACCCTCTCCACGGAGTTCCGATGTCCCGTACTGCCATCCGCCGCTCGATTCTGACGGCGGTCCTGGTTGTTCCGACTGCATTCTTCGCACAGAAGCCCACCGCCCAGACGGTGTTCGACAAACATGCCGCCGCCGTTGGTGGCGTGGCGGCATTCAAGGCGACCACCGCCCGCACCGAAATCGGCACCGCTGACATCACGTTCGCCGGCATCAGCGCCGGCTACGAACGCAAGGTGAGCGGCGGCAAGATGCTGATGACGATCGATGTCGCTGGATTCGGTCAGGTGCTGCAGGGCTTCGACGGCGCCGTCGCGTGGTCCATGAATCCGCAGGCCGGCGCCGCCAAGGCCAGCGCGGCCGAAGCCGCCGACGCCGCATCCGCCACCACACCCACGGCTGGTCTGTGGGAAGCGGGATCGTACACGAGCGCAGAAGTGCTCGATGCCACCGACTACAACGGTGTGAAAGTCTGGCCGGTCAAGATCGTCGGTAAGAGCGGCCGCTCGCGCACGGTGTACTACGATCAGGCCACCGGTCTCAAGGTCGGTGAAGTCATCATGGCCGAAGCCGGCGAACTGAAAGTGATCTACGCCGACTACAAGCCGTTCGGCGCGATCAAGGTGCCGACGAAAGTCACGCAGGGCACGCCGAATGGCGACATCGTGCTGAACATCACCGCCGTCAAGTTCGATCCGATCGACGCCGCGGTGTTCACGCTGCCCGATGCCGTGAAGGCGCTGCCGTAACGCTGTCGCAGGGTCAATCGTGGTCGTCGTGGCCGTGAAGTCGTCCGAGCTTTCTCAGCGTCGGCGACATCACGGCCATCGACGCGACCACCACCAGCGTCACCACGCCGCCAAGCAACACGCTGTTCACCGCGCCGAACAATCGCGCTGTGACACCACTCTCGAACGCGCCGATTTCATTCGCGCTGCCGATGAAGATCGAATTCACCGCCATCACGCGCCCCATTACATGCGGCGGCGTGCGCGCCTGCAGCAGCGTCGAGCGGATCACCACACTGATGCTGTCCACGGCGCCACCCATCGCCAGCAACGCACAGCTCAACCACACGTTGCGTGACAGGGCGAAGCCGATGATGCTCAGCCCCCATGTCGCCACTGCGATCAGCAGCGTGCGGCCGGCGCGCTCGAGCGGGGGCTGGTGCGCGAGCAGCAGCGCCATCATCACCGCTCCAACCGCCGGTGCCGCGCGCAGATAACCCAGCCACTCCGGTGACACGTGCAGCACGGTCTTCGTGAACACCGGCAGCAGCGCCGTCGCTCCACCGAACAACACCGCGAACATGTCAAGCGACAGCGCGGCCAGCACGAGTTTGTCGCGCAGCACGAACCGCACACCTTCGAGCATGCCGGCGCCCGTCGTCGATGGACGAGGCGCACTGCGCGTCTCGACTGCCACCTGCACCGTCGACATGCCCCACCATGCGACCAGCAGCAGCCCGACGGTGATTGCGTAGGTGGGCAACGGCCCGGCAAACGCGAAGATCAGGCCACCCATCGCCGGGCCCAGCACCGATGCGAATTGCCACATTGAGCTGCGCCACGTCGCAGCGTTCGCATACAGCGACGGGGGAACGATCATCGTGCCGAGCGCCTGTCGCGCCGGCTGCAGAATGGCGCGCGATACACCTGAGACTGCCAGCACCGCGTAGATCGCGAGCGGCGACGACCACGCCGTCGATCCGATCACGCCCGTGCCGCCGTTGTGCACACGCAACCCGATGGTCATCGCCAGAAACAGCGTCGCGCACAGCACCAGCACGCCGATGCCGATCAGTGCGAGTTGTTTGCGATCGTGCCGATCAGCCCATTGACCCGCCGGCAGCGACAGCGCCAGGAACGGCAGCACTTCGGCGAGACCAGCCAGGCCGAGTGCCAGCGGATCATTGGTCGCGGCGTACAACTGCCACGCCACCGCGATACCCTGGATCTGCACACCGACTGTCATTGCCAGCAGGCTGATGACGAATCGGCGGAACGCCGGCACGCGCAACGCGGCGTAGGGATCGTGCTTCACGTCCTTCACGTCGTCCGGCGGGAGTGCCGCCGGCGCGCCGCTGTCGCTCACGACACGGTCGAACCGCGCAGCGTCTCGAGTCGATCCTCGACCAGCCCCACGAGTTCGCGCATGCCGTCTGCGTCGAAAATCAGGCGCGCACCGGCCTGCGCATACAGGTCCGGCAGCGAGCGCGTCCCACCGAGCCGCAGCGCATTCTTGTAGCCGGCCAGCGCCCCGTCCGGATCCGTCAGGCTGCGCTTCCAGATCTGCAACGCCCCGAGCTGCGCGATGCCGTACTCGATGTAGTAGAACGGCAACTCGAAAATGTGCAGCTGACGATACCAGCGCGCAGTCCGTTCACGCGCGAGCCCCGCCCATTCAATGCCCGTCTCGAAGCGTGTGCGCAACGCCAGCCACGCCGCATCACGTGCATCGCGATCGTGTCCCTCGCCGCTGGTGTAGATCCAGCGCTGGAACGCATCCACGCTCGCGATGTGTGGCAACGCCAGCAGGACATCCTCGAGATGTGCGGCCTGTGCGCGACGCGCCTGGTCGGGCGTGTAGTAGCCCACCGGCAACGCGAAGTAGGGCGCCGCCAGCAGCTCCATCGACATGCTCGCCAGTTCCGCCGCTTCGGAGCCGGTTCCGCGCTGCCAGATCAACTCCTGATCGGATGCGAGATAGGCATGGAAGCAGTGCCCCGCTTCATGCACCAGCGTCGTCACATCGTCGGACACACCAACGGCGTTCATGAACACGAATGGCTGCTTGCGATGATGCAGCGTCGTGCAATAGCCGCCAGGCGCCTTGTTCGGACGGCTCTCGAGATCGAGCAGGCCACCGCGGGCCATGTCGGCGAATCGCGACCCGAGTTCTGCATCGAGCGTCGAAAAAATCCGACCGCTCGTCGCCACGAACTCGTCCGCATTGCGGAACGGACGCAGCGGCGCCAGACCATCGGGATCGACCGCCAGGTCCCACGGGCGCAGCGCATCCACGCCGAGTCGCTCGCGACGATACGCATGCACGCGTGCCGCCGCTGGCGTCACCACATCCGCCACTGCGTCGTGAAAACGCGCGACATCGTCCGCAGTGTAGTCGTAGCGGTGTTTGGCAGTGAACGAGAACGCCTGGAAATCCCCGAAGCCCGCCTCACGCGCCACATCCTGACGCAGCGCGAACATCTTGTCGAACAACTCGGCCATCGCATCGCGTTGTGCCAGGTACGCATCGGCACCGGCGCGGAACGCCCGCTCACGCGCACCTCGATCGTCCGACTCGAGCAGCGGCTGCAGCTGCGGAATCGTGAGCGTCGTGCCGTCGATCGTCACGCTCATGCCGCCGGCGATCTTCTGGTACGCCGCGCTCAACTCCTCGATCTGCGCAAAACGTTCTGTATTCGCATGGCGGAAAATCGACACCGTCGTGCGGAACTCACGCAGCAGTATCGCGATATCAGCGTCGTCGATGCCCGTGGCAATCAGCAGTTCGGCGAGCCCGGTCTGTCGCGCTTCGACATTCGGCTGAATTTCCGTCACGAATCGCAGGTAGCGCGCTTCGGCGTCGGCGTCCTGCGTATTCCCGGTGTACGCGATCAACGCCTGCGACGACGCCTCGTTGACCATCTCCTCGAGCAGCGACCACTGTCGCAACCATGCGCGCGCAGTGGCCAGTGTCGGAGCCTCCGCAGCCAATGCGTCGTAATACGCCGCAATGTCGGGCCAGCTGGCGTCGGCGAGATCGGCCGGCGAGTTCGGAAGTGAAGGCGACATAATCCCCATTCTACCAGCGCCAGCCTCAGGCGCGTACCCCTGCCGCTTCGGCGGACAACCAGGTCGGCGTCCGCGCTGCGACTGCGGCGAGGCGGTTGCGAAGGTCGGACGGGAGCTGCGCCGCACCGCGGGCATCGGCCTCCTGGACCATGCGCAGGGCGCGGGACTGTGCCGCAAACGCCTCCAGCAGCGCGGTCGCCGCTCCGGGGACCTCCAGCGCCTGACGCATCAACATCTCGAGTGTCAGGTCGGCAGTATCCAGACTGGCTCGCGGTGCTACCGCCGCGGCGGGTGCTCCGCTGGCGTCATCGGCATTTCGTACGGCTGAGTGGGGCAATGCCACGTCACGATCTCCACGCTGTGCGTCGCTTCGATGTTGCCTGGAAGCACGACGCTGGGTTATTTGTCATCACACGAACACCGGGTACTGGCCTGCAACCGCATCGCAACGCACAACATCTTGCGTCGCAAGAGCTTAGAGCAGCGCCTGGAGGAGTTGACGCCGTGACGCGCGCTTCACACGCGATCTTCCCCGCGCCGCCCGCGAGCGGAGCGGATCTCGTCGATCGGCATTGGGCGGTTGACGCCATGCCGACCGCGCAGCGTCTCGCGACCCTCGCTGCCGCCGAAAAGGCGATCGTTCCGCTCGTCGACCCCGCGCTTCGCGAGGCCGCGCACACGCTCGCGACCGCCTACGAACTCGCGGCGCTGCTTGGTCGTGACGCGCTGCGCTCCGGCTCGACCGGCACGACACCGAGCCTCGAACGCGCTGCGCTCCGCGTCGGAGCCGAGCGGGCCAACCTGCTCCACCGCGCGCTCGGGCTGCAGCTCGGTACCGACGCCGAGGGCCTGCTGCGCCATGCCGTCCGGCTGTGCGCGCTGGCGTCGGCGGCTGGACCGACCAGCGTCGCCCAGACGCGTGCGTGGCTGCAGCAGCGCCCGGTCGCTGAGCGCCTCGAACAGGCGGCGCAGGTACCATCCGACCGCGCCGCGCAAACGAGCGCCGAGGCTGCGGCGCCGCTCTGGACCATCTGGCGACAGCTGCTCCTCCATCCCGATCCCGTCGCGCTCGACGGCCTTGTCGCGCAGCTTGCCGGGCTGCGCGAGCAGCGGCGCGGTGTGACCGATCTCACGCCGAGCACCAACGAGACGGAGCTTCGGCTGCGCTTCCAGCAATTCGTGCGTGAGCGATTGGCTGACGCGGCCGGACTCCTCGCGGTCGGACTCCGCGGCCGGACCGACACGCGCCGCGTCGCGATCGAGCTGACGGCGCAGTGTACCGCCGCCCGTTCGGCCTCGACCGGTGATCCCAACCTCGATCTGCTGGCCGCCTGGCTTGAACTCGCTGCGTTGACGACTCTCGCGCCCCAACTCCGCGCGCCGACCTGAACGGCGCGTGGTGCCGCCCGAGAGGAGCGTCAGGTGTTCGTCCTGCGGTGGTTCTGGCGCTGACATGGCTCTTTTCCTCACCACACGACGATTCACTCCGCACGCACAACCAGCGCCGGCCGCGCAGGAACAAGCGTACACTCCGCCACGACCACTGACAATCCCGAACAAAACCCACGTAAGTCGTTGTGGGAATTGTGGATACGTTATCCACGACACTGTGGACAAACGCGCCAAGTCGTGATCTGACAAGCACGTCCATTGCCGTCCGCGTGTGGATATCCCGGTCGGCCTCTTGCAGTATTTATCGATCGACCCGTCACGCGACCTGCAGTCGTTTCCGGCGGCTCTCCTCAATCCGACGCGCCGTATCTGATGCAGACGCTGGACGCTTCCACCGCCGAATCACCGGTTCCCGCTTACCTCGTCACGCGATTCGCGCGCGGGCGGCTGGCACTCTGGATCGTCCTCAGCGCCGTCGCCGCTCTGCTCGACAGCCAGCTGCTGCAGCAACTCCCGCGCTGGGTGTTCGCGATCTGGGCGTCGTGGATTGCGGCCAGTTCGCTACTCGTCATCGCCCTCGAATACCTGATGCTGCCAGTGCGTCGGCACTGGCTCGACGCCGCACAGGCGTGCATCGACCTGCCGGTGATCGCCCTGCTCACGTGGTACGCCGGCGCGGGCCCATACCTGCTGGCGCCCTGTCTTGCGATTCCGATGGCGTCCGCGATCGGGTGGCTGCCGAAGACCCAGGCGATCACTGTGGCCATCGCGACCGAGATCACCATGATGACCGCCATCGGTCTCGTGTCACTCGGCTTCGATGTCCCGGCACCGCTTGGCGCGTTCGATCAAGCGTCCGCGCCACGCGCATTTCTTCTGATGGTGCTCACCGTGCAGGCGGGATCGCTCGTCACGATTGCCTGGCTGCAGGCCTCGGCGGTGCGCGTCGCGCGCGACCGCCGCGACCGCTGGCAGCGCCTGTTCGACGGGGCGCCCGACTCGATCTTCGTGCTCGACCGCAATGCGAATGTCGTCCGCATGAACGCGGCCGCCCGACGGATCACAGGATATTCGGATCTGCAGGTACTCTCCGGGCGGCTGGCCAAGTTCACCGCCCCGGAGGATCGCGAGCGGGCGATGGTCCAGGTGAACCGCACGCTGAACGGCGAACTCTCGTCGTATGAAGCGCGTGCGATCCGCGCCGACGGTTCGCTTGCCAACGTGCTCGTGTCGAACGCCCCGCTGCGCGAGGACGGCATCGTCACCGGCGTGCTCAGCATCGTCCACGACATGACCGACATCCGCCGCGCCGAGCAGGAGCGCCGGCAGATGGAGCAGACGCTCGACCAGCACCGCCGGCTGCTGCAAAGCATCGTTTCGACCGTGCCGACGTACCTCTACGTGCTCGACCTGCGGCTCCGGCATGTCACGTTCGCCAACGACGCGCTGCTGCAGATGCTCGGCCATTCACTGGAGCAGCTCTCCGTGATGTCGCGCGACGAGCAGTTCTTGCTCTACCATCCGGACGACGTCGACACGATGCGCCGCGCCGCCCGCGCCCTGAGGCACTCCACCGACGCCAAGATGGACATGACCTATCGCCTCATGGGCGGCGACGGTGAGTGGCGCTGGCTGAGCGATCGTGTCACCGTCTTCGAGCGAGACGCCGATGGCGCCGTCACGCGCCTGCTTGGCTCCGCCATCGACATCACGGAGCAGAAGCGGGTCAGTGCCCAGCTTCGCTTCAGCGACGAGCTCTATCGCACGCTGATCGAGAACTATCCCGGTGGTGCCGTGCTGCTCTTCGACCGCGAAGCGAAACTCCTGCTCGCCGCGGGACGCGGACTCCGTGACGCCGGGCTCGATCGTCAGGAGCTCATCGGCCAGCCGTTCGGTCATCGCATGGATTCGCACACGGCCGCGCTCGTGCAGCGTCGTTGTCGCGCTGCGCTGGACGGGATCGAACAGCAGTTCGAACTGCGCCTTGGCGACAAGACGTATGACGTGCGCGCCGTCCCGGTGCGTGACGCAGACGGAACGATCCGCTTCGGCATGGCCCTGACACTGGATGTCACTGAACGGCGTCGCCTCGAAGCCGATGTCCGTCAGTCACAGAAGATGGAGGCGGTCGGCACGCTCGCTGGCGGTATCGCGCACGACTTCAACAACATTCTCGCCAGCGTCATCGGCTACGCGGAACTCGCGATGCTGGACGCGGAATCGGAAGAACTGCAGTCCGACCTGCAACAGGTACTGACAGCCGCAGCACGCGGCCGGCAGATGGTGCAACGGATTCTCGCGTTCAGCCGACGCAGTGGTGAAGAGCTGCATCCAGTGGAACTGGAACCGATCATCAGTGAGACGCTGCGCCTGCTGCTGCCGACGCTGCCGCCCGGCGTCACGATCGACTTCCACGACGAGGAGCGCGTGCCAGCCGTGCTTGGCGACGCCGGTCAGTTGCATCAGGTCGTGCTCAATCTCTGCGGCAACGCGATTTACGCGATGCGCGAGACCGGCGGCATGCTGACGGTGCGATTGCTCAAGAGTGAAATCCTCGGGCAGTCGTATCTGCGGTGTGAAGTCTCGGACACTGGCTCGGGCATGACACCGCAGGTGCTCGAGCGCGCGCTCGATCCGTTCTTCACCACCAAGCCCCCCGACGAAGGCACCGGCATGGGCCTGGCGATGGTGCACGGCATCGTCACGGGCATGGGCGGCATCTTCCGCCTCGAATCGGCGCTGCATCGCGGTACGACGGCGATTCTGGAGCTGCCGGCCGATATCGGTCGACCCTCGCCGTCCATTCCGCTCGGCGTCGTCGGAGCGGTGCCCGGCGGTACGGAGCGCGTGATGGTCGTGGATGACGAACCCGCCGTCGCCGCGTTCCTTTCGAACGCACTGGCACGATTCGGCTATCGCACGACGACCTTCACGAGTGCGGAAGCGGCGTTGCAGAATCTCGGCGACGACACCGAGGAGTACGATCTGATCATCACCGACATGACCATGCCGCGCATGTCCGGCGAAGATCTGCTGCGCGAGGCCCAGCGTATCCGACCCGGCCTTCCAGTGGTCGTCTGCACGGGCTTCAGCGCGAGCATGACGCCGGAGCGCGCCTACGAGCTGGGCGCCGCCGGATATCTCACCAAGCCGCTCTCCGTGAACGAACTCGCCGTCCAGATCCGCCGCATCCTCGACCTCCACACGGCGTCCCTGCGCGAGACCTGAGTTCTCTCCCAGTCGCACGACGTGAACTTCGCAACGCAGAGTCGATGAGGAGCGGCGACAAGCAGGCGCTGAGAAAGGCTTTGGTTACTGCCCTCGCGTACGCGGCGGTCGCTGCGTTCTGAAGCTCAGAACAGCCCTGACGCAACGGCGCAACGGCGAAAAGATCTGCACGATACGTCGACGCGACGCACATCGCCGGCATCCGGAACCAACGGCTGTGGACGCAGTGACGGCAAGACGCTGTTGCCAAAAAAATTCGTGGAATCGCGTCACGAGTTGCCGCCATTCGACTCGCGGAGCCCGTTGCGCCGTTGCGCCGTTGGGACGCTGCGACGCTGCGTCAAGCAGTTCGCACTTGCGCCTCTCGGTCCCGTCGCGCCTCAGTGTTGAGCAGGTGAGCGGTAGCGCAGGTGAGCGGTAGCGCAGCTGGGCAGATGGGGCGAAACGAAGAAGGGGGCACCTCTTTGCAGAGGTGCCCCCTTCGATCGTGCTGCCGATTCCTTACGGGCGGATCGGCTTCAGTTCCGTGCGGCGGTTCAAGCCGCGACCAGCGCGCGTCTTGTTGTCGGCACGCGGCACGCTCGGGCCGTAGCCCTTCACTTCGAGACGCGAGGCGTCGATGCCGGCGGCAACCAGCGTCCGCTTGACCGTCGTGGCACGAGCCAGCGAGAGGCGCGTGTTGGCACGGACCGATCCAGTGTTGTCGGTATGACCACCAACTTCCACACGAACCGTCGACGAAGCCTTGAGCAGTTCCACAGCGCGGAGGAGGACGGTACGTCCGCTCGGCGTGAGGGCTGCAGAACCAGTCCGGAAGTTCACGCCTTCCAGCACCAGCGTCTTTGCCGTATCGAGCACCGAGTTGATCACCGGGCAACCCGTCGCATCGACCTTCGTACCGGCCGGCGTGTTCGGGCACTTGTCGGCGTCGTCGTTCACGCCGTCGCCATCGGAATCCTTCGGGATCGTGCAGCCTTCAGCGGTCACCTGATCACCACGCGGGGTGTTCGGGCAGCGATCGCGGAAGTCCGGCACACCGTCACCGTCGCCATCGAGCGGGCAACCGGTCGCATCAACCTTCACGCCAGCCGGCGTGTTGGCGCACTTGTCCTGGTAGTCCGCGACGCCGTCCTTGTCGCTGTCCACCGGGCAACCCGTGCTGTCCACCGTCACGCCAGCCGGCGTGTTGGCGCACTTGTCCTGGTAGTCCGCCACACCGTCACGATCGCTGTCGAGCGGGCAGCCGGTCGCGTCAACCCGGACACCAGCCGGTGTGTTCGCGCACTTGTCCAACTTGTCGGCCACACCGTCGCCGTCAGCATCATGCGGCTTGGTATTGAACAGGTAGCTGACGCCGAACTGGCCGCCGATGTTCGTGCTCCGCTTGCCGGCGAACAGGCGATTGTCGGCATTGTCGAACTGCGAGCCGTCCACCGTCAGTGCCGCGCGGAACGCCACATTGTCGGTCAGGCCGAGGCGCGCGCCGATGAGCGAGGCCCAACTGTATTCGTTGAACTTCTTCACGCCCTGGGACGAGTTCGCGCCGGTAGGAATGTTCGGTTCCTTCCAACGCTGCTCGTTGCGTACAGCGCCAAGTCCGAGAAGCAGTTCGACCTGCTCCTGAATCGGAATCGAGAAAACACCGCGGAGATGAATCGGCGTATAAGAGGACAACGTCCGCGTACCAACGGGAACGTTCGTCACCCGACCATTCGCCGACGAGATTTCAGCCTCGACAGCGAAGTTCCGGTGCAGATACAGGCCGAGCAGGCCGGTCGGCGATGTCACGGACGAATCGTTCTTGATGCCGACGTCCGACACGCGGACACCAGCATTGACTTCGACCGTTCCAGCCTGGGGCGTCTGCGCAAACAGCGGCGCTGCGCTGAACGCAAGCGCGAACAGCGAGCCCGCCGAGCGCAGGCGAACAGATAGCGTCATGCCACCTCCGAAGGGGTGTTAGGTGCGAGGAAGCTGCAGAGATTCCGGAATAGTCACCCACTAGAGCCGAATGCGCTAGCGGTCCGGAACTTATTGGTACCGCAAGGGATGGGCCCAACACGATGCCGCGCGGCATGTGTCGGAAACCATCCCAATCCAACAAGCAGAATAGTGCCGGGTTCAGTGCCGTTCTGCCAGTGATCGTAAGCAAATCATCACCACAGAAAACAGCCGAGTTCGGCATTCATTCCAACTTCGTGCACACCACCGTGGCACGTGTTACCCGACTCAGTATCGGCCCGTCACAGAATTTCAGCACGGCGGCGCGCATTTTCATACCGCACCGCGATCGACCCCGGCTCGCCGCGCACCCACGCGAGCCACGACACCAGCACGCCAAAGCCACCCCAGAGCAGCCAGCGCCAGCTCGCGGCGGCAGCAGTGGTCGGCATCGCAGCGATCTGCGCCGTCAGTACGCCGACCACCCATATCGCAATGCAGCAGAGATGCGCCGCGACTTTGTGTTGCACGAGCACATGCACCGCCAGCGACAGCAGCAGCCAGAGCACGAACGTCGCGAGCACCGTGCGCAAAACACTGTCCAGTACCGGCACAAGTGCGACACCGGCACGTGCGCCGATCATCGCCCCGATCGCTGCAGCGCATAGCAGCATGATGACCAGCACACACTGCGCCGCGATCGCGCCGGCAAGTCGCCCAATCACAATCGCCGCATCACGCACCGGCAGCGCATCAAGCAGCGCCGCCGAACGATCCTCACGCTCACGCCACACCAACTCACCGGCGTAGATCGTCGCCAGCAGAATCAGGAACAGGCGCGCGTGTGTCTGCAATGCCGCCGCGGCCACCAGGCCAACCGCCTCGCCACCTCGCACGCGCGAGAGACCGCCGTCGACAAACGCATGGACGCCCACATTCACCATGCCAAGCAGCGCGAGGACTCTCCAGCCTGTATCGCGCAACATCCACCGCATGGTGTAGCGCGCGATCGCCAGCGCACCGTGCCATCCCGATAACACACCAGCACGCACCACCAGCGGTACCGTGGCGTCCGCAAGTGATGCCGGCAGCACATCGACACGCGCCATCACGGTTGTGGCGCCCGACCGTGCACCATGTGGTGTGTGCCACACTGCCAACGCCGCGGCACCGCCACCGACCATCAACCACAAGACGCGATTCGCGATCAGTGAAGCGGTCAGCGGCATCGCGTGCCGGACACGATCGACATCCGTCCACAGCGCGGTCGCGTGAAGAATCGGCGCGGAGCCGAATGGATCGAGCAGGGCGGCCACTCCACCAACTCCACCAGCATGCGACGCCGAGGCCGCATCGGCGCACACGCTCCAGAGCCAGATCAGCGCCAATCCCTGCCCCACAAGCACCCACAGGCGACCACTCAGCACTCCCACGGCAAACTGCAGTGCGCCGACGGCAAGCATCGTCGGAAGTATCAGCACGACGAAGGGTGGCAGACACCCGCGCACCACGTCTGACAACTGACCGCCGGCGAGCAACGCACCAGACGCCAGCCCGAGCGGAATGACCGCGTAGATCACACAGAGCACGATCAGCGCAGCCGCGAGTTTGCCGATGAGGTACTCTCGCCTCGAGAGTCGCGTAATGATCAGCAGTTCCTGCACACGATCGGCCGCATCACGCAGTACCACCGTCGCCGCGACCATCGTCGTGATGACCTGACCGAACGCCGTCAAAGCGGTCGCTGCAAGCCAGAGCGACCATGCCGCATCACGCGGCACCGCGCCGCGACCGCGCACCAGTTCCACCGGCCCTGCGGCCGCGAATGCCATGGCCAGCAGCCCGAGCACGAGCACGTACAACAGTGTCAGCGGCTCGCGCTGCTGCGTGCGCAGTTCAAGTCGAACCACCGCCGCAAGGCGTGCCGTCGACAGCGTCATGGCGTCGTCGCATCCGCAAACACGTCGTCCAGCGTCGGCGCAACCGCCGCGAAGCGATCGTCAGCGACCGCGTCTCCAACCACGGTCATTTCGATCGCACCACGCACGAGAAACTCGCGCACGACACGATGTTCACGGCGCACACGCACACTCTCCGGACGCGCGACACGCGCCCGGAACACACGCCCGCGCAGCGGCGCCATCAACTCCGCCGGTGTCCCCTGACGCACGGCGCGACCACGATGGAGGATCAGCGCGCTGTGACACAGCGCGTCGACATCGGCCACCAGATGTGTCGACAGCAGCACCGCGCGCTCCTCGGCCAGTTCCATCAGCAGATCATGGATGCGATGCCGCTCGGTAGGATCGAGTGCGCCGGTCGGCTCATCGACAATCAGCAGCTGTGGTGCGCCGATCAATGCGACGGCAATGCCAAGCCGTTGCTTCGTCCCGCCGGAGAGCGTTCTCACTGCACGTGCACGATCGTCCCACAGATTGACGCGCTGCAGCATGGCGTGCACGGCATCGCGTCGCACCGACGCCACCGACATGCCCTTCAGCAACGCGAAATGATCGAGCAGCTCTGACGGTGTGAGGGCCGCCGGAAATCCGAAGTCCTGCGGCAGATACCCGAGCTGCTCGCGGGCCCGCTCCGGCCGCGCGAGGGCATCGGCTCCACCGATCTGCACACTCCCGGAGTCGGGACGCTGCAGCGTTGCCAGCACGCGCAGCAGCGTGGATTTGCCGGCGCCGTTCGGGCCCAACAACCCGAAGACGGCGCCGCGCGGTACATCGAGACTGACTCCGTCCAGGGCTCGCACGCCGCCCGGATAGGCCACCACGAGGTCGCGCGCGACGAGCATGGCGTCCGGCACCGCGAACTCAGTCCTTGTCGCTGTCGCGATTCGTTCCGAGCACAAAGTGGAGCAGCCCCGCCGTCATGCTCACCACCAGCGATCCGATCAGCGCCGGAATGAACCCGTCGACGTGGAAGCCGAAGCCGAGTCGGGTCGACAGGTACGACGTCAGCATCAGCATCAACGCATTGATCACGAACAGGAATAGGCCAAGCGACAGCAGCACCACCGGCAGCGAGAAGAAACTGAGGATCGGCTTCACGATCGTATTCACGACGCCGAAGAG
Source organism: Gemmatimonadaceae bacterium (assembly GCA_031367535.1). GTDB lineage: Bacteria > Gemmatimonadota > Gemmatimonadetes > Gemmatimonadales > Gemmatimonadaceae > JACMLX01. The sequence continues at coordinate 20,304 of JANLPZ010000133.1, forward strand.
CAGCGCCACACCAAGCAGCGGCACGTAGCTGTTGCCGGTGAACGAGATGCCGGTGACGAACTTCGTCGCGACCCAGAGTGCTGCGGCGGTGATGAGTAAACGCAGAAGGAGCTTCACAAGGTCGTCCTCGAATGGGCATTGGTGGTCATGACGTCAGGGCGTGGCCAGTGTGCCCATGAAGTCGCGCAGATATTCGCCCCAGATTGCCGGCAGCGAGTGGGTGCCGTGCCCGCGCGTCTGATCGGTGATCGGCAGCAGAATGAACTTGACCTGCGGCATGCGTGCGTCGAGGCGCTCTGCAATGCGCAACTCGGGCGGGTTGACTTCGTCGTCCTCGGAATTGACGTGCAGCACCGGCACGCGGATCTTCTCCAGATTCGGCGACGGATCGTAATCACTGCTGGCGTCAAACTGATACAGGAAATCGTTCGCGTCGGTGGTGCCGATACGGGAGTCGATGTAGGCGCGAATCACGCTGTCCGCCGCGTCACGCGTCGGTGCCTGGCGATGCTGCACCAGCGGCGCACTGCCCATCAGAAACAGGATCTGCAACGCGCTGCGCAGTCCGGCGCGCGGCGGCGCCGTGTACTCGCCGCCTTTCCAATCCGGATCCTGCTTGATCGCATCCATCGCCATCGTGCGCATCATGCGATTGCGGCCAGCGATCTGCGTGGGCACACAGGCCATCGGCGCCAGCGCATCCGCAAAACCAGGATACATCCAGCCCCATGTGAACGCATGCATGCAGCCCATCGACGTACCGACGATGACACGCAGGTGCGTCACGCCGAGTGTTTCAGTGAGCAACCGCTGCTGCGCCGTGACCATGTCGCGATAGCCGTAGTGCGGGAAGCGCGCATGCATCCCGTCGCTGGGCTTGGACGATCCGCCGTGGCCGATCCCGTCCGGCAGAATGATGAAGTACTTCGACGAATCGAGCGCCTTGCCGGGCGCAAACAGTCCGCCGGCATAGGTCGGATTGAGGAAGCTGCGCCCCGTGCCGCCGGTGCCGTGCAATACGAGCACGGCGTTGCGCACCACACCGCCGGCGTCCTTGCGCGGCGTGCCGAGTGTGGTGTAGTGCAGCCGCAGCGTATCGAGGCGACCGCCGGCGGTGAACGCGAAGTTGCGCAGCAGTGCCGTGCCCTGCGTTCCGACCGCCGACCATGGATTGGTGGTCTGCGCGGCGAGTGCGCGCGTTGCGACGAGCGTCAGCAACACACAACGGACAAAAGACCGGATCACGGGGACGCCTCGGGGGAGAAAAAGTCTTCTCGTACCCGGCCGCGCGTCCGTTCAGGGCGTCGCGATGGCGGCGCGCGCTTCCCGGACCGCCGCATGCCGGTCGAGCACCTGACGGACACTGGCGAGCAGCTCGAGCGGAGTGAACGGCTTCTGCAGGAACATGCTCGCGGAGGGATCGTCGTTGGGCAGCGGAAAACTGCCTGCGGTGTAGCCGGAAACGAAGAGCACGGCAGCCCTCGGCAGGAATTGGCGCGCCAGTTCGACCATCTCCTTGCCGCCCATTTCGGGCATCACGACGTCGGAGACGATCAGGTCGATCGCGTCGCGCTCGCGGCGTGCGACCTGCACACCATCGCGCCCATTGGTGGCCTCGAGCACGCGATACCCCGCCGCGCGCAACGCGCGAGCTGCCACGGCGCGCACCTGCGGCTCGTCCTCGACCAGCAGAATCGTCTCCGTGCCCGTCGTCACGGCCGTCGGCGTATCGCTGCCCGCTCGATCGCCCTTGAGTGGCAACGCACCTTCGTAGCGCGGCAGCAGGATGAACACGGTCGACCCGCGCGCCGGCGCCGATTCGATCCAGATCACGCCGTGATGCTGCCGGATGATGCCATAACACATCGCGAGGCCGAGGCCCGTGCCCTGACCGACCGGCTTCGTCGTGTAGAACGGTTCGAACACATGGGCGAGGGTCTCTTCGTCCATTCCTGAGCCGGTGTCGCTGACGACGATCTCCACGTACTCGCCAGCCGGCATTGGCCGCGGCAGCATGATCGCACCGTCTGCGAGGGTGCGATTGCCGGTCCGCACGGTCAGACGTCCGCCGCGCGGCATCGCATCACGCGCGTTCACGACGACGTTGACGAGGACCTGCTCCAGTTGCGGCCCGTCGGCACGCACGTTCCACAATCCGTCACCGAGTGTCACGCGTAACGCGACGTCGGGGCCGACGAGGCGCGACAACATGCGTTCCATCGTACCGACGCGCTCGTTGAGATCGATCGGCTGTTGCGACACCGGCTGTCGGCGCGCGAACGCGAGCAGCTGTTTGGTAAGCTGTGTCGCGCGCTCGCCAGCCAGCTGGACATCCGCCAGATCGGCCTGCACTTCGTGATCGGGCGGCAGAATTTCGCGCGCCACCGAAGCGCTGCTGAGAATGGCGGTCAGCAGGTTGTTGAAGTCATGCGCAATACCGCCAGCCAGCCGACCGACGGTGTCGAGCCGCTGCGCCTGATGCAGCTGCTGCTCGAGTTTGCGCCGCTCAGTCACATCGCGTGCGACGATCACGCCGCCGACAATATCTGCGGCATCGCGCATCGGGCGAGCGCTGACGTCGAAGAACTCCGGCGCTGAATCGAGATGTTCGAAGGTCGCTTCCCAGACCTGATCCTTGCCAGTCAGCAGCAAGGCAATCCGATCGGTCCATTCGACCGATGCACTGCGCGGCAGCGCCTCCATCACAGGGACGCCGGCAGCTGGCGCGACACCGTCGTGCGCCCGCACGAACGCTTCGAAGGCCGGATTCCAGGCCACCAGTTTCGCATCGGTTCCGATCACCGTCACCAGATCGGGTACCGCGGCGAGCGCCGACACCAGACTGGCGCCCGACGCGCGCGCACGTCGCTCGGCGTCGAGCTGCTTCTCGGCGCTGGCGCGGATCAGATCCTGTTCATCCTCCACGAGCGCGATGGCCGTGCCGATGCCCAACGCGGCCATCAGCAGGATATTGATCAGTGGCAACGCCTGCAGAATGGCGGCATCGTTCGGATTCGTCGTCGCGAGTTCCGATGTGCCGGCCAGCAACTCGATGTAGCGATGCAAGCCGATCGTGAGCAGGATGCTCCACATCCAGCGCGAGCCAAGCGACGGCGCGCTGGCCTTGGCCAGGCGAATCAGCATGGCGGCGGCGATCGCCGCCGCGCCGGTGACGACCGACATCACACCGACGCGAAACAGAATGCGGGACGACACGGCGGCCGCGGTCGCGGCCGTCGGCACGCCGAACGTCGGAATCAGTGCCAGCGCACCGGCGACGACAATCGCAATCGCCCCCGTGTTGTCCGAACGCGACTGTCCACGATACATGGCCCACGCGCCCATGATGAGCAGCGCAACGTGGGCAAAGCCCGCGGCCTGCGAGCCCCATGTGGCCAGCGTTGGCCAGAGTGCGTGACCGGTGTCGGTTGGCGACTCCGCGATCAGTGTCACGATGCCGAGTACAACGTGGAGTGCTTCGGCCAGCCACGCGCCGGCCCACAACCGCAGGAAGTAGCGTGGATAGTAGCGACCAAGCACATAGAGCGCGCACGACAACAGCAGCGCAGTCGCAGCTTGTGTCGCAACGGCGGAGTACAGCACGAAGTAGTACGGTCGCATCGCGATGAGCCGGAGAGCACCACATCGTGCAGGCGAAGACATGGCGTCGTCGCGGGTGGCTGTGCGCTTAACGTAATTCGAACGCACGGCGCAACTCTTAGCGCGCGCTCATCCGCGCGGAGTGTCACGCACGCCATGCGTAACCAGGCGTGACTGGCCCGCCGCGGATTTGCGGGCGATAATGTGCGGATGATCATTTACGAAGTCACCACCGACGTTGCGGCGCACGCGATTGCGGCGTACGAGTCGTACATGCGGGCGAAGCACATTCCCGAAGTGCTCGGCACCGGGTGTTTCGAGAGTGCGTCGATCGCCCGGTCGATGCCGGGACGCTACCGGATCCGCTACGCGGCACGGAACATGGATGTGCTGGATCGGTACCTCGCTACGTACGCGCAACAGTTCCGGGCGGATTTCGCGGCTCACCTCGCCAGCGGCGTGACGGTGTCGCGCGAAGTCTGGTCGGAATTGCAGCACTGGACCGCCGACGGCAAAGCCTCGCCCTGACATCCGGCGGGTCTGACGGCGACATTTCGGCGACCGACAGACAGTCGGCGCGTCTTTTTCTCACGAGCCTCGCCCCATGCGCACCACGCCACTCACCGTCTGCGCGCTCATCCTGAGCGTCGCTGCGACGTCACTGCACGCGCAATCCACAGCGACGGCGGCCTCCGCTGCAGCACCGGCGCCGATCATCGGCATCCTGCTGCCGACCAACAACGCCACCGTCACGAGCCCGGTCACTGTCCGCTTCCGGCTCGTGAACTACGGCGTCGCACCGGCCGGCACGCAGATGGCAAACACAGGACACTTTCATCTGCTGATCGATGACGAGGCGGGCGCCGCCGGCACCATCATCCCGGCCGACAGCATGCATGTGCATTACGGAAAGGGACAGATCGAGGTCAGCGTGCCGGTACCGCTCGGCAAACACACCCTGCGTGCTGTGCTCGGCGACTATCAGCACAAGGTGATCGGGCCGGAACTCGTCAGCGCGCCAGTCTCGATTCGCGTCGTCGCCGGTCGCTGATCGGAGTGATCGCGCAGTGATGGATGCCCGCGCACCAGTCATTCGGCGCCGGGCACCCAGATCCGGCCCTCGATCCGCGCAATCGGATCGATGATGTGCGCGAGTGGGGACACGGCGATACGCCGGCTCATCTCGAGTGCCGAAATGCCGGCGTCGAAGGCGTCCTCTGATGCACACATCGCGTTTCGGAATGCAGTATCAACCGGCAGATCGTGCTCGGTCAGAAACGCTTCACGCGACGTCACATCGCGTTTCACCACCGGTCCGGTGAACAGCCGCGGATAGATCTCGACAAGTGTGTGAGTCGATGGCGCGTCGAACGGCCAGACCGACCATCCGGCATCACTGAGCGCGTACAGCATCGGCATGCCGCGCACCGAGCCGGTACCGACCGATCCAGCGCCGCCGACCTGGAAGACGGACTTCGGTCGTGCTGCCGACGTCCATCCGCGTTCCGTTTCGCGCAAGCCAAGTGCAGAGTCGTGCGTGCGCGGTACGCCGGGTCGTCCCCAGAAAGGCGGTGGACACTCGCGCAGCCACTGTTCACCGTCGTCACGCGCGGCGCGCCACACGTCGCGCGCGTCGCGCCATTCCTGCGCAGCGGCGTACCACTGCGGCACGCTGAATGCGAAGTCGAGCCCGACGAGACAGGGTGCCGACTCACGCCGCCGATCGAGCAGAAAATCGCACACTGCACCACGGCTGCCCGGTGCGAACAGCGCCGTCAGCGAACCGCCGACGGCGCGTGCGATCCAGAGTCGTGACGCCTCACCCGTGATGGCGCCGGACCAGTCGATGGCGATGCACTCCATGTCACGTCCGCATTGCATCGTGCCGGTTGGTCAGCGGCGCTTCTTGCCCATCAGCGTACCGAGCAGCGTGCGGGTGAGTGTACCGGCAATGGTGACCGCAATGGTGCGCGCAACGGGCGAACGCAGGAACGAGCCAAGCGCACTTTCTTCCTCACGTGGTGACTTGCCGCCGGCCGCCTTGGCAGGTTCCGCTTCGGCTTCCGCGGCGCTCGCGTCCGCATGTTTCTTCTCGAGCATTTCGCGCGCGGATTCACGATCGACCGCGGTGGCGTACTTCTTCGCCTGCGGCGTCATCAGCTTCTGCGCCACCTCGGCCTCGGTCAACGGGCCCATGCGCGATGACGGCGGCACCATGTGGCAGGCGAAAGGCAGCGTCGGCGTGCCTTTCACCGTCAGCGTGGAGACGAGTGCCTGACCCGTCGCGAGCGCGGTCAGCGTCGCCTCGATGTCGTAGAACTCGGTCTTCGGAATCGTGCGCGCGGTGGTGCGCAGCTGCTTCTCATCATCCGGTGTGTAGGCGCGCAACGCATGCTGCACACGATTGCCGAGCTGGCCGAGCACAGTGTCCGGAATGTCTCGCGGATGCTGCGTGATGTAGAACACGCCGACGCCCTTCGAGCGGATCAATCGCGTGACCTTCTCGATCTCGTCGCGCATCGCGTCGCTCGCATCGTCGAACAGGAGATGCGCCTCGTCGAAGAAGAACACGAGCTTCGGCTTCGCCAGATCGCCCACTTCCGGCAGTGATCCATACAGCTGCGCAAGCATCCACAGCATGAACGTCGAGAACAACGCGGGCTTGTCCTGCACATCGGAGAGCTCGAGTACGGAGATCAGCCCACGCCCGTCACGCTCCACCGACAGCAGGTCGTCGAGATCGAACTCCGGCTCGCCGAAGAATTTGTCCGCGCCCTGCGCTTCGAGGCCGATGATGTTGCGCAGCAGCACGCCGACGGTGGCCTTCGACATGCCACCGTATTCCTTCAACTCCGCTGACCCTTCATCGCTCAGGTACTGCAGCACCTCGCGCAGATCACTCAGATCGAGCAGCAGCAGTTTCTTGTCGTCGCAGTATTTGAACACGAGCGCCAAGACGCTTGACTGTGTCTCGTTGAGGTCGAGCACCTTGGCCATCAGCAGCGGTCCGAAGCTGGCCACCGTCGCGCGAAGCTGACCACCGGTCGCCCCGGTCAGCGACAACAATTCGACGGGATATGACGACGCCTTCCAGTCGTAGCCCGTGGCCTTCGCGCGTTCCGCGACCTTCTCATTTGCGTCACCCGCCATCGCGATACCACCGACATCACCCTTCACGTCGGCGAGAAACACCGGCACACCCTGCGCCGAGAGCTGTTCGGCCATCAGCTGCAGTGTCTTCGTCTTGCCGGTTCCGGTGGCACCGGCGATCAGACCGTGCCGCGTCATCATCGCCAGCGGCAACCGGACCAGCGGTCGGGGATCTATCTCACCGTCGTGTGTGACCGCGCCGAGTGTGATGCCGGGAATGTCGGAGGGAAACGCGGCGAGGGCGGCGGCGATGAGTGCGTCGTTCATGGCGCGGGCGGGCAGAAGGAGGACTCCGCCGCGAGGCCTCGCGGGGATGCGGAATGATACCGTGGCGCGCCAGAACCCGCGCCGCCCGGGCCCGCGAAATGGGGTGACGCGGTCGCGCACAGCAATTGCTTTTTGTGGCACCGTGTGATCGACCGTGTTTGTGCCGATCCTGAACGAATGCTGCTGCTGGCGCCCATTTCCACCCTGTGATGCTCACAAATTCTCCCCCCGGACGCCAGCGCCTCGTCGTCGGTACCCGGCACATTCTGTCGGCAGTTGCTGCCGTCGCTGCACTTTCTGCCTGCTCCGGAAAGAAGTCCGGACCGACCGGGCTGACTGAGCCCGAAGGCTCGATTGCACTGACGGTCTCCGGCAGCGGTACAGGCAGTGGCCGCATCATGTCGACGCCATCGGGCATCTCATGCTCGCTGTCGGCGGGTGCGCTGAGTGGAATCTGTTCTGCACGATTCCCCGCCGGCGCCGTCGTGACCTTATCACCGGAGCCCGGCGCCACGTCGGTATTTCTCGCGTTCGGTGGTGATTGCGCGCTCACGTCGTGTCAGACGACGATGGAAGCACCGCGCATCGTGACGGCCACGTTTGTCCCGAATTTTCTCTCCGTGGTGGCGAATGCCGCATCGGTGGGTGGCGGCCGCATCGTCAGCACTCCTGCCGGCATCGACTGCATCCTGAACGGCACTGCGCCCGGCACCGGATCGTGCAGCAGCAGCTTTCCGCTCGGTACCGAAGTCTCCCTCGCGCAGGAACCAACGGCCGGTGCGATTTTCGGCGCGTGGAGTTCGAACTGCACCGGCAATCCGTGCGTCATCACGATGAATGGCCAGCGCACGATCGATGCGACGTATCGCATGCCGCAATCGCCAGGCACACTCACCGTGAGTGGTTTCGGCACCGGCTCAGGCTCGGTGACAAGTGCACCTGATGGGATCAACTGCACCATCACGTCCGGCGTTGCGAACGGCACCTGCTCGGCGGTGTTCGCGGGTGGTACACAGGTCACGCTCAACGCGCTCAGTGCGGGCAACAGTTCGTTCGGCGGATTCTCCGGCGCCTGTTCAGGCACCGCGTGTACAGCAACCGTCGCCGGTGGCGGCACGACATCGATCGGTGCTGGCTTCTCCGGCGCATCGATGCCATCCACGCTCGTCGTTGCGCCAACCGCGGGCTCGCGCGGCGGTGGTGTGATCACCAGTGCACCGGCGGGCATCAATTGCACGGTCGCCGATGGCGTGACCACCGGCGTCTGCAGCGTGACCTTCACCAGCAACACCACCGTCACACTGTCGCAGACACCCACAGGCAGCGGAATCTTTCAGGGCTGGAGCGGCGACTGCATCGGCAATCCGTGTCAGATCACCGTCGCGCAGACCCATGTCGCGGAAGTCACGTATCGTGCGCCGCCGATGGGCATCGTCGCAGTCACGGCCGTCGGTACCGGGTCGGGTACCGTGACGAGTTCACCCGCTGGCATCTTCTGCACGATCACGAATGGTGTGGCAGGCGGCGGATGCAGCGCATCGTTCGATGCCGGTGTTGCCGTCACACTGAGTTCAGTGGCCGGCGGCAGCGGCGCGTTCTCCGGATACTCCGGCGCGTGCGGCGGCAGCACCTGCACCGTGATCGTCACCACCGGTGCGACGACCACGATCGGCGCCGGATTCGCGGCCACCATTCCGGCCACACTCACGGTGCGTCCGTCACCGGCATCACACGGTAACGGCACCATCACCAGTTCGCCGGCAGGCATCAACTGCACGGTGAGCGACGGTGTCGCGTCCGGCATCTGCAATGTCGCATTCGCCATGAACACACTCGTGACACTGACCCAGATCCCAGGTGGCAGCAGCATCTTCCAGTCATGGAGTGGCGACTGCGTCGGCAATCCCTGTCAGGTCTCGATGACACAAGCGCGCGTTGGCGAAATCACGTATCGCATTCCACCGCCCGGCATCGTCACGGTGACCGGCACCGGTACGGGCAATGGCAGCGTCACGAGTTCACCATCCGGCATCACGTGCACGATCACGGCCGGCGTGCCGAGTGGCATCTGCAGCGCGACGTTCGCTGCGGGCAATACGGTGACGCTGATTGGCGGCGGCACGAACAACGGCAGCTTCGATGGCTTCAGCGGTGCGTGTACAGGTGGCTCGTGCGCAATCGCCGTGATCAGCAACGTGACGTCGGCGGTCAGTGCCGCATTCAGTGCGGCGCCGCAGCGGCTCACCGTCACGGCGGGTCCGGGGTCCGCAGGTGGTGGTATCGTGACCAGTTCACCCGCCGGCATCAACTGTGTATTGAGCGGATCGACGACCAGTGGAACGTGTACGGCGTTCTTCGCTGCGAACACGGTCGTCACGCTGCAGCAATCGACCACCGGCAACGCCGTGTTCGCGGCGTGGGCGGGTGATTGCGTCTCGGATCCGTGTCAGGTGGCAATGACACAGGGTCGGACGGCGCTCGCGATATTTCAGACGCAAGGCGTCGCAGTCGCTGGAGGTGGCACCGGCAGTGGCACCGTCACCAGCGTGCCATCGGGCATCAACTGCACAATCACGAACGGTGTCACCGGCGGCACCTGTTCGACGACGTTCCCACCAAGCGTCGTCGTGACCCTCACCGCGACGCCGTCCGGGCTCGCGTCGTTCTCCGGCTACAGCGGCGCCTGCAGTGCCAGCACCTGCACGCTGATCATGACGCCGGGCACGATGAACAATGTGACGGCGCAGTTCACGGCCCCACCGGTGCTGACGCTATCGGCGGCGACCGGATCGCAGGGCGGCGGTACGCTCACCAGTTCGCCATCGGGGCTGTCCTGCACGCTGAGCAACGTGGCCACGACCGGGTCCTGCAACTTCGCGTACGCGCTCAACACCATCGTCACCGTCACGCAGACGCCCACCAGCGGCAGCGTTTTCCTCAACTGGGCGGGGGCGTGCAGCGGTACTGGAACCTGCCAGGTGCCGCTCACCGCGTCACGGAGTGTGCAGGCCCTTTATCGCCTCGCCGTTCCGGGCTCGATCACAGTGCTCTCGGGGACCGGCTCGGGCAGCGGATCCGTCTCGAGCTCACCAGGAGGACTCGCCTGCAGCATCGCCAACACCGTAAAATCCGGTATCTGCCGCGCGATCTTCCCGGTCGGTTCGACGATCACCCTGATCCCGATCGCCAATGGAGGATCGACCTTTACCGGCTTCAGCGGCTCCTGCACCGGCATGACCTGCGTACTGACGGTGCCGGAGAATGGGGATCTGACCGTGACGGCCAACTTCACGCCGTGACGTAATGACCATCACTTGACGCGCCGACGCGAGGGCAGTCGCGCCGGCGCGTGGCGTTCCAGTGACAAAACGCGCCGCGTCATCGCATTATTTCCCGCGTCCCGGTGAGCCAGGGAGCATGACTCAGCGAATATCGTCCCCGTCCCGTACGCAATGCGCGCACCTGATAGCTCGCAGAATCCCTTTGCCACCGACGCGCTTCCGGACCACGGTCTGATTCGTTTTCTGCGCCAGGCGAGCATCATCGCCGCCAGGGCTCTGGGCATCTTCGCGCTCTCCGTGCTGCTGCTGCCATACGTGGTGGTGCCGGTGTATTTCTTTCATCCGCACACACCGTTCACGGGCGACACCCTCTACAACCCGTACGCCGGCGCCGGACCACTCTGGCAGCGCGCGAATTTTCACGCGCATTCCCGGGCGTGGAATGGCATCACCTCCGGCGTGCAGTCGCCTGCCGAGGTGCGCGCCGCGTACGTCGCGCGCGGCTACACTGTGATCGGTCTCTCGAACTATCACCAGATCACACGTGTCGCCGGCGACAACGCGTTTCTGCCGATCTACGAACACGGCTTCAGCATCGCCAAGTCGCATCAGCTGATCATCGGTGCGCAGCGCGTGATGAATCTCGACTTCCCATTCTGGCAGACGACACAGGCCAAACAGTATCTGCTTGGTCGGTTGCGGGACTCGGCATCACTCACCGTGATCGCCCACCCGTATCTGCGACGAGGTTACGGTCAGGCGCAGCTCGCCGAGCTCTCCGGCTTCGACCTGCTCGAAGTGCGCAGTCACTGGAACGATGCGTCAGCCTGGTGGGACAGTGTGCTCACCGCTGGCAACGCGGTGTGGGCGATCGGCGACGACGACGTCCATGACATCACGAAGCGCAACGAGATCGGCGTGGTCTGGACGATGGTCAATGCACCGACACGCGCGCCCGCCGCGATACTCGACGCGTTGCGGCGGGGCGACATGTACGTCGTGGCCGGCAACGGCGCGGCAATTCCCGCTCGGCTCGACGCAGTCGAGGTTCGCGGCGACACGATCACCACGCGATTCGACCAGAACATGGAGAGTATCCGCGTGGTGACTGATGCAGGGCTGTCGCGAGTGCAACGGGAGACCGCGAATGAAATCACGTATGTGCTCACGCCGGCCGATCACTACGCACGCGTGGTCGCCAAGTCAGCTGGCGGCACGTTGTACCTGAATCCCGTGATTCGCAGCGTCGGCGTTCCCGTGCCACGTGGCGTTCCGCCCCAGCGCTCGCTCGCATCGCTCGTCACGCGCCTGAGTGCCGCGCTGATCTGGTGCTGCGCGGTGTTCCTGCTGTTGCCCAAGCGACTCGAGCGACGCAGTCGGCCACGCGATCAGGGCAGCGGACGATCCCCGATCGCACGCGCCGCGCTCGTGCTCCTGTCGCTGATACCGCTCGGTTTGCCGCGCACAGTGCAGGCGCAGTCAGTCACGACGCACCTGCCGTTCCGCGCTGGCGACTACAACGAATATGACCTCAAGTTCGGCGTGATCTCGGTGGGCAGCGGATCACTGTCGGTGACCGGACCCGATTCGATCCGCGGGCACGAAGTGATGCGCCTGCGCTACGAGATCAACGGCGGCATTCCATTCTTCCGCGTCCACGATGTGATGGAAAGCTGGTTCGACGCCGCGAAGATGCTCAGCATGCGTTTTACGCAGGACCTGAACGAAGGGCCGAAACACTACAGTCGGCACTACGACTTCTATCCGTCGGAATCGATCGTGCTCGAGCGCGGGAAGGAACGTGCGCCGACCGTGGCGCAGCCGCTCGATGATGCTGCCTTCATTTTTTTCGTGCGCACACTCAAGCTCGAAGTCGGCCAGACCCTGACGTTCAACAGGTACTTCCGACCGAGCGCGAATCCCGTCACAATTCAGGTACTGCGCAAGGAGTCGATCACGGTGCCCGCCGGTACGTTCAATACCATCGTGGTGAAGCCGACGATTCGGACGTCCGGTATTTTCTCGGAAGGCGGACAGGCCGAACTCTGGTTCAGCGACGATGCCGATCACACGCTGATCCAGATGAAGGCGAAGCTGTCGTTCGGATCGCTCAGTCTGTACCTGCGTCCGTCGAAGAACCGCCGCTGAACCTGCACAGTGCAGTGCGCAGGTTCGATTGATTGGTACGGTTCAGCGGTTCATTTCAATGGCGACCCGTGCCAGGTGCCACTCAGATGCACCGCTCGGAACACGCCGAGAGTCAGCGCCGTGTCCGCACCACGCAGCACAGGCACCGTGCCCTCGAAGTGCAGTGTGTCGAACATCGTCACATACTCCTGCGCCGCGATCCACATCTCGACTTCGGATTCGTGGCGGGCGATGCGCATCAGGAGGACGCCGTTCGTACCTTGCAGCGACCGCAGATCGGATGTGAACGGAAAGTGTCGAGCGTCGGCATTGAACACGAGCACGGGTCGCGTCGGACCCAGCGCGTACCCGATCTTCGCGCCGCGCAGCCAGTCGGTGGTGGCGATGAACTTCGCTGGCGTGAGCAATCCGCGGGCATTGAGCGTGTCGCGCAACGAGCGATACTCGAGCAGTTCGAACGCCGGATCCGCCCGATGCAGCGATGGCACGATGCGCGTCATCCATCCGGTCGCGGCATGTGACACGACGATCGTCAGCAGTGCGACATAGACGACACCGGCGAGTCGCATGCGACGCAAGGCCACGTCCGGCACGCGCACTTCCCAGCGCGCGACGGCCGCGCCGAGCAGCGGCAACAGCATGAAGAATCCCGGGGCTGGCCAATGCGGCAGTCCGGCCCGTCCACCAAGTGACGCGAGTGTGAAGACCAGAATCGGCAGTGCGCCGAGGCAGCAGCAGAACCACGTCGCTCGATCGCGAGGGCCGGCGCGGAGACCGCGTGCGAGGAGCACGATCATCGGCACCCAGAACCACGGCAGGATGTAGCCCGCCTGTCCCGCAATGTTCTGCAGCAGCGCGGTGAGCGGATTGCCGTGACCTGATGCTCTTCCGGCCTGAAAGCGGAACGAGATCCAGTCGTGTTGTCCGTTCCAGACGAAGACGGGAATCACACACGCGATCGCGACAAGCACGGTGACGTATGGCTGCGTATGCGTGATCCAGCGTCGTGCGGATGCGTCCGACAGCATGAAAATCGCGACGCCTGCGCCGAGCACTGCGGCGTGGTACTTCGAGAGTCCCGCGCAGCCGAGTGCGAAACCGAGCGCGAGCCACGGCCACCAGCGCGATGATGGCGCCGTGCTCACGTCATCGTCAGCGGCGACAGGAATGGCGTACGAAAGCGCGAGCGCTGCGGCCACACTCGCGCAAAGCAGCGGACCGTCCGGCAGCACCCAGCTGCCGGCGCTCAAGCTGAACACGGGGATCAGCTGCGCGGCGACGACGGCCCACACGCCAGCGCGCGCGCTGAAGAGTCGCGTGGTAAGCAGGAACAGCATCCAGCAGGTGAGCGCAAAGAGCAGCACAAACGGCCAGCGCAGCGCGATCGGTGATTCGCCGCCAAGCGCCGCGGCGGCGTGTGCGATCCAGAAGACGGCGGGCGGATGGTCGAACCAGCTCAGCGAGAGCTGGCGCGACACGACGGCGGCGTACGACTCGTCGATGCCAAGCGGCAGGAACGCGGCGACGATGAATCGGAGGGCAGTCGCGATCGCGATGATTTTGGCGGCGAGACCGCGGTCATCTGGTTCGGCCGGCGTCAGGCTCCTCCGGTAGTGCGCGGACGTGTCGATGGGCTGGCCTGCCTTCGAGATTGCGAACCGATTGATGAACCTGCACAATAACAACCCTTCAAGGGGTCAGAGTCCTTGAAATGTCATGGGGTCAGAGTCCTTGAAACCACGGCCTCACGTCGAACCGGCATCGAGCTCTTGATCTCAAGGTCACGTTTCCACATTTTTGGTTGCCTAGGAAACTACTTGCTCGGCGCCGCGCGCACGGCGCGAGTTATCCTGCCACCGCACGGCGAGGACACATCGACATGCACGAGGACCTGACCGCGATCGCGCGGAAATGCCTGGACGCCGCATTTGCGGGCACGATGGACTTCCCCACCATCGTCGGCACCCTCATCAACGCCGGGTTCGAGGGATACGACGTCGACTACCGACGGAGTACATCGACGTTCTTTCAGGCAAGCGGTGAGACCGTGCAACTCGAGATGCGGACACTGGCCGCACCCGTCGCAGCCTCGTTCAACGCAACCGATATCGAGCGCGCGGTGCGAGAGGCCCAGACCAAGGCGCACGGCTACACCTATGCCGGATTCAATGCGAAGCTGCAGGCCGCAGGCTGCGCGGGGTACATGGTGTCGTTCCTCGGAAAGCGCGTCGCCTACTTTGGCCGCACGGCGGAAACCCATGTCGAGCTCTTCCCGCAATAGCGTCTCGCGTGCAGGCACGCGTGGAACCGGTTCGCGCCAGACACCTTCGGAGCGAGATGCGGTGAGCGACCTCGGATCGCACCTGGGCTACTGGCTCCGGGTCGTCTCGAATCATGTGTCGCAGGCGTTCAAGGCGAAGGTGGAACAGCATGGCGTCACCGTCGCGGAGTGGGTCGTCCTGCGCGCCCTCTTCGACAATGACGGCATCAAGCCGAGTGAACTGGCAGGAAGGATCGGACAGTCGCGGGGCGCGATCTCGAAGCTCATCGACCGCCTGGTCGCGAAGGGCTTCGTGTCAGTTCTCGGCGACACGCGGGATGGTCGTGCGCAGAGCATCACCTTGCGGGCGTCGGGGCGACGCCTCGTCCCAACGCTCGCCGCGCTGGCTGACGACAACGATGCCGAAGCGTTCGGGCATCTCAGTGCGGAGCAGCAAGCCTCGTTGCTCTCGACGATGACGGGCGTTGTCGAGCGCCTCGGGATACGCGGCGCAGCGGTCGACTGACGAGTCCGTCGCGGTACGTTATTTCAAGTGCGCCGACCCCTTGAAACGCAGAAATTCGGTGACAGTGCACAAATTCGTGGGGAAAGAGTGCGCTGTCACCGAAATGCGCATCGCTACACCCACGCGACCCAGGAGCCGTTCCCGATGAAGTCGTCCCTTGCTATTCAATTGCCGCTCGCCTGCGCTCTGATCTTCGCGATGAGCGGGTGCGGAGGGCCGCAAGCGAAACCTGCTGATTCGACGGCAACTGCAGTGCCGTCCGCGACTGTCGCCGGTGACTTCCGTGCACCGCTCGGGGTCCAGTTGTGGAGTTTTCGTACGCTCTCGAAAGATGTCCCGGCGATGCTGTCGACGGTTCGTGGCATGGGCTTCACACACGTCGAGACCGCAGGCCTCTACGGCAAGTCGCGCGCGGAGTTCGCCGAGGCGCTGCGCACGGCCGGCTTGAAGGCCACGTCGATGCATGTGGGCTACGATGACCTGAAGAACAAGCCTGACAGCGTGATCGCCGACGCCAAGGCGCTCGGTGCGGAGTATGTCGGCATTGCGTGGTACCCGCATGACTCGACCGGCTTCACACCCGCCAACGCCCGCCAGGCCGTGACGGACTTCAACGCCTTCGGGAAAACACTGAAGGCGGCGGGCCTCAAGTTCTTCTATCACAACCACGGCTACGAGCCGGTGCCGCACGGTGACGGAACATTGCTCGACCTGATCATCAAGGAGACCGATCCGTCGCTGGTCAGCTTCGAGATGGACGTGCTGTGGACATGGCTGCCCGGCCAGGACCCTGTGGGGTTGATCGCCAAGTACCCGGGTCGCTTCAAGCTGATGCACATCAAGGACATGAAACCTGGCGTGCCGCGCGGGTCCCTCGCCGGCGGGATTGCGGACTCGCTGAAGGTTCCGATCGGTGCCGGTCAGGTGGACTGGCCCGCGCTGCTGCAGGCGGCAGAGCGTGACGGGTTCACGGAGTTTTATGTCGAGGACGAAACCACCGACCCTGTCCACAATGCGCCGCAGAGTGTCGCCTATCTCCGGGGCGTGAAGTACAGGTAGCGCGTGGCACAGCAAAACGTCAAAGGCCCGACCGCCGCATCGGCGATCGGGCCTTTGACATTGCCCCTCCAGGGCTCGAACCTGGACTCTTCTGATCCAGAATGTGGCTGAGCAGAAACAATGTGTGACTGGGCTTCGGCCCGGCCGGCTTGGCGCCTCAGCGCGCCGCGGTCCCGTCCTTCGCGAGCGCCGCAAAGCGCGGGTCGCTCCGGAGCGGGGCCCAGGTGGGCTCCACCCGCAGCCAAGCCGGAGACGCGAAGTAGTGCGCCCGGCGCGCTGCGGCAAGCCAGGTGAGGGCGCGCTCCCGGTCACCCGCGAGGAGCGCCGTGCGCGCGGCGACGTAGGCGAAGTAGGCATAGTCGAGTGACTCGCGCCCCGCTGCCGTCGGGGCCTGCAACGCGAGTCCGCGCTCGGCCTCGGCGAGGGCCTGCTGCCCGTGCCCGGCGTACGCCAGCGCGAGACCGCGCAAGACGTGCCGCTGTGCGTCGGTCGGGACAGCGCGAAGCTGCAGAAGGAACTCGCGCGCAGCGGAGTCGCCCCAGGCGCGTGCACGTGTCGTGTCGCCCTGCCAACCGAAGAGCTGCGCGCGGACGATGGCCATCTGCCCCCGGTCCCCATCGAAGGCGTCCGGCCCGAGCGTGAGCACTAGGCGCGTCTGGTCGGCGTCGAGCAGCCAGCCGAGGTCGAAGTACGCGCTGACGTACGCCAAGAGCGCGTCTCGTGGGACGTCGGGCATCGCGCGCGCGAGCACTAGGCGCGCGGCCGGGACGTCGCCCGCCACCACCTCGACCACCACGCGGTGCAGGATTGCCTGCGGGCTTGCCGGCGTGAGCGCGAGCCTGTGGTCGGCGGCGACGCGAGCGCCGGCCACCTGCCCGAGGCGGAGCAGCAGGGTGGTCTGCGAAGCCCAGATGCGGGCGTTGCGCGGGTCGAGGCGTCCCGCCTCCGCAAGGTCGCGCTGGGCGGCGTCGAGCTGACCCAGATCCCCCTCGACCAGAGATGCCGAGACCCGGACGCCCGCGTCATAAGGGGCGAGCGCGCGCGCCTGTATGATGGCGGCGAGCGCCTGACCAGGGTCATTGCTGACCAGCCGATGGTAGCCTGCAAGGGCGGCATAACCCTCGCTCCGGCTGGCGTCGAGCGCGACAGCCTGCTCGGCGGCCGTGCGTGCCGTGCGCGCCAGTTCGGGCGTGGGCGTCGAGTTGCCATAGAGTGCGCTCGCCGCACTCGCCCGTCCCGCCCAGGCGAGCGCCATCGTGCTGTCGTGCCGGATCGCCTCGTCGTACGCAGCGAGTGCCCGCCGAGCCGAGCGCGGGTCGTTCAGGCTCCCGTTCCGGATCGCCTCGGCCCGCAGGAAGGCGTCGTACGCGGCGGGGTCGCGCGTCGGCGCCTCGGCAAGCTGCGCCTTCGCTGCACTGCCCAGAGCGACTTGCATCGCGGTCGCCACGCGGCCGGCGATGTCGGATTGCACGGCGAAGACGTCCTTGATTGCCGCATCGAACGGCTCCGCCCAGCGGCTCGCGGGCGCGTGACCGGCGGCGACCTCCACGAGCTCGGGGCTCACCTGCACGCGGCGCGCGTCACCCGCGCCGGCGAAGCGCACGGTGCCGGTGAGCAGGTAGCGGACGCCGAGCTCACGGGCGATGGCGGCCGGCGTCTTGGTCGTTCCGCGGTAGCTCACCGAGGTGGCGCGTGCGATGACGGCGAGCCCCGAGCCGGAGAGCGCGGTCAGCTTGCCGCGCACGGCGTCAGTGACGCCGTCGGCGAAGTAGGCGTCGGCCGAGTCGCCCTGGTTCTCGAAGGGGAGCACGGCGATGCCGCGGTCGGTGCTCGGCGCCGCGCTGGCAGTAGTTCCGCGTGAGAGGAACGCCCGCCCGCCGTACGCTGCCACCGCCGCGCCGAGGGCGAGGACAGCAACCGCCGCCGCGGCGAGCGCGGCCGGCCGGCGCCCACCTTTGGCTCGCCGCGCTGGGCGCGTGGCGGTCACACTCCCGGTGCCCGCACCGTCCAGTGCGTCGAGCACCGCACGCGCACTCTGCGGGCGCTGGTCGGGGTCCTTCTCGAGGCAGCGCATCACCAACGCTAAGAGTGCGGGGGGCGCATCAGGTCGCGCGCTCGCGACCGGCGCCGGGATTTCGGTCAGGTGGGCGGCGAAAAGCTGGTGCGTCGGCCGGCCGGCAAACGGCGCGGCCCCCGTGAGTAACTCGTACGCGATGCACCCCAACGCGTAGAGATCAGCGCGATGGTCCGTCGCCGGATCGCCCGCCGCCTGCTCCGGCGCCATGTACGCGGGCGTGCCGATGCTCGTGCCCACCTGCGTCAGCGTGCCGCCGGGCGACTGGGTCTTGGACGCGGCCAAGGCCTTGGCGATGCCGAAGTCGGTCACGACCGCCGCGTCGCCCGACAGCAGGATGTTCTCGGGTTTGATGTCGCGGTGGACCACACCCTCTGCGTGCGCGTAGGCCAAGGCCCGCGCCACGTCCCGGACGATGGAGATCGCCTCGGTGATGGGGACGGCGCCCTCGCGCGCGAGCCGCTCGCGGAGCGAGCGTCCCTTCACGAACGGCATCGTGTAGTACGGCAGCCCGTCGGTCGCGCCGGCCGAGAGCAACGGGACGATGTTCGCCTGCTGGAGGCTCGCGGCGAGCTGGATCTCGCGCGTGAACCGCTCCGCGGAGAGCCCGGCGGCGAGGTCGGGGTGCAGGACCTTCACCACCACGTCGCGCTGCAACGCTACGTCGCGGGCGAGGAAGACGCGGCTCATGCCGCCGCCGCCCAGCTCACGCGTCAGCGTGTACGCGGTCCCAAGGGTGGCTTGCAGCCGGTCGTGGAGCGAGTCGGTCGGCACGGCAGCTCGTGGGGCGAGAGGAAGCGGACAGACCCGTCTGCGCGAATATAGAGGTCGGACGTGCGTTGTCGGCAGGGCCCGGTACAGCTGACGCCAGCATCCATTGCGGGCGGTGCACGGCGCCTCGGTCTGCGGCGTCTGCGGGCTGGCCAGCATCGCGCGGTCAAACGCATGTGCGACCCGACGGCACCAGCCCTTCGGTGGGGCCATGCACCCAAACCGCGACCGGTCAACAGGTGCAACAACCGGCTGACGCAGTGCCGGCATTATCACCCAAAGCCAGCAAGCGCCCGAGCCGCTCTGCGGCAGCGCTCACAACCACCGCAACGCTCACCCGCCATCGTACATGGCAAGCGCACCCTCACGCGCGTGGATATGCCGCGCTCGTGACTCTGGCAATACACTTCGTGACGAGATGTGACCAGCGTCATAAATGCAAAACCCGGCGGCGCCTAAGTGCAGGCACCGCCGGGCTTTCCGTATTGCCCCTCCTGGGCTCGAACCAGGACTCTTCTGATCCAGAATCAGACATGTTGCCAGTTACACCAAGGGGCAGCACTTCCCGGCCACTTTGCAGCCGCCGGAACCCTGAAACTACGCCTCGCGACCCGCGCCTTCAAGGGGATGCAGCGAGTTCAGCGGATCACACACGCTCCTGACCGGAGTCCGCTCGAGGCCGGACTAACTTGCGCGCAGTGACCCGCCTTCGCCGCTCCACCCGCTTCGCCGCTTTCCTCGCTGTCGGCGTTTTCCTCACCACTGCCTGCCGGCCCGGATGGGATGCCTTCGGGCCCTCACACATGCAGGCACGGGCCAAC